>HF998251.1 GCA_000433735.1 Clostridium sp. CAG:167
CGGCAGACATAATCTTTTGATGATCGGGCCGCCGGGAAGCGGTAAAACAATGTTAGCATCCAGGATACCGGGGATCATGCCGGATCTTACCTGGGAAGAGAAACTGGAAATCACAAGGCTGTACAGTATCTGCGGACTGCTGTCAAAAGAAGAGCCGGTGGTGGCCGGGCCTCCTTTCCGGGCGCCTCATCATACCCTGACGCCCATGGCTCTCACAGGTGGCGGCAGAGTTCCGGTGCCGGGAGAAGTGTCCTTGTCATCCAAAGGTGTTTTATTTTTAGATGAGCTGCCGGAGTTTTCAAAGGACACCCTGGAGGTGCTGCGCCAGCCGCTGGAAGAACATAAAGTGCGTCTGTCCCGGGTGGGACATGCTTATGAATATCCTTGTGATTTTCTTCTGATTGCAGCGATGAACCCTTGTCGCTGTGGTAAGTTTCATGGCAGAGGAACCTGCCGCTGCACCATAGGGGAAGTCCGCAGATATCTGGGAAGGATCAGTGAACCTTTGCTGGACCGGATGGATCTGTGTGTGGAAACAAAAGCACCCGCTTTTTCGCTTTCCAGAGGGGAAGGAAGTGAATGCTCGCAGGTGATGAAAGAGAGAGTGGTGCAGGCAGTTGAGAGACAGCGGAGAAGATATGAAAAAGAATCTTTTTCCTACAATGGTGAGATACCGGATTCCATGGTGAAAAAGTACTGTCCATTAGGGAGAGAACAGGCTGATTTTCTGGAAGAGTTTTATCAGCAGGAACAGGTCAGTATGAGACAGATATTCAAGATCATACGAGTGGGAAAAACCATTGCGGATCTGCGGGGAAGCGATGAAATACAGGGAGAAGATCTGGCAGAAGCTGTGTGTATGCGCAGTATCAACAAACAATACTGGGGAGGGAATGAATGAGAGAAGAATATTATTATTACTGGCTGGGAAGAATCCGTGGGATCGGATTGAGAACAATAGAGGAATGGATAAAAGAAGGATATACACCGGAACAGTTTTACAGAGGGGATTCCGTTTTTTTAAGAAGCATCCGGGGAATGACAGAAAAAATGAAAGAACAGATACTGGATCCGGTGTGGAAGGAACAGACAAAAAAAGAATGGGAATTATGCCAAAAGGAAGAAATCCGTTATTATTCCTATTTTTTTAAGGATTATCCGGTATATCTGAGAAAAATATACCAGCCGCCCAGAGAATTATTCGCCAGAGGACCATTGCCGGAGGATATTAAAGGATCCATTGCCATAGTGGGAGCCAGAGACTGCAGTTTTTATGGAAGAGATATGGCCAGATGGTTTGGTGCCAGACTTGCCAGGGCCGGTATGTGGGTGGTCAGTGGTATGGCACTGGGGATTGACGGCTGGGCTCACCGGGGGGCACTGGAAGCCGGGGGAAGGACCTGTGCTGTGCTGGGGAGCGGCATAAAGGTTTGCTATCCGGAGAGAAACCGAGCGTTGTATAAACAGTTGTGGCAGCAGGGCAGTATTGTATCTGAATGGCCTGTATACACAAAGGCTCAGCCCGGATTTTTTCCGTTGAGAAACCGGATCATCAGTGGCCTGGCATCGGGAGTTTTAGTAGTAGAAGCCAGAGAAAAAAGTGGATCTCTGATCACAGCAAATGAAGCACTGGATCAGGGAAAAGATGTATTTGTTGTACCGGGAAGAATTGGGGACCGGCTGAGCCAGGGGTGTAACAGACTGATCTGTGCCGGTGCCATTCCTGTATTGTGTCCGGAAGATATTTTGAATTATTATGGCATAGAAGAGAAGGAGATAATGAGAAATTTCACCAAAGAGGAAGAAAAAATCTGGCAGGAGTTAGGCAGTTATCCGGTCAGTGTCCAGGCACTGTGCCGGACTACGGGAATCCATCTTGAAAGGGTATACAAGATCCTTTTGAAATGGAAGAAAAATCAGTGGATCCAGGAGGTGGCACAGGGGTATTTTATAAAAGAATGAGAAAAACCCCTAAACTTAAATTTAATATTTTCCTTGAAACTACTATTAAAATGTTGTATGCTGTTAAAAGTTGTATTTTTATAAGTAAGAAAAGGGAGCATTGTTATGGCTAAAAATCTTATTATCGTTGAGTCACCGGCAAAATCAAAAACTATCAAGAAGTTTTTAGGAAAAAATTATGAGGTGGTAGCCTCTAACGGACATGTGCGGGATATGCCTAAAAGCCAGATGGGAATCGATTTTGACAACGATTTTGAACCAAAATATATAACGATCCGGGGGAAAGGAGAACTTCTTGCAAAGCTACGCAAAGAAGTAAAAAAGGCAGATCATGTCTATCTGGCAACTGACCCCGACCGGGAAGGAGAAGCAATTTCATGGCATCTTTGTTTTGCATTAAAACTTGATCCAAAGAAGACAAGCAGGATCACTTTTAATGAAATTACAAAAAATGCAGTGCGCCAGTCGTTGAAACAGTCCAGACAGATTGATATGGATCTGGTGGATGCACAGCAGGCAAGGCGTGTGCTGGACCGGATGGTTGGTTATTCTATCAGCCCTCTTTTGTGGGATAAAGTAAAGAGGGGACTGAGTGCAGGTCGTGTCCAGTCAGTAGCACTTCGGATCATTGCAGACAGAGAGGCAGAAATTGATGCTTTTATTCCGCAGGAATACTGGTCTCTGGAAGGTATATTCCAGTTGGAGGGAAGTAAGAAACCGCTCCTTGCCAAGTATTATGGCAATCCGGAAAAGGCCGATATCCGATCTAAAGAAGAGATAGATAAGATCATGGCGGAATTAAAGGGAGCCAGATACAAAGTTTCTTCCATTAAAAAAAGTGAGAGAAATAAAAAGCCACCCCTTCCATTTACAACATCTACTTTGCAGCAGGAAGCATCCAAGCAGCTGAACTTTGCTACTAGAAAAACCATGCAGATCGCACAGCAGCTCTACGAAGGTGTTCAGGTAAAAGGCCATGGCACCATCGGTCTTATTACTTACCTTCGTACGGATTCTACCCGTATATCTGAAGAGGCAGATGCGGCCTGCAAGACCTTTATTACGGAAAATTACGGAGAAGAAAATATTATCGAGAAAGATGTGGTGCCTCAGAACCGGAAAAATGCCCAGGATGCACATGAAGCCATCCGCCCTACTTATGTGGATCTGACACCGGCCCAGGTAAAAGAATCTCTTACGAGAGATCAGTTCCGCTTGTACCAGCTGGTATGGAAGCGATTTGTGGCAAGCAGAATGCATTCGGCTAAATATGAGACCACATCGGTAAAAATTGATGGAAAAGGACATCGTTTTACCAGTTCCGGATCAAAACTTGTTTTTCCTGGATTTATGTCGGTATATCAAAGTGCCGAAGATAAGGAAGAGGCAAATTCCGTGCTGGCTAAGGTGAAAGAAGATTCAAAATTGAAAATGCAGGAATTGAAGGAAGAACAGCATTTTACCCAGCCGCCGGCCCACTATACAGAGGCTTCCCTTGTAAAGGCGCTGGAAGAACTGGGTATAGGCCGTCCAAGTACATATGCGCCGACTATTTCTACTTTGATCTCCCGCCGTTATGTGGCAAAAGAGCAAAAAAATCTGTATTTGTCAGAACTGGGTGATATTGTAAACCAGATTATGGTAAAGGCTTTTCCAAGTATTGTAGATGTAAATTTTACCGCTACGATGGAGGCATTGTTAGACAGTGTGGCAGAAGGAACAATAGAGTGGAAGACAGTGATCCGTAATTTTTATCCGGATCTGGTCGAATCTGTCAGCAAGGCGGAAAAAGTACTTGAAAAGATTGAACTGCATGATGAGGAAACAGATGTGGAATGTGAACTTTGTGGCCGGAAAATGGTGATCAAGTACGGCCTTCACGGCAAGTTCCTCGCCTGCCCGGGATTCCCTGACTGCAGAAATACCAAGCCGTATTATGAAAAGATAGGTGTTACCTGCCCGAAATGTGGAGGGGATATTGTGATCAAAAAGACCCAGAAAGGACGCCGTTATTACGGATGTATCAATAATCCGGAGTGCGATGTAATGACATGGCAGAAGCCGTCGGATAAACGCTGCCCGAAATGTGGAAATATGCTGTTAGAACGAGGGAATAAACTTGTTTGTGCAGACAATACCTGTGGCTATGTAGAAGAAAAACCGAAGAGTTAATGCTTGTCATTTGTTACAATATGTGATAAAATCTGCTATATGAGGATAGGAGGATTTTTATGAGCGTTGAGTTGTTAGATAGAACTCGTAAGATTGGTCGCCTTTTGAATGATCGTCAATCCTCAAAAGTAGCGTTTTCGGATATATGTTCTGTTTTGGGGCAGATGATGTTATCGACGGCCGTAGTAATCAGCAATAAGGGAAAGATTCTGGGGGCGTATCAGAGGCCTGAGCAGAAAACAATCAAGAAAAACCAGACAGCCAGAGGAGATTTTGTGGATAAGAAACTCAACGAACGGCTGTTAAGCGTTCTTTCTACAAAGGAGAATGCAAATCTGGAAATGCTTGGTTTTACCAAAGATGAGGTGGAGGGATATTCAGCTTTGATCACTCCCATCAACATGAGGGGAGAGCGCCTGGGAACATTATTTTTGTACCGGGATCATGTCCTTTACGGAATTGAGGATATTATACTTAG
>HF998252.1 GCA_000433735.1 Clostridium sp. CAG:167
AAAAAAACGACCAACTTTCACCCTTTATTAAGAGCACCCTTTTTCCCTTACATTATGTTGATTTTACGCCAAAACAGTAAAAAAATCATCTATTTGCAGGTAAATTTACTAACTTTTTTGGGTAAAAATCTGTTTCACCGGCATTTACTTTGACAAACCGGAATTAACCTTGGCACTTGACCAAAAGTGCAGAAATTTTTACCGAATTTTTTTTGGATCCTCTCCAAACGCCTTATATTCGTCAAAATCCAGCTTATTTTGCTCCACATATTTCTTCAAAATATGAGGAGACAGATCCACATTCATAGCCTGGTCAATCGCCTTCGTGTCCCTTCCAAACATACTTTCCAGATCCATCAGACGATAAGCACCATCTCTTGGCCGTACCACGCTTTCCACCTGATATCCATTCTTTGTTTTCTTCAGGTTTATAACGGCTACGCTGCCGTCGCCATCTGACTCATACAGAGTTTTTCCGGAAACAACCAATCCATACCAGTAAAAAGCACCCATTACTTTTACCTTTTTGCCTTGTTTTTTCTCGCCCGTGATTTTGATAACAGGAATCGCCACATCACACCGCCTTTCTTCCACCTGTGAATATTGTTCCTTTCCCTTGTATACATACCCCTCGTACATAGATGGATTTTCATAAAAACACTTTACAATAGCTGCTTCTATCGACTTTTCATTATCCACCTTGTACCTTGGATAATTTTTCTTTTCCCTGCCTGCAGTAGAAGCCTCCACTGCTAATTTCTCTTTTTCTATTTTACCTGTCTGGTGATCCTGCTTGAATACAAACACCTTATATTCACTCGCACCCACTTTTCTGTCTAAAACCAGACAGACATCTTTTTTCTTTCCCTTTTCTTCTACCTGAAGGGATTCTTCACTGTACATTTTTGTATCGAAAGTCTGGGATGGATTCTTAAACTGCTGCCAGGTTTCCTCATACTTTCCCTTCTGTGTTTCTTTTCTTTTCGTTTCCATAGACTGACTGGCTTCTTTTATTTCCACCGGCTCCAAAGATACCACCTGTGTGTTCTCTTCTTTGCCGCCGGCTGTCAGATCATAGCAATAATAATTCCCATAGGTTTTTCCTTTTTTGCAGTTATACACATACAGCTTGTTTCCATCCACAATAAACTGTGTACTTAATGTTTCTGCATTAAAATAATTGCTGTGGATCTTGGCCAGGTTGATGGTTGCCGCCACCTGCTGTTTCTGCCTGTTGTAGACCACAACGCCAAAATTCCCGGCAAATATAATTCTTTGATCTGTATATTCCAAAAGTTTTGGCGCATATACCGTATCCACCATTACATGATAATCTGTCATATCTTTCAAAATGCTCTGGCTTTCTTTGTCCACATGCCAGAAACTTACCAGAGCCTCCACCAGTTTATTTTCGCTAAGTCCATTGATTCCTCCCAATAATCCCGCAGCGATCAACACAACTGCCGCCGCTTTCACGATCTTACTTACCTTTCTTTTCTTCACCGTTTCCATATTTTTCTCTACCCTGGTCCAAACTTCTTTTGTAAGTTCTTCTGTCGGTTCTAATCCTCCAAATGCCTGCTTCAACTCATCTTTTTTCATATTGGATCCCCCTTACTTTCTTCTAACATACTCTTTAATTTTTGTCTGGCAGCCGCCAGTCTGGATTGAATCGTACTTTCCTTTCTGGCAGTTAGATTACTGATTTCTTTTACCGAATATTCTTCATAATAATACAAATACAGCACTTCTCTGTACTTTTGCGGCAGTTTTTGAATTTGATCCAAAAGACTGTCCTCTTTTTCTGTTTCACTTGCCACCTGCTGCCGATTCGGTTCGTAAACATTCCTTTTCTTGTGCCAGCTGCTTTTCAGAATATCCAGAGACCTATGCTTTGCTGCCCGGATGATCCATGCTTTTTCATGCTCTTTATTTTTTAACTTTGGTTTCTTTTCCCACAATTTGAGAAAGAGATCCTGAAGAGCATCTTTTGCATCGCTCTCATTTTTCAGGTATAACATGCAGAGTCTGTACGCCATGGTGCTGTGTTCCTCATATAACTCGTGAAAATATTCTTTTGTCCACTCACGCAATCTTTTATCCCTCTTTCCTTTGTTTTTCACTCTATATACGATTCAACTTTCATTTCTATCCAAAACAGCATTATTTTTATTGATAATTTTATATCATTAAACGGGTTTACAAGCCAATTCTCCCATGTTAGAATCAAAAAAAACGAAAGAAGGCTTAACTATGATCCAGACAACAGTTAAAATTAACGGCATGATGTGCGGTATGTGTGAATCTCATGTAAACGACGCCATCCGAAATCACTTTCAGGTAAAAAAAGTAAATTCTTCTGCAAAGAAAAATGAATCCGTCATTCTCAGCGAAGAAGAACTTCCTGCTGATGAATTAAAACAAGTCATTACAGACACAGGTTATGAATATGTATCTTCCGATGCTGTTCCTTATAAGAAAAAATCTTTATTCCACCACTCATAAATAAAACCCCCTCTGCCAAACCAGACAGAGGGGGTTTTATTATACTTATATTTTCTAGTATCTCTGTGCCTTTTTTGCTTCATAATGCTCAAACAACGAAAGACATTTTTCATGATCAATCTGCCGGATGGATAAAATATCATTTTTTCCATCCAGGTATTCATAAAAAACATCGTCCCGGAACCCAATACGGTCTGTATCAATGCGGTCACATCCGAAATATACTTCCTGAATATTGGACCACAAAATACCTCCCAGGCACATCGGGCAAGGCTCTGCCGTCGTGTATAACTGACACCCTGTAAGATCATGAGTTTCCAGATTCTTACAGGCATCCCGTATTGCTTCCATTTCTCCGTGACAGGTAGGATCCTTTTTATACAACACCCGGTTGTGTCCTCTTCCCACGATTTTGCCATTCTTCACTACCACAGCACCGAAAGGACCACCGTGATTTTTTTCAATTCCTTCGTATGCTTCCTGAAGTGCAGCCTCCATGAACTTTTCCATCAATATACTCTCCCTGCTATTTATTCTGTTTCCTCATCATGTGTATATTCTTTGAGACTATTGATATTATCCAGTATTCCCGTCATATCATTTATAAAATCATTTACCAGATTTACGTTTTTATCCGAAGCCTCAGCCACATCCTGAGCACTTGCACTGATTTCTTCACTGGTAGAAGACAGCGTATTGACACTGTCCACAATACGGTTGTTAGATTCATAAAGATTCTGCATATGTTCACTGACTTTGCCCACTCTGCCGCCTAATTCGGTAATGTAATCCTGAATACCGGTAAAATGATCGTTAGCCGTCTTTGCTGCATCACTCTCAACCTGGGAAAGGCTGACACTGTTCTGAACTTTCTCTACAACACCGTTTGTTTCAGCAGACAAATCATCAATCAAAGTGGTAATATTTTCTGTTTCCTGTCTGGTCTGATCCGCCAGATTTCGTATTTCATCTGCCACAACCGCAAATCCTTTCCCTTGCTCTCCGGCACGGGCTGCTTCGATAGAAGCATTCAATGCCAGCAAATTGGTCTGGCTGGAAATACCAAGAATAATATCTGTAATACCCCGGATCTCGTCTGTTTTCACTCTCAACTGATCTGCAGAGGCTTTCATGCTATCATTTTCTTCCATAACAGATTTTACAGAATTAAACAGATTGTCCATTGCCTTGGCACCCTCGTTCAAAGCCTTTTTGGTGCGATCCGTAATTTCAACCATCTGATCCATTTCCTCATGGCCCTTTCCGATGATCTCCTGGATATCCGCCGTTCTCTGTGTTTGCTCTCCAATGGCATCCACCATGTTATCAACACCCTTGGAAACATAACCCATAGACTCGTTTACCGTTTCTGTACTACCTGTAATGCGGTCCATGCCTTCATAAATGCTCTCTGCAGATTTTTCAACATCGGTGGCAACCGTGAGGATTTTTTCACTGACAGCCTGCTGTTTACGAGTTGATTTTAATACTTTATCTGCAAAACTCTGCATAAAATCCTTCATCAGTTTCTGTCCCATCACTGCAGCCAGGCAGACCAATACGGTTACAATCAGCTGGAAAAATACATCTTTATAAACATTTGGCATATTATGAGCTGTGACTAATGACATAACACATCTGGCAATATTGATCACAAGCAAAATACCACTGGTAGTCCGAACCAAAGCCGTGTTCATAGTAAGAACATAGCACATCATCAAAACAATATAGTATGGGAAAATATCACTTAGACTTCCACCTAAAAACAGGTAAACCGCATACACCACACTAAATCCAATACTGCTGCACCAGCTGTAAATATTTTTTGTCTTATTCCTGACAAACAAAACAACCCCCACCACATAAGATCCCAAAACAAGCACCATTCTGACCACAAATGTCACTACATTGAAAGTTGGCTGTGTCAATTCATACAGAAGTCCCAGGATCATAATGGTGGAGATAATAGAATGCATTATCAAAATCACTTTGTTCGTCTTAAATATCTGTTCTTTTTCCATAAAATACCTCCTCATGAAATTCCTTATTTAATATTTCTATTATACCATTTTTTTGTCGGAAAATGAACTAAAAAAATTTTATTGGACCAGACATACTGTAGGAGGTAATAGCAGACATAATAAAAGTAAAACCGGGAAAATATATTGACACCATATGTGATACCACATATACTACGACTAAGGGATATAACAAATGTCGAAATGGGATAAACTAATTAGGCGTATACGCAATTTATCAAAAGGCATCCGGTTTGATGAAGGTGTTGGAAAGTTGCGGATATGAAATGGTGAAGCAGGATGTATCACATGTGGAGAAACAATAGAATCCGCTGTTACGAATGCTATGGATGCTAAAAAGTATGGCTTGAGGCAGCATTAGAAGATGGTGTGAAAATCCATGAGCCGGACAGTTTAGAGAATTACTCTGGACAGTTTAAATTACGAATTCCTAAAAGCCTGCACAGATCACTGGCCGAACATTCTCAGAGAGAGGGAATCAGCATGAATCAATATTTCGTATACCTTCTTTCTAAAAATGATGCAGTGTATTCTAAGTAAAGGGTGTTAATATCGGTTAAAAACATCGGGCACTCACAATGTGGGTGCCCGTGTGTTTTAATCTTTTAATCCAAGTAAATAATCTGCTGAAATATCCAGTGCTTTACAAAGCTGTATGATGTATTCAGCGGATGGGGTTCGCACACCGGTTTCCCAGCGGCTTATATCTTTGGTATATACGCCGACCACTTCAGCCAGACTTTTTTGATTCATGCCGCTTTTCTTTCGTGCTTCTTTTAGGCGTTCTGCAATTATCATGATTTCCCCCTTTTCTGTTTGAGGTATAGAACCAGACTGATGAGCAGTTTTGCTATACCAAACGCAATCATTAAAATTCCCAATGTGATCAATATCTTCATATCTACTTTTTCACAGGATTATGTTATATTCTTTTTAAGGGGCGGGCTCCCACCGAACCCGCCTTGGAACTATATGTACTTACCTATGAGGATAAGTATTATTCCAACTATTAAGTCCACGATTGCCTGCGCGGCCAACGCTTTGTAGTCGATGGACTTTTTAGTTTTTTCTTTTTCATCCTGTGTTACTCCTTTCTATGTTTATATTATATACCCATTAGAGTAAATATCAAGAGGAAAATAAAAAAATTTTGAAAAAGTTATAGTCTTCAGAAAATTACATATATCAAAATAAAAATAAGTAGTCAGACGAATGAAGAAATAACGGGAATCGTTTTTCCGGTTCCTCTTTTATTTTATAAAAAAGACCGCCCCACTAGAAGACGGCCAAGTACCTATACACCAACTATGTAACTATACAATAATGCCATTTTGTGTAGGCTTATTTTTTATACCTTTTAGCCCGCACAGCCATAAAAGAAAAGATGATATAATGGCAAGATACAAAAAAGAAATGATGGAAGATATGCCACCAGTATCACACTAGGCGGCGAAAAATACTTTCTGTATGCTACTACACAGAAAGATTTTGAGACAAAACGCCGTTGTATTCTGTCATGATTTCTGCACTAAACTTTATTATTCAGGAATCAGCCGAAAGAAGGCTGTGGAGATAATGGGCCACACCAGTTACCAGATGATCGAAAAGGTTTATGCCGCACTGGATGAGAAACAAGAGAAATCATCCGAAAAAATTGATGCAATGTTTAAGAACAAAATGTAAATAAAAAGTACCGGCTTTAGTCGCTAGATATAAAAAATCTAAC
>HF998253.1 GCA_000433735.1 Clostridium sp. CAG:167
AAGTTTGAAGGTGAGTGCGTGCAAATGCATGCATTCCTATTGAACCCTGATAATCTTTGGGTAGTGATACTTTCTTCAATCTACCTCCTGAAAAAGCTGAATAAGCAATAGTCGTATTTTTCCCCTTGATAACAACTTCTCTTATGCCACTTCCTCCTCCCATATACTCAACACTCTTAGGAACAACCATTTTATTAATTCGAGCACAATCAAGGCCGTATGATTCTATACACTTGACTGTAGATGGAATTTTCATTTCTTTATAAGTCTTCCTTGCCTCTTCGCCCCAAAAATACGCTTCATTTGTAGAAGCCTGCGTAAAATTCCTGGTTTTTTTCGCATCGTATCCGCCACCTACTGTTGTTACTGGTATGTTTCCTATGGATGATGGTATATATAAAATATCTTCCTTGCTGCGAAGTCCCATTAATGTTATACCGGCCTGTTCTGTTCCATAATTCTTCACCTCAAAGTAAACAGCCGTATACGAACGCCCCTGCAACTGAACATCGTTATACTCATATACGCCGTCCTGCGTTATGTCTATCGTATCAGCTTTTGCCTTTGTGGGATTAATTCCTGCCATCGACAGAATCATCAGAAAAAATACAAGTACCCCTGTTTTTACACATGTTTTCATAGTTATCTACCTCCTGCTCATATAATATATGTCGCCCTCTTATTTCGGGTTATACTATACCTAACGATGAATGAAACAAAAACCTTGCAAAATTCCTGAAAATAATTCTCACTATTTAATTGCCAAAGTAAAT
>HF998254.1 GCA_000433735.1 Clostridium sp. CAG:167
GCGAATGCATCCGAAAGTTTCATTACTTCCCGCTCCGGACGCTGGGCCGGACCGTTATACAAAACGATGCACCGCGGCGTTGGGATTTTCACTTGTGTGTAGGATAGAATATCCTGATTGCGTTGTTTTAGAATTGCCTGATACTCTTTTGTCAGATACAAAAGACTTCTCAGCGGATAGTTGAGACATACGGTACTGCTGTGTTCCACCAGACATATTTGGTCGGTGCTTACCAGAAATGCAATGTCGTTTTTCATTTTCAAAAATAATGCATTGTCTAATGTAATGATCTCTATATCCTCTGGATTGTTGTAATGGGTTCCGTTCAGCGCATTATACAGCGCCAATAGATTTTCTTTGTTATTAAAGATTTTGCGAAAGACGGTATCTTTATAAGTGCGGCGAACTGTGCCTGTTTCCGTCCGTAGATGTTTTTTACTCACCCTGTAGTTTGTCCCCCTTTTATGCGCCTGACTGCATAAACTTGTGTCTGATTATGAGGGAT
>HF998255.1 GCA_000433735.1 Clostridium sp. CAG:167
TTGATGTTTTTGATCACCGGCGGAGTGGTATCTTTGACTTCACTCTGCTGACCGCTGGTCTGGATAGCGTTGGTCTGAGAAGCATTGGCCGTCTTTGTTGTATCCGGAACTGCCCATGTAGGGGGCATATTTGATTTTACATAAATATTTAATACTTTTATGCCTTGGGGCACAGTAATGTCTGGGGTGACATAACTTACTATATCCGACTCATCCTCATGTGCAGCTTCTTTTAAACTGTATCTCCACTCACTAATAGTGTAACGATCATTCGGGTAGCACTCTGGAAGCCGTATCTTTTCACCCGGATTGTATAACATCTGTTTATACACTGAAACACCAATATATATTTTCACTAATACCTTGGCCTTGTCTTCATCCTCTTTATAAACACAAGTAGTCCCATCTATCTGTGTTTCGTTCTCATCCGAATAAGAAAAATCGGATGTCAAAATGATATCTGGCGTCTCATCCACAGCCCTTGTATTGCTACTATCCTCCCACTGACGATACCACTCCCATTCTCTTATAAAATCAACAACTTTAACACCATCATCCTGTACTCTTTCGTAATACTTTGGCAACTGAATCTTTTCCCCATAATTATACCATTTGGACTCAACTAGCATATTATTTACATATATCTTTACCGTGCGCCCCTTGTCTGCCGTTTCTGCTGCCTTGACTGGTACAGCAGAAAAACTTTCAATCATAAGACATAGCACAAGGAACAACTTCAGTCCACTTTTCATAATCTGCTTCATGGTTTCATCTTCCCTCGCATAATATGTGTTGCCCCTCGCTTTTGCTCGGCG
>HF998256.1 GCA_000433735.1 Clostridium sp. CAG:167
CAGACTGTAACTCTAAAGAAGTTGTTGCTTATCTGAGTGCAACTGCAAGCAAAGTTGCTAAATCTACTGTAACAGTAAATGGCAAAGCTGCTAAGAGTTACAAAGCAAATGGCAAGATCCTGACAGCAAAACTTTCCAAGAAATTGAAAAAGGGTGATAAAGTTGTTATCACAATCGCTGGTGAAGGATACAACACAGTAACTAAGAAGATCACTGTTAAAGGCGTTTACAAACTTTCTAAAGTAAAAGCTAAGAAAGGCGCTAAGAAGATCACTGGTACTGTAAGTGCTAAGAAAGCAAAAGTTCAGGTTAAAGTTGGTAAGAAAAAATACAAAAAAGCTAAAGTAAAAGGTAAGAAATTTACTTTCAAATGTGCTTCTCTTAAGAAAGGTACAAAAGTAAAAGTTAAAGTATCCGGAAAAGGATATGTAACTCTTACAAAGACTTACAAAGTAAAATAATTTCATAGCAATTAAGCTGAAACCTAGAAAGGAGCGGTGACATGGTCACTGCTCCTTTTTTGGTTCAGGCATAAAAAAGCCGCCGGTTGAACCAGCGGCTTTTTTAAATTTAATTTTGGTTTATAATGTCTCTAATATTCCTTTGTAAATTTCCTGGATCTTTTCCTCAGGAATATCGTTCTGCAAGAAAATTTCTACCGCATATAATGCCTGTGCCACTAACATTTCCAGACCGGTAACACCGATCATGCCTAATTCTCTGGCCTGTGCCACCAGTTTGGTAGTGATAGGATTGTAAATAACATCCAGTACTGCCTGGCAGTGAGGAAAAGCGGTAAGATCTACCGGAGAGGCATCTACTTTAGGATACATGCCTACCGGACTTGTGTTTACAAGAATATCCGCGTCTGTGTGATGAGCAAAACATTCATCGTAAGAGATAACGCCTTCGGCCGGAACAATATCGACTACGATCATTTCTCTGGCGCCCAATTTCTGTACGGCAGCCTTGATAGCCTGAGCGGCACCGCCGTTTCCAAGAACCACTACTTTTTTATCTTTCATCTGGATCTTGTTTTGATTGACCATATAGATAAATCCGGGCATATCTGTATTGTAACCGTAGAGATTGCCTTCTTTATTTACAATTGTGTTCACGGCACCGATGGCAGTGGCACTTTCGTCCATTTCTTTTAAATATGGAATTACATCTTTTTTGTAGGGAATGGTTACATTAATAGCCTTAAATTCTCTTTTTTCCATAAAATCTTTAAATTCTTCTTTGCTGAGAGGACACAGATCATATGTATAATCAGCCAGTTTTTCATGAATGATCTTTGAATAACTGTGTCCCAGTTTTTCACCAATTAAACCGTAGTCCATGGTAACCCTCCATTCGTTTTTGAAATTGAAAAAAGTATAGCATAAAAACAAAGGGGATTCAAGCATATTGGAGGGGGACAGGCATATATTGTAGTAGTGGAGGTGCTGTGGATGAGAAAAAGATTAGAGGATTATTTTCCTGCTTATTTCAGAAAAATGTATGAAGAGCAGAGGAAGTCAGGAGAAATATCGGAAATGAGAGTGCACCTGGGTGGGATGGTGACCTGGGTAAGTCAGGGGAAGAAGTATATCACGCCCGGCCAGCAGCCTCTTGGCCAGGAGGAATTTGGCAGACTTTTATCCGGCCTCTGTGAGGACTCCATGTATGCGTACGAAGAGGAAATAAAGAGGGGCTTTTTTACTCTGCCGGGTGGTCACCGAGTTGGTGTCTGTGGACAGGTTCAGACTGAGCAGGGAAAGATCCTGACAATGAGCCACATTACCAGCCTGAACATACGGGTCGCTCATGAGATAAACGGGTGTGGTGTGGATGCACTGCCCTATCTTATGTGTGAGGACGAGTTCCTATCCACTCTCATTGTGTCGCCGCCGGCCTGTGGCAAAACAACACTGCTTCGGGATCTGATCCGTATTCTGGCAGGAGATAGACGGAGGATGCAGGTGGGGCTGGTGGATGAAAGATCCGAAGTGGCTGGAGGGCAACAGGGGGAACCGGTGCTGGATGTAGGTGTTTTTTGCGATGTCATAGATGGGTGCAAAAAAGCTCAGGGGATCCGGCGGATAATACGGTCTATGGCACCGGAGATCATTGCGGTAGATGAGATCGGAGGACGGGAAGATATGGAAGCCTTGCAGGAAGCCTCACATTCCGGGTGCCGGATCTTAGCGACTATGCACGGCAGAGATTTCCCGGACCTGCAGGGACGAGCCGGTGTGAAAAGATGGCTGTCTGACAGTGGCATACAGCGGGTGGTGATTTTACAGCCCTTTGTGTCCGGGAAAAATATCCGGGAGATCTTAAATGAAAAGGGGGAAGCAGTAAAATGAGATTTGGTGGCTTTTTGATGATATGGGGCGGATGTCTGGGAACAGGAATCTGGTGCTGCTGCCGCTATTTAAGAGGGATCCGCACGATGATGCATCTGGAAGTGCTTTTGCTTCTTATGGAGGAGAGGATGCGGTATGGGAGAAATTCAATGACAACGGTTTTACAGGAATTGAGCAATAAAAGCCAGGGAGAAATGAAAAAATTCTGGCAGTCTATGATAGAACCGGACTTTTCAGGGGAAGAGTCTTTTGCTCAGAAATGGCGCAGGCAGGCGTGTCAGCATATGAAAGCAGCCTGTCTGAAAGGAGAGGCACTGGAAGAATTTGCAGAACTTGGCAGCTATCTGGGGAACCAGAACCTAAATCAGCAGCTGCTGTCACTGGAGCAGTATCGCAGCAGACTGCATGCATCCCTTTTAGAACAGCAGAAATTAAAACCAAAGTATATTAAATTATATCCAGTCATGGGAGGCTGTCTGGGGCTGATCCTTTGTATGCTGATGGTGTAAAATGATACGGAATATGTTAAGAGGGAGGAATACAGTGGAAATAACCATAATTTTTAAGATTGCATTGGTGGGGATCCTGGTTACGATCCTAAACCAGATACTAAAACAGTCCGGCCGGGACGAACAGGCTTTTATTGTGAGCCTGGCCGGACTGTTGCTGGTGTTGTTCTGGATCATACCCTACATATCCCAGTTGTTTGAGACGATTCAAGACATGTTTGTGCTGTAAGGAGAAAGATTATGATAAAGATTGTCATACTGGCATTTGTGATCCTTTTGCTGTCCTGGGCCGGCGGTATGGTAAAAAAAGAATACAGTGTACTGTTGGGACTGTGCGGTATGGTACTGATTTTCTCCATTGGATTGAAAGAACTTTCCCGGTGGTTTCAGGGGATGTCATCTTTCTGGCAGGAAATAGACAGCCTGGCACCGTATATAAAGATTCTTTTGAAGATGGCGGGGATTTCGTATCTCAGCCAGTTTGCCGTAAATGCCTGTAAGGATGCCGGACAGCAGGGGCTGGCAGGGCAGGTTGGATTTTTTGGAAAGATCAGTATGCTTTTATGCAGTGTGCCGCTGCTTCAGACCTTATGGGAAACCATGAGTTCTCTGCTGCAAAAAGGAGGATAACATGAAAAAAAGATATATTTTGTGGATGTTGTTTTTGACCTTCGTATTTTGTCCTATTACAGGACAAGCAGAAGAAAAGAGCGCGGATCCACTGGAACGGCTGCAGCAGGTTTACGAGGAAAACGGAGGAAATGCCACCGGATTTTCCCTGAGAGAAGAAGTGGAAAAAATCCTGTCCGGGGAGACGGAATTTTCACCGTCTGATCTGTTACATAGCTTTTTAGATCAGGTTTCAAAACAATGGAATGAGCAGAAAAGTGATTTTATAAAACTTCTTATATTGGGGATTCTTACGGGATTTTGTGCCAATCTGTCCCAGACTTTGGGAGATGAAGGACTGGGGGCTGTTTCCTTTTATGTGATCTATGGCGTGCTTTGCTCCATTGTGCTGGCAGGATTCAGACAGGTGTATGATCTTGCCCAGGAAGGAGTGGAGGGAGTGTTTTCTTTTGCGGGAGCCCTGGTACCTTCCTTTGCCCTGGCCCTTGGAATCAGCGGCAGCAGTACGGCGGCGCTGGGGTATTATGAGACCATGCTGATCGTCATTAGTGTGATGCAGTGGGGCTTAAAAAGTATTTTTCTCCCGCTGATCGAGATTTATTTTATGCTGAAAATATTGGAACCCGTCACCAAGGGAAGGTTTTTAAGGCTGGCAGGACTTTGCAAAAGTCTGGTAACTTTGGGGTTAAAAGGAATTTTGACGGTGGTGCTGGGGTATCAGGGACTGCAGGGGCTGATCCTGCCGGTTATGGATCAGGTTAAAAATAATGGTATCCTGACGGCAGCAAAGTCTGTCCCCGGTGTAGGAAACCTGGTAGGAGGAGCGGCCCAGACACTGGTGGGAAGTACGATGCTGATCAAAAGCGCCATTGGTGTAGGGGGTGTGATAGGATTTGTGTGTGTTGTTTTTTATCCGCTGTTAAAAATGGGGATTTTTACTTGTTTTTACAAGGTGGCCCAGGCTCTGGTGCAGCCGGTCAGCAGCGGAGGGTTTTGTGTGGCAGTGGCTGCGGCAGGAGAGTGTGGAAAATTGTTGTTTCAGTGCCTGTTCTACAGTACGATCTTGTTTTCCCTGGCGATTCTGATCCTGCTGCTTGCCACCAATCTGTTATAAGGAGAGAAGAGATGGAACAATGGATCGAGGCAGTGAGAAAGGTTGTGTTTCTTGTTTTTTACGGAGAGTTGTTTATCCACGCCATGGCAGGCAGTGCGTATCAGAAATATATCCGGTACGGGCTGGGGCTGATGGTGCTTATTCTGTTGATCCAGCCTGTCTTTTCCCTGATGAATGAGGGGGCAGACCCCGGAAAATGGCTGGATGAGACAGTGCTTAAGGAAAAGAAAGGAGAGATGGAACAATGGATCTTTCAGATGCAAAAAAAATCCTAGAAAAGGGAAGAAAAATATTGTTAAAGACGGGACCGTGGCGTCTGATCCTTATCTGCCTGTGCGGAATTTTGATCGTGGCACTGTCCTCCGGAACGGGAGAAAAAAAGACAGTCCTACAGGAAGAATCTACTGCGGAAAATCAGATAAAAAACCAGTGGCAGCAGGAGTTGTCCACCGTGCTTTCCAAGATGGAGGGAGTAGGAAAATGCCAGGTTGTGGTGTCAGTATCGGAAGATGAGAAAAATAACTATCATCCCGATGGGGTAGTGGTCGTCTGTGAAGGGGCCGGTGATCCGGCAGTAAAAAGAGAGATAATCTCGGTGGCACAGGCATTATTTTCTGTGGAAAGTCATAAAATAAAAATAATGAATCTCAGGAGGTAAGGAAGTGAAGAAATCATTGAAGAAAAATCAGATTGTCATAACGGGGTTAGTGGTAATGGTAGCCTTTGCCGGGTACTTTGGCATGAGAAACGGGACAGAACTGCCGGTTGCTACTTCTTCCGAGGAAGTTAACGCCGTTACGGATATTTCCGATGAAGATCTTGTACTGGATGAGGGAGATGCTGACGCAGTAAGCGGTGCTGCCTCTACGGCATCCAGAGAAAATGCGGGAGAGGCGGTGATGGTAAGCAGTTCGGTATCCGGCAGCTACTTTGAAGAGGCGAAACTGGCAAGAGAGCAGACCAGAGCTAAGAATAAGGAAACCCTCACTGCCATCGTAAACAATAAAAATGCCACGGAGGCACAGAAAGATGACGCCATGAAAGAAATCATGCGTATGACAACAGCTGGGGAAAAGGAAACTGCTACCGAGACGATGCTGGAGGCGAAAGGATTTGCCGATGCAGTAGTGACGATCCAGAATGACAGTGTGGATGTGGTAGTGGATGGAGAGAAACTGACGGAGCAGCAGATCGCCCAGATCGAAAGTGTAGTAAAGCGGAAAACAGGATGTTCATCTGATAAAATTGTTATCTCCCCTGTTGGCAAAAACAAATAAATCTGTTATAATAAAAACAATAATGCTTTAGGGAGTACAGAATTTGATCAGGAGGTACGAAGCAATGACAGATAATAAGAAGATCGGAGAGGTTCAGATCGCCAATGAAGTAGTTGCCAGTATTGCAGGAATTTCTGCGTCAGAAGTAGAAGGTGTGGATTCCATGGCAGGCGGCATCACGAATGAGATCGCCGGCAGATTAGGCATGAAAAATCCGGCCAAAGGTGTAAAAGTGGAGGTAAAAGGGGATACGGCAGTAGTAGATCTTGCCATTTATTTGAAGTATGGATACAGTATTCCTAAGATCTCAGCCCAGGTGCAGGAAAAAGTAGCACAAGCCATTAATTCTATGACAGGTCTGAAGGTGGAGCGTGTGAATGTACGGATTGCCGGTGTGAGCCTGGAAAGTCAACAGTAAGATAAAAAGTTTGTGAGGATTAGTATGACTAGACATGATATGAGAGAGTGTATGTTCTGTCTTTTGTTCCAGAATGAATTTTACGGAACAGAGGAGTTTGCAGAGCAGAGAGACACTTTCCTGGAAGAAAAAAATTTGAAACCCAGTGAACAGCAGGAGATCCTGGAGAGGACATCTCATCTGATCCAGCTCCTGCCGGAGATTGATGAAAGGATTTCTAAATGCTCCAAAGGCTGGAAACTGGATCGTATTGCAAAAGCAGAGCTGGCTATTCTGCGTCTGGCTGTGTATGAAGCTGTGTACGATGAGGATGTTCCGGTAGGTGTGGCGGTAAATGAAGCCGTTGAGCTTGCAAAAGAGTATGGGAATGACAATGGCCCGTCTTTTGTAAATGGAATTTTAGGTAATATAGTGAATGAATAGAGGAGAAATATATTCTGTCTCATATGTAAATCAGTATATCAAGAATATGTTTTCCGAAGAATATGCCCTGTCCGTTATATTTGTAAAAGGTGAGGTGTCCAATTGCAAATATCATAGTTCCGGGCATATTTATTTTACATTGAAAGACAGGGGATCCCAGCTGACCTGTGTTATGTTCCGGGGTGACAGAAAAGGCCTTCCATTTTTGATGGAAGATGGCATGGAAGTAGTAGTGGGCGGCAGTATCAGTGTGTACGAGCGGGATGGCAAGTACCAGTTGTATGCTAAGCGGATCAAAAAAGCCGGTGCCGGTGAACTGGCAGAAGAGTTCGAAAAAAGAAAGAAGAAATTAAGCGAGGCTGGATATTTTGATCCGGACCGGAAGTTGCCCCTGCCCTCTTATGCCGGAACCGTTGGTGTGGTGACGGCCAGAACAGGGGCGGCGATCCAGGATATTATCAATGTCACAGCCAGAAGAAACCCTTATGTCCAGCTGGTGTTGTATCCGGCCAAGGTGCAGGGAGAAGGAGCAGCAGAAAGCATTGCCAGGGGGATTGAGACTCTGGCGGAGTATCCGGTGGATGTGATCATTGCAGGCCGCGGAGGCGGCTCTATAGAGGATCTTTGGGCCTTTAACGAAGAGGTGGTGGCAGATGCCATTTACCGGTCCAGAGTACCGGTTATTTCGGCAGTAGGTCATGAGACGGATTTTACCATTGCGGATTTTGTGGCAGATATGCGGGCACCTACGCCATCGGCAGCAGCAGAATTGGCTGTATATGATGTCAGGCAGCACTTTCAGGCTCTGGAAGAAAAGAGACAGAGGCTTATGGCTACCATAGAGTATAAAGTGGCACTGTCCAGACAGAGACTGAAGGAAATGGAAAAACGGGTCAGTTATTTTAACCCGGAAAAGAGTCTGAATGATAAGAGGCAGCTGCTGGTATCCTGGGAAGAAAAAATGACAGCGCTTATGGAAAAACGGCTGATGAAAGAGCGTCACAGACTGGAAGTGCTGGCCGGACGGTTAGATGGAGTCAGCCCGTTAAAGAGACTGAGTGCCGGATATGGTTTTGTGGCAGATGAGGACAAGCAGCCGGTAAGTCAGGCCGCTTCGTTGAAAGAAGGACAAAAACTGTCGGTTACATTGCAGGATGGTGTTGTTACATCCACAGTAGAAAGGATTGACTTATGGAACTAGAAGAAATCATGAAAAAACTGGAAGAAACAGTGGAAAAAATGGAGCAGAGTCCATTGACACTGCAGGAATCCTATCAGTGTTTTTCTCAGGGAATGGAACTGGTAAAGGCTGGCAATGAGGCTGTGGATCAGGTAGAGAAAAAGATCAAGATACTGACGGAAGGAGAGAATCCAGATGAATAAAGAAGTTCTTGCTTCCCATGTGGCAGATATAGAGGCAGGTATGAAGGAATACATGCCGGAGGAAAACGGATATCAGAGGACCGTGTTTGAGGCTGTGAATTACAGCCTTCTTGCCGGAGGAAAGAGACTGCGCCCTATGTTTTTATATGAGGCATATCGGATGTTTGGCGGCACAGATGAGAAGGCCGTGAGACCGTTTATGATGGCGTTGGAAATGATCCATACCTATTCTCTGGTACATGATGATCTGCCTGCTATGGATAATGATGAGTACCGAAGAGGGAAATTAACCACCCACAAAAAGTTTGGAGAGGCTATGGGGATCCTTTCAGGAGATGCCCTGTTAAATGGAGCATTTGAAACAGCCTTTTTAGCATTTGACAGTGAGACAGAGGCAGCACAGATCGGCCGGGCACTGAAGATTCTTGGACACAAAGCCGGCATGTACGGCATGGTGGGCGGCCAGGTAGTGGATGTGGAAAAAGATGGCTGTTTTATGGATGAGGACATGCTGTATTTTGTCCATAAAAATAAAACATCTGCTCTGATCGAGGCAGCTCTTATGACAGGAGCTGTGCTGGCAGGGGCAGATGAAAAACAGGCGGCTGTGATGGAACAGTGCGGCGCCGATATCGGGCTGGCTTTCCAGATCCAGGATGATATACTGGATGTGATCGGGGACCAGGAAAAACTGGGCAAACCGGTACACAGTGACGAAAAGAATGAAAAGACAACGGCAGTATCCGTATATGGAATAGATGTCTGCCGTCAAAAAGTGAAAGACTATACAGACAGAGGAATCGAGGCACTGGAGGCTCTCGATATCCCTGGAAAAGAACACCAGAAGTTTTTGGTGGAATTAATGAAATCTCTGGTAGGAAGAGAAATGTAAAGAGGATGATAGTTTGGAAAAGATACTGGATCGTATTGTAAAAGAAAATGATATAAAGGATATATCACCGGAAGATTACAGAGAACTGGCCAAAGAGATAAGGCGCAAGCTGGTCCGGACCATCAGCCGGACAGGAGGCCATCTGGCTTCAAATCTGGGGGCAGTGGAACTGACGATGGCACTGCATATTCTGCTGGATTTTCCGGAGGATAAGCTGGTGTGGGATGTAGGACACCAGTCCTATGTCCATAAGATCCTTACCGGACGGGGAGATGATTTTCGCACACTAAGGTGTCTGGATGGCATCAGCGGGTTTCCAAAAGTAGAAGAAAATCCTTGCGATACATTTGATACCGGACACAGTTCTACTTCTATTTCGGTGGCACTGGGACTTGCCAAGGCAAGAGATCTGCAGGGAGGCATGGAAAAAGTGTTTGCAGTGATCGGTGATGGTGCCTTGTCCGGTGGTATGGCTTTTGAGGCATTGAATAATGCGGCGCAGTTAAAAAGCAATATGGTGATCGTGTTAAACGATAATAAAATGTCCATTGCACCTAATGTTGGAGGTATGTCCAATTACCTTGGTAAGATCCGTACCAATCAGAAATATCGTAACTTAAAAGAAAATGTAGAGCAGGCACTGGACCGGATCCCGAATCTGGGACAACCTATTGCCATGCGGGTAAAAAAAGCAAAAGATTCTCTGAAACGGTTATTTATTCCGGGAATGCTGTTTGAAGACATGGGCATTATCTATATGGGACCGGTGGACGGCCACAATATACAGGAGATGCTGACGGCTTTCAGAACCGCCCTTACGGTAAAAGATCAGCCGGTACTGGTCCATGTGCTGACAAAGAAAGGAAAAGGATACAGACCGGCAGAACAGCGGCCGGCTGATTTCCACGGTGTGGGGCCGTTTGATATACGGACAGGCAAGATCCAGGAAAAAGAGGAACTTACCTATACAAAGATCTTTGGACAGTGGATGATCGAAAGTGCCAAGATCCATAAGGACCTGGTATCTGTCTGTGCGGCTATGCCGGATGGAACCGGATTGACCGGATTTGCAAAAGAAAATCCCGACCGTTTCTTTGATGTAGGAATCGCAGAAGAACATGCAGTGACATTTGCGGCGGGAATGGCTGCGGGAGGATTGAAGCCGGTTGTATCTCTGTATTCTACTTTTATGCAGCGGGCTTACGATCAGATCTTGCATGATGTGTGTATCAGTAAACTGCCAGTGTTGTTTACACTGGATCGCAGCGGCATTGTGGGAAAAGATGGCGAGACACATCAGGGTATTTTTGATATAGCTTATCTGTCATCCATGCCGAATATGACCGTCCTTTCTCCTATGGATGGAGAGGAGCTGGTAGAGGCACTGAACTATGGTATTGCTTATCAGGATGGCCCGATAGCCGTGCGCTATCCGAGAGGCAGAGCCTTTTTGCAGGAGCGGAAAGAAAAGAAACCTTTTGAGAGAGGCAGAGCGGAGGTGCTGGCCCAGGGAGACCAGGTGTTATTTCTGGCTGTGGGAAATATGGTGGAAACGGCACTGCAGGCGGCGAAGATGCTGGACAGGCAGCAGATCCATGCTACGGTAGTCAATATGCGTTTTGTGAAACCATGGGATGAAACGCTGGTGGCAGAACTGGCACCGCAGCACAAGTTGATAGTGACCATGGAAGACCATGTGTATCAGGGCGGTTTTTCCCAGATGGTGCAGGCCTTTTTACAAAGAAAAGAAATCTGTGTACCATGCGTTCACATAAACTGGCCTGACCGTTTTATTGAACATGGAACGGTACAGCAATTATATGAAAGATACGGCATGACGGCGGAGGCTGTAGCCGGAAAAGTAAGTGAGGAATTACAGAATTGAAAGAAGAAAAAGAGCGTCTGGATGTGCTTCTGGTAAAGAGAGGACTGGCAGAATCCAGAGAAAAGGCCAAAGCTGTCATTATGGCAGGAGAGGTATTTGTAAATAATCAGAGAGAAGACAAAGCCGGACAGACCTTTCCGGTTACCGCAGCCATTGAAGTGCGGGGCAAAAAAATGAAGTATGTCAGCCGTGGCGGTTACAAACTGGAAAAGGCCATGGAATCTTTCCCGATTGTTCTGAATGACTGTGTGTGCATGGATGTAGGATCTTCCACAGGAGGATTTACGGACTGCATGCTGCAAAACGGAGCCAGGTTTGTGTATGCTATTGATGTGGGAACCAATCAGCTGGCGTGGAAATTGAGACAGGATGAGCGGGTCCGCTCTATGGAAAAGACCAATATCCGGTATGTGACGCCGGAAGACATTGGGGAAGCAGTGGATTTTGTATCCATTGATGTAGCTTTTATTTCTCTGACCAAGGTGCTGACCCCGGTAAAAGAACTGATGAAAGAAGGGGCCCAGATGGTCTGCCTGATCAAACCACAGTTTGAGGCAGGCAGGGAAAAAGTAGGCAAAAAAGGAGTGGTCCGGGATAAAAAGGTGCATGAAGAAGTAATCGAGATGGTAACAAATCATGCCCTCAGCCTGGGATTTATCGTAAAGGGACTGGAGCATTCGCCAATCCGCGGTCCGGAGGGAAATATAGAATATCTTCTGTATGTAGAAAAAGCAGAGAAGGAGCCTTCTGTTGTAGATGACAAAATGAAGGAAGAGATCCACCGGCTGGTGGAGCGGGCACATGAGACTTTGTAGGAGGACTGCCATGAATTGTTTTTATATCATTTCAGATACAAAGAAGGATTACCGGCTGGAATCCGCAGAAGAGATTAAAAGATATTTGGAAAAAAACAAAAAGTGTGCTAAAATAGTAGGAAATGCATCTCAGGTTCCGGCAGATGACAAAGACAGTTTTGTTATTGTGCTGGGAGGAGACGGTTCTGTACTGCAGGCAGCTAAGTATCTGGCAGGTACAGGAATCCCGATTCTCGGAGTGAATTTTGGAACCCTTGGTTTCCTTACAGAAGTGGAAAAGCCGAGAATTCTCGAGGCTCTTGATCTGATTCTGGCAGGACATTATGAGATTGAAGAGCGCATGGCCATTACAGCCAGACATGAATGGGAAGATGCCGGCAGACCGGTAATGGCTTTTAATGAATTTATTGTGGGCAAGCGGGACTTTGGTCATATGATGACAGCGAAGGTGTATGTAGATGATACACTGTTAGATACATATGTGGCAGATGCGGTGCTTGTATCTACTCCCACCGGATCTACGGCATACAACCTGTCGGCCTTTGGGCCGGTGCTGGTGCCCGGCATGGAAGCTCTCATCATTACGCCAATCTGTTCTCATTCGCTGAACAAACGAAGTGTGGTGGTGTCATCGGAATCGGTGATCCGCATCCAGATAGGACAGACTAAAGGTTACACACAGGACGAGGCTACCGTCATCGGAGACGGCCAGGAGATATGGAGTGTCAAGACCGGGGAGTCGGTCTATATACAAAAGGCCAGAGATGCTTTTGAGATGGTAAAATTAGGAGATGTAAGTTTCTTCGATAAGATGAGAAGTAAATTGAATCGAAGTTAGGAGTTGAGCAGTTTGAAGCGCACAAGGCAGGATAAAATTATAGAATTGATCTCTGCAGAAGAGATCGAGACACAGGAAGATCTGGCGAAAAGACTGCAGGAAGCCGGTTTTAAGGTGACACAGGCCACTGTCAGCAGAGATATACGGGAACTGGCGCTGACCAAAGTTGCCGGTCAGAACGGAAGACCGAAGTATGCTGCCATAGACTACGGAGGAGCACCCCCTGCAAAATATTCAGAGCGCTATACCAAGGTGCTGCAAAGTGGCATGGTATCTATGGCTCAGGCAGACAATCTGTTAGTGATCAAGACCGTCAGCGGCATGGCTATGGCAGTAGCTACCGCAGTGGATGCTCTGGAGATTGATGAAATCGTAGGATGCATTGCCGGGGATGATACCATCATGTGTGCGGTCCGGTCCGCCGGAGAGGTGCCGGGAGTGATAGAACAGTTAAAAAATTTAAAGTGAATTTCAGGAGGATAAAGAAATGTCAGGACATTCAAAATTTGCAAATATCAAACATAAGAAAGAGAAAAATGATGCCAAGAGAGGTAAAGTATTTACCGTCATCGGCCGTGAGATCGCAGTAGCCGTAAAGGAAGGCGGAGCAGATCCGAATAACAACAGTAAACTTCGTGATGTTATTGCCAAGGCAAAGGCAAACAACATGCCAAACGATACCATTGAAAGAGGTATCAAGAAAGCAGCCGGAAATGTGGACGCTGTCAATTATGTAAGTTGTCAGTATGAAGGATACGGACCAAACGGAACCGCCATCATTGTAGAAGCCTTGACAGATAATAAAAACCGTACAGCATCTAATGTGCGGAACGCTTTTACAAAAGGAAACGGAAATGTAGGAACTACCGGCTGTGTATCTTATATGTTTGATACTAAAGGACAGATCCTGGTAGATAAAGAAGAATATGATACGGATGCAGACGAATTTATGATGTTAGCATTAGATGCCGGAGCAGAAGATTTCAGTGAAGAAGAGGACAGCTACGAAGTGCTTACCACACCGGAAGACTTCAGTGCAGTAAGAGAGGAACTGGAGAAGGCCGGTGTGCCAATGGCTCAGGCAGAGATTACTATGATCCCTCAAACCTATGTAAAACTTACTTCCGATGAAGATAAAAAAATGTTCCAACGCATTATGGATCTGCTGGATGAAGACGATGATGTACAGAATGTATATCATAATGTAGAGGAAGACGAAGAATAAAATCAAAATGCCTCTCAGAAACAAAATCTGAGGGGTATTTTTTTGCAGTTTGGATATACTATTTTCTAAAAAGTGAAAAAGGAGAATAGGTATGTTCAAATGGTTTATGAGAGTCAGTGTCGTAGTTTTGTGTATTGCCTCGGCGTGGGTCAATATGCCGGTCGTGAAAGTGGCATCCGGAGATGTGGGAACAAGAAACTGCCGGTATGTGGCACTGGGAGATTCCATCTGTCGCGGATATGGACTGGATGATTCCTCAAAACAATGCTATGCCTCTCTTATAAACCAGTGGCTGTCACAGCGGTACGATTATGTATTTCATGATAATCTGGGAGAGGATGGGTTAGAGAGCAGAGAACTTCTATCTTATCTGACGGATCCATCCCGGAAAGAATACAATAAATACACAAAAACCTTAAAGGATGCAGATCTGGTAACAGTGTCTATCGGATCTAATGATCTGATGCATTTGTTGAATATATCCGGAAATATCGATGAGATGATCTCGGACAATAAAGAAAAGTTTGTACGGGCATGCAGAGCCTTTGGTGAAACCTTTCCAAAGATTATCCGGGCGATTAAAAAAGTGGCACCGGATGCTGTGATCGTGGTGGGAAATGTATATAATCCCTGCCATGGACTGGAATCCTTTCAGGAAGTGTATCAGGTGGCAGACCATTATATCTGTGAATTGAATCAAGGATATGAGAATGTGCCGGATGTATTGGTGGCAGATGTGTTTTCGGCTTTTCAGGGGAGCCACGAGAAACTGGTGAACATGGCAATCCGCAAAGATGCCATTGACCCCCATCCAAATGCCAGAGGACATGAGATCATAGCAGAAAAAATGCTGGAAAAGATACAGGAGGAAAAAACTTGAAAAAAATAAAAGGGGTCATTTTTGATCTGGACGGAACTTTGCTTTCGTCCACCGATGTATGGAGAAAGATTGATGTGGAATTTTTAGGAAAAAGGGGTCTGGAAGTGCCGGAGGATTATGTAGAGACCATCACTCCCATGGAATTTAAGCAGATTGCCGATTACACTATAGAAAGATTTCATCTGCCGGAGACACCGGAGGCGGTGATGGACGAATGGAATACTATGGCAAAAGATGCCTATGAGAACAAAGTGCAGATCAAACCCGGGGTAAAAGAACTTCTGACAGCACTAAAAAAGGGAAATATCCCCATGGCAGTAGCCACTTCTAATATAGAGGCATTGTATAAACCATGCTTGAAGAGAAATGGTATTTTAGAATACTTTGACGCCTTCACAGAGTGCGGTGAAGTAGGAAGAGGGAAAAGTTTTCCGGATATATACATACGATCAGCGGAAAAACTTGGCTGCAGACCGGAGGAATGTGCGGTATTTGAAGATATCATCATGGCACTGGAAACCGCTGGGGGGGCAGGATTTACAACCGTCTGTGTCCGGGATGAAGCCTGGGACTACTCCCCGGAGCAGATAAATCTGGTGGCAGACTATGAAGTGCAGGAAATTTCCCAGGCTCTGTCCTTGATAAAACAGTGGATTTAAGGTATAATTGATAGGATGTAAAAAATGCAGTTAAAGCATATGTATTGGAGGTAAGGGTAATGCCAATTACCGATTTATTAGAGAGAAATGCAAGAAAATATCCCAATGATGTCAGTCTGGTTGAGATCAATCCGGATATTCAGGAACAAAGAAGAGTAACATGGCGGGATTATGAACTCATTGAGACCAATCCACTGTGCCATTACAGAAGAGAGATTACCTGGCATGTGTTTGATGAGAAGGCCAATCGTTTTGCACAACTTTTGATCAGCCGGGGGATCCGTAAAGGAGATAAAGTAGCCATCCTTTTGATGAACTGCCTGGAATGGCTGCCTATTTATTTTGGTATTTTGAAAACAGGTGCACTGGCAGTTCCGTTAAACTTCCGGTATGCGCCGGATGAGATTGAGTATTGTCTTGACCTGGCAGAGGTAGATGTACTTGTTTTCGGACCGGAATTTATCGGAAGAGTGGAAGAGATCGCTGAAAGGATCAGCAAAAATCGTCTGCTGTTTTATGTGGGAGGAGACTGCCCGACTTTCGCAGAGGATTATGATAAACTCACAGCCAACTGTGCCAGTTTGTCTCCGGGAATCCCTATTGAAGACAGTGACGATGCGGCGATCTATTTTTCTTCGGGAACTACTGGATTTCCGAAAGCAATTTTACATAACCATGAAAGTCTGATGCATGCCTGCAAAGTGGAGCAGAAACACCATGGTCAGACAAAAGAAGATGTATTTTTGTGTATTCCGCCGCTGTATCATACCGGTGCTAAAATGCACTGGTTTGGAAGTCTTCTTAGTGCCGGTAAGGCTGTCTTGTTAAAGGGTGTGACACCAAAGACAATTTTAGAGACTGTTTCCAATGAAAAATGTACCATTGTGTGGCTGCTGGTTCCGTGGGCCCAGGATATCCTGCTGGCACTGGACAGTGGAAAGGTAAAACTGGAAGATTATGAGCTGGATCAGTGGAGGCTGATGCACATCGGTGCCCAGCCGGTACCACAGAGTCTCATACGCAGATGGAAGGAGTATTTCCCGAAACACCAGTATGATACCAATTATGGCCTGAGTGAGTCCATCGGACCGGGATGCGTACATCTGGGCGTTGATAACATTGACAAAGTAGGTGCCATCGGTATTCCGGGATACGGCTGGAAGGCAAGGATCGTGGATACACAGGGAAATGAAGTGGAAAAAGGTGAAGTAGGAGAACTGGCCGTCAGCGGACCGGGAGTTATGACCTGCTACTATAACGATCCAAAAGCTACAGCTGAAGTGCTGAAAGACGGATGGCTCTACACCGGCGACATGGCAGAAATGGATGAGGACGGATTTATCTATCTGGTAGACCGGAAGAAAGATGTGATCATCAGCGGAGGAGAAAATCTCTACCCGGTTCAGATTGAGAATTTCCTCAGCCGGCATGAGGCTGTTAAGGATGTGGCTGTCATCGGACTGCAGGATGACAGACTGGGCGAGATTGCAGCGGCCATCATCGAACTGAAGCCGGATATGGTCTGCAGCGAAGAAGATATTGAGAATTTCTGTCTGGCTCTTCCTCGTTATAAAAGACCGAAAAAAATCTTTTTTGCCGATGTGCCGAGAAATCCTACCGGCAAGATCGAGAAGCCGAAATTAAGAAAAATTTATCAGAGCGAAAATCTGGTGGATGCCCAGAACCGGGGCTGATAAGAAAGATTTGACGAAGTGAAAAAAATTTGGTATTTTAATACCGGATGACATTTACAGAGATTGAAAGGAGTACAATAAATATGAGCAAGAAACCTACGGTTTTAATGATTTTAGATGGATACGGACTGAATGACAAGACAGAGGGTAATGCGGTGGCACTGGCTAAAACACCGGTTATGGACGGATTGATGAAAGAGTATCCATATGTAAAAGGAAATGCCAGCGGCATGGCAGTAGGACTTCCGGAAGGACAGATGGGAAACTCAGAGGTTGGACACTTAAACATGGGTGCCGGCCGTATTGTATATCAGGAACTGACCCGTATTACAAAAGAAATCCAGGACGGAGATTTTTTCCAGAATGAAGCTCTTTTAAAAGCAATTGAAAACTGTAAAAAGAATCATTCCGATCTTCATTTATTCGGACTGCTTTCTGACGGTGGTGTACACAGCCACAATACTCACATGTATGCGTTACTGGAGCTGGCTAAGAGAAATGGCATTGAAAATGTTTATCTTCATGCATTCTTGGACGGAAGAGATACACCACCGGCATCCGGTAAGGATTTTGTAAAAGAAGCAATGGATAAAATGGAAGAGATCGGTGTAGGACAGGTAGCAACAGTAATGGGACGCTATTATGTAATGGACCGTGATAACCGATGGGACCGTGTAGAACTGGCATATAAAGCATTGGTTGAGGGAGAAGGAGAGACAGCAGAGTGTGGTCTCTGTGCTGTTTCTAATTCTTATGACAAGGATACTACTGATGAGTTTGTAAAACCAACAGTGATTGTTAAAGATGGCAAGCCGGTAGCAACAGTAAAAGAAAATGATTCTGTTATTTTCTATAATTTCCGTCCGGACCGTGCGAGAGAGATTACAAGAGCCTTCTGTGATCCGGATTTTACAGGATTTGAAAGAAGTAAGGGATACTTCCCAACAACCTTTGTTGTGTTTACAGAGTATGATGTTACGATTCCGAACAAGATCGTTGCATTCCACAAGGTTGAGATACACAATACATTTGGAGAATTTCTGGCACAGAACGGCCTGAAACAGCTTCGTACGGCAGAGACAGAGAAATATGCTCATGTTACTTTCTTCTTTAACGGTGGTGTGGAAGAGCCAAATGAGGGAGAAGACAGAAAACTGGTTAAGTCTCCGAAAGTAGCAACTTACGATCTGCAGCCGGAGATGAGTGCTTACGAAGTATGTGATGGACTGGTAGATGCCATCAAATCCAAAGAGTATGATGTGATCATCATTAACTTTGCCAATCCGGATATGGTAGGACACACAGGAATCCAGGAAGCAGCCATCAAAGCAGTTGAGGCAGTGGATGAGTGTGTAGGAAAGGCAGTGGCAGCACTGAAGGAAGTAGATGGACAGATGTTTATCTGTGCTGACCACGGAAACGCAGAGCAGCTGATCGATTATGAGACAGGAGAGCCATATACCGCGCATACAACCAATCCGGTACCATTTATCCTGGTTAATTACAACGATGCATATACATTGCGTGAAGGTGGATGTCTGGCAGATATTGCCCCAACTCTGATTGAGATGATGGGAATGCAGAAACCGGAAGAAATGACGGGTAACTCCTTGCTGATAAAGAAATAAGAAGCAGAAAATACAGGAAACTTTAAGGCGAGAAGAGACGTTCTTCCCGCCTTGTGTTTTATAAGACCATGAAGGTGGCCAGGGGGTGAAAAAATGACGGATAATAGTGAAAAAATAGCGATGCGGGTTTCCAGAAACAGCATATACGGAAACCTTTTAATCTCCATAGCTAAGTTCCTTGCCGGGGTGATCGGACACTCATCGGCGATGATTTCCGATGCAATTCATTCTGCATCCGATGTATTCAGCACCATTGTTGTCATGATCGGTGTAAAGATCGGAGGAAAAGAGTCGGATAAAAACCATCAGTACGGCCATGAACGACTGGAAAGTGTGGCTTCTCTGATCCTTGCACTGACACTGGCAGTAACAGGCTGTGGCATTGGTTACGGAGGATTAAAGACGATCATTGCCGGATCGGAAGGTGCCTCTATCCAGGTACCTACGGCTCTGCCGCTGGCAGCGGCGATTTTGTCCATTGTGGCAAAAGAGGGAATGTACTGGTATACCATGAGAGCGGCGGTACAGATCAATTCCGGTGCCTTGAAGGCCGACGCCTGGCATCATCGTTCCGATGCTTTATCGTCGGTAGGAAGTTTGGTGGGAATCGGCGGAGCTATGCTTGGATACCCGATCCTGGATCCTATTGCCAGTGTGATTATCTGCGTATTTATTCTAAAAGCAGCTTTTGATATTTTCAGGGATGCCATAGGAAAAATGACCGATGAGGCCTGTGATGACCGTATGGTAGAGGCGGTAAAAGCACTGGTAGTGCGGCAGCAGGGGGTGCTGGCCTTAGATGACATTAAAACCCGTATGTTTGGAAATAAAGCTTATGTAGATATTGAGATTGCGGTGGATGGAAATCTTTTGTTAAAAGAAGCCCATAATATTGCAGAAAAGGTTCATGATGAGGTAGAGCATAATTTTCCGGAAGTAAAACATTGTATGGTACATGTAAATCCTTATGAAAAATAATTTTGACGAAACAGTTACAGAGACTTCATAGTATATTCACAATTTGCGTGTAAAATGCTTACCTAAGTTACGAGTATGAAAAGAATGGAGGTTGTGTCTATGAGAAATCGATTTGCCAGATTTATGTATGGCCGTTATGGCGTGGATGCACTGAACAATTTTTTATTTGGTCTGTATGTTGCTTTATTTGTGTTGGAGTTATTTTTCCGCCGTACAGTGGCAGGCCAGGTGATGGTAATACTGGGATATCCTATTATCCTGCTTTACTTTTTCCGCTGCTTTTCAAGAAATATATATAAGCGGTCGGCAGAAAACCAGAGGTTTTTGAAATTATGGAATCCTGTAAAAAATTATGGACATTATATAAAGATGAAGTTCGTTGAACGGGGAGGTACAAAGAAACTCTGCCGCTGTCCGAAGTGCCACCAGATCATCCGTGTGCCAAAAGGAAAGGGAAAGATTGCCATTACCTGTCCGAAGTGCCGTTTTGAATTTATAAAGAGAACCTGATAGGAGAAAAGATTGTTTGGGTATGTGACAACCAATAAACCAGAACTGAAGATTCGGGAATTTGCCCGCTACAAAGGATTTTATTGCGGTCTGTGCAGAACACTCCGCAGCCGCCATGGTTTTACGGGGCAGATGACTCTATCATATGATATGACATTTTTGATCCTGCTTTTAAGTTCTTTGTATGAGCCGAAAACTACGCAGGACAATAAAAGATGCATGATCCACCCGGGGAAAAAACAGATGATCTTGCAGAATGCTGTCACAGAATATGCATCGGACATGAATATTCTTCTGACGGAAAAACATTTTTTAGATGACTGGGAAGATGAAAGAAAGGTGTCCGGCTGGATTGGTACTCATGCCTTTTGCCGGCGGGCACAGAGGATTGAAAAAAAGTACAAAAGGCAGGCAGAGGCCATTGAGAAGTCTCTGGCAGAATTGTCCGCCAGAGAGAAAGAAAACTGCAGCGATCTGGATGAAATTGCCAGGCCCTTTGGAGAACTGACGGCGGAATTGTTTGTCTGGCAGGAGGATGCCTTTGAGAAAATACTGCGCAGATTTGGATTTTATCTGGGCAAATATATTTATTTAATGGATGCCTTCATGGATCTGGAAGAGGATAAGCGAAAGGGCTGTTTTAATCCGCTGAAAGAGTGGGAAGGCAGGGACGGATATGATGAAACCATTAAAAAAATCCTGGATCATACGATCCGGATGGCAATTGTAGAGTTTGAAAAATTACCACTGGAGCAGGATGTGGCCATTCTAAGGAATATCCTTTATGAAGGGGTCTGGACTGCTTACGAAAGGAAACAAAATCATGATGAATGATCCATACAGTGTCCTTGGGATTACAAGAGGCGCAACTGATAGAGAGATAAAAAAAGCATACAGGGAAATGAGCCGGAAGTATCACCCGGATTCATATACCGATGAGACAGAAAAAAAATGGGCGGAAGAAAAGTTTCGTGAAGTACAGGAGGCCTATAACCAGATCGTGGATGAACGGTCGGGAAAAACTTCCGGTTATGGAAATGCCGGCGGATATGGTTCTTCTTCGCAAAGTTATTCGGAGGAAGACCAGCACCTGATGGCCGCTATGAATTATATCAATGCCAGGAGGTTTAATGAGGCCATTAATGTGTTAAACGGGATGGAAAACCGCAGTGCCCGATGGTATTTTTTCAGTTCTTATGCAAATCTGGGACTGGGGAATAACGCAGTGGCTCTGGATTACGCAAAAAAAGCGGTGGATATGGATCCGGGTAATACGCAGTACACCCAGTATTATGAACAGCTGCAGCGGGGTGGCGGTTTTGGATCCTTTGGCGGCAGTCCTTTCGGAGGCGGATACGGTGGTGGTTATGGCGGTTATGGCGGCTACGGAAACTACAGAGGTGGCTATGGCGACAGCTGCGGTACCGGTAATCTGTGCTGTGACCTGTATTGTGCAGACACACTGTGTGAATGTATGGGAGGAGATCTTTGCGCATGCATGTAGCAAAAAGAATGGCTGTCCTGGCTATGATGGCAGCTCTCAGTATGGTGCTTATACTGCTGGGAACCGTAATTCCTGTAAATACATTATTTT
>HF998257.1 GCA_000433735.1 Clostridium sp. CAG:167
CCTTGACTGCATAAACCAATCAAAGGAGAAGGTCACGCATTGAAGCAAAAACTACCTTGCACCCCTCTCCACTTATATGGTATACTAAGCAATAAAATATTAAAGGAGATATAATATATATGGAAGAAAAAATCGTTTTTAACACAGAGGATGTAAACGGCAACAAAGTATTCGGTATCTTAGCCTACATCGGAATTCTCTTTTTAGTGCCGCTTTTTGCTGCGAAAGACTCCCAGTATGCACGGTTCCACACCAACCAGGGACTGGTTCTGTTCATTGCCGAGGTCATTTTAAACATTGCCGCCAAGATCGTCATCGGAATCTTCTCCGTGGCTTCTTTGGGCCTTTTGGCAGTACCGATCTCTATTGTTCTGAACCTGGTTGTATGGGCATTCAATCTCGGCTTTATGATCCTTGGAATCGTAAATGCCTGCTCCGGTGAAGCCAAAGTACTTCCTGTGATCGGTAAAATTACGATTTTACGCTAATTTTTGCATCAAAGGACAATCCTTGAACCGGCAGACTGACCTCTGCCGGTTCATTGTATATAAAAAGAAACTGTAATTCCCGGGCTACCAGCCACGGCATACCCTGAAGAATTGACAGTTTCTTTTTTATCTTAAATATTTGACTGACTATGGCACCTTTGGTTCCGGCGGTGTCAGGGCAGTTGTATCAAACGGACATCCGTTATTACCGCTGCCGGCCTCCCCGGAGGAACAGGTTCCACAAGTAGGACTGGAATAGTCTCGTTTCAGACACTGCTCAAACTTAGGCGGTCCCAGTTCCAGCGGTTTGATCGCCAGATCCAGCAATTCTCCGGCTACAAACTGTTTGCAGTCTGAATTATCCGGTGAAACAATGCTGCCTTTCGGTGTCTGGATCTTGCCGCCACTGGCCACATTATATCCTGCGTAGTACAAACTCTGCAGGATCACAGTCAAGCCAATGGTTGCTGTGTCACCATCGGTGTCAAAGCCGATCATCTTTGGAATTGCCAACAAGTTGATACCCTGCCGCACCATGTTGTTTCCTGCCTGGAATCCAATATAACTCAGAGCAGCCGTTGGCGTTTCTCCTTCGTTATAGGACACTCCATATGGAGCAAAAATCTCCAGTGTGACCGAAACCGGATTGGTATCCTCATTGTAGGTTGCACTGGTGGTTTCCGGTGGCAGATATACCGCCGTCGGATAAATCGTTCCAAGCAGCCGGCAATCGGAATCATAGATATTCATGGCGAAGCTGGCGGTAAGGTTTGACAAAGTTACCTGATAGCAGTTCGGTCTGCCGGTAATAGGCTCAACCTGAACATTCCCCTCGCCATAGGTATAAGTGAGATCCATAAGCTGTACATTAGCCTTCGCTGCTGTTGGGTAGGTAGCCGAAATATCCGTCCCTAACGCAAAGGTGGTACACAAATTAATTCCAATCTCATCATAGATCAGCGGAGCAAGGATTCCCAGTGTGGTTGGATCTGCACAAATAGGAGATACACACACATCCATACACTTCGGTGGAAGGTTCTGCACAACGGGACTGACGATCCGGGTGCCACAATTGCATTTGCCTGCGTTGCAAGTTGTCATAATTTTGTTCCCTCTTTTTGTGTTTTGTTACTATTTTATGTTCTAATTTAAGGATTGCTACAATATACTTAGATGAAAACATAATGAGGGTATCTATGCAGATCTTTTCCATTGGACAGACTAAAAATATCGCTCTTTATACAGTAAAAAACGGCATCTTCCAATGCCTTTTGGAGGGCGGACAAACAAGCCGCCCTGTACTGGCAGCCAACGATTACCAAAACAGCCTTACCGCCACAGCACACCATTTTGCCATCTACTTTTCCTATATGAGCACGGAAAACCAGTTGTCCATCCACAATCTCAGCGACCGCAACGACACCTACCGCATTGTGGAAATGGAAGGCCGGACGATCTACCATCCATTCCTCCTGTCCTGGAACGACCACCTTCTTGTCTTTTATGTAGTGGGAAACGGCACCTATGAGATCGTAGGATTTTTCGTAGGCGAAAACCGCCATACACGGCTTCCCTTTATCTTCCCCTATATCCCCTCTTTCACCTGCCACAACTTAAGCGGCCATGTCCTTGTGTGCATCCACACCCAGCCCGGCATGGTCTATCGTTTCAGCGAAGAGGCCGGATGGGAAAAACTTCAGACGGATTCCGACACAAAAATACCGGAACTGACCGAGCAGCTCCGGCAAAAAGACCAACTGATCCAGTCGATCCAGGCTCAATATGAAGAATTACGAAATACGGCTCTCCAATATCGGGATGAAGCCAAAAAATGGTACGAAAAGGCTACTCGTTGATGGTCTTTCCCTCTTCGATATAAGCCAGTGCGTTATCCCGGTTGTGCTGTATTTCCTCCGGTGTCAGTTCCCGGACTGCCTTAGCCGGGCTTCCTACAATGAGGGTGCCATCTGCAAACTCTTTGTTCTGGGTAACCAGTGCCCCGGCTCCTACGATGCAGTTCTTTCCGATCTTGGCGCCATTTAATATAATGGCTCCCATACCGATCAGGGAATTATCCCCCACACTGCAGCCATGTACGATAGCGCTGTGTCCCACAGTTACACCATCACCGATATCCGTAGGAAAACCATAATCCACATGCACTACCGCATTATCCTGAATGTTGGTTTCTTTTCCTATGCGAATCGGCGCCATATCGCCACGGATGGTAGCATTATGCCATACGGTACAGCCTGCTCCCATCTCTACATCTCCACGGACAACCGCACTTTCTGCCATGATCACATCTTTAAATTCTTTTTTACTCATCTTCGTTTTTTCCTTTCTTATTCTGGTTATATTTAAGAGCCATGGAAAGAAGTTTGTCCGGCTCATTCAACGCCGGGTCCTCCAATACCTGCTCCAATAGATAATGCAAAATTTCTCCAAGCCCCGGTCCCGGTGCGATCCCGTTCCGGATCAGATCCCTCCCTCCAATGGAAAGATCCGACACTTTGACTGCCTCATTGGACGCCAGCACATCTTTCCATGCTTTTACCGCTGCGGACAGCTTTGCCAGTTTTTCCTCTCTGGTATAATCACTTTGAGCCAGAAGATCCGCTTTTTGCAGCAGGAACAAAAACGGCATGGCATCTTCACCGATCTGGTTCATCAGCCTCCGCATGCCTCGTTTTCCCTTGGCACAATACGCTCCCTTATCATAACACTGCTCGTAACGGCGGTCATGATACAGGATCATCCGTCCCACCATAGAGATAGTGTCATTATCAAATTTCAATCGGCGCAAAATCTGTTTTGCCTTTTTGGCTCCTGCTTCCGGATGCCCGTGAAAATGATGGATCCCCTCTTCATCCACAGTCCGGCAGTCTGGTTTTGCCACGTCATGCAAAAGTGCTCCATACACAAGGATCGTTAAAATCTTCTCCTCTGTCCAGCCCGTATAAGAAAAGGCATCTTTATGCTCTTCATACAGTTCCTGGATATGAGAAACAGCTGCCAGGGAATGGTGCCCCACATCGAAACAGTGATGTGGATTGTTCTGTTCTGTCTTCAGCATAACCGAAAACTCCGGCAGAAAATACTTCATAAGCCCGGTTTCCTCTGCCAGCATAAGTCTGTCGGATCCTTTGGAACAAAGCAGTTTGGTCAGTTCTGTCCGGATCCGTTCTGCACTGACATTTACCAGCGTCGGTGCAATCTCCCCGATGGCTTCCTTTGTTTTTTCTTCTATATGAAACTGCAGCTGTCCCGCAAACCGGATACCCCGCAGCATCCGAAGAGCATCTTCCTCAAACCGCTCTCTGGGACTTCCCACACACCGGATGCATCTGCGCTCCAGATCCCCCAGTCCATCAAACTCATCGATCAGGCCGGATGTCTCATTATATGCCATGGCATTGATGGTAAAATCCCGTCTCTTCAGATCTTCCACCAAATCAGGTGTAAAGATCACTTCCTTGGGATGTCTGTGATCCTCATACTCTCCATCCATCCGGTACGTGGTGACCTCATACCCCTCACTCCCTATCATAACCGTTACCGTTCCATGCTGGATCCCGGTATCAATAGTTCTGCGAAAAAGGCCCTTTACCTGCTCCGGTCTGGCCGATGTAGTAATATCCCAGTCTTTCGGTTTTCTGCCTAACATAGCGTCCCGGACACATCCACCTACCACAAAGGCTTCCTGTCCGTCTTCCTCCAGTTTATTCAGGATAAACGCTGCTGCCTCCGGAATTTCCAGCCGGATATCCGATCTCTTTTCTCCCAAATTTTCCAACAAATCACCACCAATCCTTTTTTCTGCCATTATCTTAACACACCCCTTTCCTCTTGACAACTCCCATTAAACCCCATATACTACATTGATGAGTTTATTTTTTGTCGGAAAGGAGTCTTTTTATGTCAATGCATTATACTTACAAAACAAAAGGCACTTGCGCCCGCGTCATTGATCTGGATATCGACGGAGACCGCATATCCAATGTGAAATTTACCGGTGGCTGCGACGGCAACTTAAAAGCCATTCCTGCATTGGTAGAAGGAATGACCGTTGACCAGATCCGCCAGCGTGTAGCAGGCATCAAGTGTGGCTTTAAAGATACTTCCTGTGCTGACCAGCTTGCCAAAGCTGTTTTGGAAGCATACGAAGCATCCAAAGAAAACTAACACGATCATGAGTGTTCGAAACCATCCACTCACTAAAAAAAACTAAGGAGATTTTAAAATGAACAAAAAAGTTTTATGGATTTGTCACGCAGCTATGATTGCTGCTCTTTATGTCGTATTAACTCTGTGTATTAACGCCTTCGGTTTGGCAAGCGGCGCCATTCAGGTCCGCATTTCCGAAGCCCTGACGATTTTACCATATTTTACTCCGGCTGCCATTCCCGGCCTTGTAATTGGCTGCCTTATCAGTAACACCATCACCGGCTGTGCACTGTTAGACATCCTGCTGGGCAGCTTTGCCACCCTGCTTGGTGCCCTGGGTTCTTATGCGCTGCGCCGTTTCAAATGGCTGGTGCCGCTTCCACCCATCATCGCCAACACTTTGATTGTTCCTTATGTACTTCGTATCGCCTATGGCGTAGAAGACGGTATTTTTTACCTCATGGGAACAGTATGCGCCGGAGAGATCTTATCCTGCTATGTACTGGGTATGATTTTACTTTTTGCACTAGATAAATCCCACAAAAGTCTTTTTGCGAAAAAGAACGCTTAATATTGATTTTTCCCCTCAATAAGGTTATAATAAACTCATTCTTACAGACAAAGGACACCTGACATAGACCTTATTTGGTGGGGGATTCTTTTTTTTTGCCCTGACAAACCTGTGACAGCTGTCCGGTTACCAATCCATATGGGAGGTTTTCATGAGAACTATCATTATCTTGATTCTTTATGTTATTATTACCATTCTGAGCATTCCGTGCTACCTGATCGAATGGATCATCCGGCTTATTAACCCAATGGCTGCCGCCAAGATTGCCCAGGTCATTGTTAAGGGTGTTTTCAATCTGGTCATGTTTGTATCCGGCTGCCGCAAGGAGATTGTGGGGCTGGAACGGATTCCAAGAGATACACCGGTTATGTACGCCGCCAACCACCGCAGTTTTTATGATATCGTTCTGGCTTATGCTACCGTACCGAACCAGACCGCTTTTATTTCCAAAAAAGAGATCAAAAAGATGCCTTGTGTCGCGCAGTGGATGTTTTTCCTCAACTGCCAGTTTATGGATCGGGACGATATCAAACAGAGTCTTCAGGTGATTCTAAATGCCATTGCCCTTGTCAAAGAGGGGTATTCTATCTATATCGCACCGGAAGGCACCCGCAACGCCACCGACACTTTGCTGGAGTTTAAGGAAGGCAGTATGAAGATCGCCACCAAGGGAAACTGCCCGATCGTCCCTGTATGTTTTCACGGCACAGAAGATATTTTTGAAAACCGTCTCCCATGGATCCACAAAGGAAAGATCCGGGTAGAGTTTGGCGAACCGATCTATCCTGCCGACCTGGATAAAGACCAGAAAAAACATTTGGGCGAACTGGTCCGTGAACGAGTAGCCGCTCTCTACGAAAATGGGAAAAAGGCTGTGAATTAGCACTTTTCATTTTCTCAAAAAAATGGTATGATATGTTTTGTTAATGTAAAAATTGTGACAGGAGGATTTCAATGAAAACAGTTTTAATTGTTCTTGGCGTGATTGCTCTTATTCTTGTGATTGCCATGATCGTTCTTTATTTTGTAGGAAAAAAGATGCAGAAAAAGCAGGATGAGTCCCAGGCTCAGATGGAAGCAGCTTCACAGGTTGCTACGATTCTTGTTATAGATAAGAAGAAAATGAAACTAAAAGATGCCGGACTTCCTAAGATCGTACTGGACAGCACTCCTAAGTATCTCCGTGGTTCCAAAGTTCCTATCGTAAAAGCAAAAGTAGGACCAAAGGTTATGTCATTGATCTGTGACGACAAAATTTTCCCTCAGCTGCCGATTAAAAAGGAACTGCGTGTTGTCATCAGTGGTATCTACATCATGGGCGTAAAAGGCCGTAATGTACTGGATGCACCGCCGGAAAAAATGAGTATGTGGCAGAAAGCCAAAATGAAAGCGGCATCTATGTCCGGGAAAAAATAAGATTGTAACATAAAAGAAACGATGAACCACTCTTTCAAGTGAATCCATCGTTTCTTTTTTATACTATATATCCTGAAAACCAAGAATCTTCAGGTTCGGAATCTCATGCAGGGAAAGATCCAGCGTCTCGCCATTTGAAAGGCGGCGCACAACCGGGTACAGTGTATGCTGCTGCCGGTTCTCCACCACAACAGCCACCTCTCCGTCTGACAGGATCACATTTCGTCCTTTTGGATATACCGGAATATAGGTAACAAACGCTTTTACACACTCCGGATCAAACATGGCCCCCGAATTGCGGATCAGAAAATCCACCGCCTCATTCGGCGACTGGGCTTTCTTGTACACTCTCCGGCTGGTAATGGCATCATACACATCTGCCACATGGATGATGCGGGCAAATTTGTAAATCTGCTCTCCTTCCAGTCCCATCGGATAACCGGTTCCATTGATATTTTCATGGTGCATGTATACACCCATTTTTATCTTTGATGTGACTAATACATTGTTTTTCAGTTTTTCGTATCCATTCTTGGAATGCATCTTGATCACATCAAATTCTGTCTCAGTCAAAGGTCCCGGCTTTTCCAGAATTTCCGGCGGAACCTGTACTTTTCCAATATCATGAAGCAGTCCCGCTGTAGCCAGTTCCTTCAGCGCACTCTGACGCATTCCCATGCCAATCCCGATCAAAACAGACAAAATCGCCACATTCAATGAATGTTTGTATGTATAATCCGAACTGGTCCGCAGACTTACGAGATTCACATTGATATCTCCGTGCCTGCTTAACTCTTCTGTAATATCACTGGCCACTTCCAGTGCCGCATCAATATCCATGTCGTGGAGCACCTGGGTTGCACGCTGCTCCAGTTCCTCACTAACAAGGGGTTCAATGTTAATATCTTTTGATAACTCATCACTAATGTATAACCCCTGAAGTTTCTTTTCTTTCATCTGACCGATGAGTTTTTCGGTCAGGCAGACCTTGTAATTTACAAGGATTTTTCCTTCTTCATTAAATACGGATTTTCCAACGATCATGCCCGGTTTTGCCTGATCCATGCTGATGTATCTCATTTTTTACTGTCCTTCTCCTCTAAATAGTCATTTCTCCATCAAAAACCGTCTCCGCCGGTCCCCGCATATATACCTCTCCGTTTTCTTTGTAAGTATCATACAATTTTCCACCGCGAACCTGGATCTCTATTTCCTGTTCCCGCTTACACAGCCCATTCAAAACAGCAGCTACTGTTACTGCGCAAGTGCCGGTCCCACAGGAGATCGTCTCGCCGGATCCCCGTTCCCACACCCGCATGCGGAGAGTCTTTTCATCTACCACTTCCACAAACTCTGTATTAATACGGTCCGGAAACATCGGATGGTTCTCAAACTTCGGTCCTATCTTCTCCAGATCCATCTCATCAATGTGATCGGTAAAAATAACGCAGTGTGGGTTTCCCATGGAAACACAGGTTGCCTTATATTCCTTTCCATCCACAACAAGAGGCTGGGATATAAAATCATCTCCTTCTGCCGTTACCGGTATGCAGGCAGGCTCCAGTACCGCCACGCCCATATTTACCTTGACATATGTAACTTTTCCATCTTCTACCGTAAGATCCAGTGTCTTGATACCGCTCTGGGTCTCCACTGTGATCCGGTCTGAGTGAACAATTCCATGCTCATACGCATATTTTGCCACACAGCGGATCCCGTTGCCACACATAGCACCCTCCGATCCATCTGCATTGTACATACGCATACGGCAGTCTGCCACCTTAGATGGCACGATCAAGATCAGCCCGTCGGATCCGATGCCAAAATGCCTGTCACTGATCCGGATGGATAACTCTCCCGGATTTTCTATCTCCTGCTCAAAACCATTCACATAAACATAATCGTTCCCGGTTCCATGCATCTTTGTAAAACGAAATGTCATCTGCATTTCCTCCTTTTACGAATTCATTTCTACGGATATCCCTACATTACATTTGGATATAAATGTCTGGTTCATCTCCAGTGTGTAACGGATGGACAGATCAAATCCATTCTGAGTCAACACCTTATTGATGTTCTCTGTGTGTATTCCCATCTCCATCTCTCCGTACATTGTGTAATAATAAGTAGTCGTAGTTTCTCCCTGTACAAAGACCATATGGCTTTTGGCCGGGCCTTCCCGGATGATCTCTACCTGATCGTCCCGGATCTTTAGAAGATTGCCGCTGACCCTGCTCACAACACCGTCGTCACCTTCATCAATGGCTTCTTCGTAAGTGATACACAAAAATCCGTCTTTGTCAAACATCTGTCCCAGGGCGATCACTTCTACCGGTTCAATTTCTCCCTCCGGGCTTTCATGGATTCCTTTTATTTTTATCTTAATTTCCTTCTTCATAGTACTCCAATCTAATGTGATTTTCTCTCCTACTACTTTACCATTCAAACACTATGGTGTCAAACTAAAGTGCCTCATCGTTTGTGTCAAGTAATCGTTGGCACTTTTTTCAGGTTCCGTGTTTCAATGGGAAAAAGTTTATTCGCATGGGCACTTCCGTTACATAAGCACGCAGCGGTATGGGCGCCTATAATACAGGCACCTCATACCGGCGCACTTATAACCCATGCTTTGTAAATCTTTTTCTCATGAAACACTGGAATACTGAAAGGATTGCAAGGATTACTTGACACAAACAGAATCCTCTGCTGGATTTCATCCGCATTATATTTTTTCTCTATCAATGCCTCTCTTTTCTCATGAAATATCTGACTGGATTCCATGCCGGCAAACATTGTTTTTTCGACAAGACTGCTTCGCTTTTTTTGTTCTTTGTCCCAGCCTTCATACATGGAAAACACTTTCATTTCCTGTTTTTTCATTTTCTTATGATTGCTGTTTTGCATGTGCAGCCATATACCATCCATTTCTTCAAACAGTACCGGAATGACTTTTTCACCTTGTGCCCGGTCTGCATGCATTTCTTTTACAGCATACTGTTCTTCTTCATCAATCCGCTCTCCCAGCCGCTGCATCATATTCCAGACACCACTACTACTGATGGTTTGTCCGCATGTATTGCTGATGGTTTCTGCCGCTACACGATAAGGTGCCTCTGTTACAGTCATTGCTATCTTTTCTGCAAGATTGGTTGAAATCAGACCAATTTTATCCATTTGCATGGCTTCATCCAACAGATAGATATATGCCTTTTCTCCCTGTTCGGTTTTTGTGTGATATACCGTTCGTCTGTACTCCACTTCGCCATACACGTTTTTGATACTGGTTTTCCGCTTTCCTTTTCCACGATAGATCTTTTTGTCACGGCTTTCTGCCAACTTGGCATCATAGGATTCAAGGACCTGTTTGGTAATCAGGCGACCAAGTTCACAAACATAATCATATATTTTTTGCTCCAACATCTTGAAAGATACTAAGTTTTCGTCTACTATGGATTTCATCATACAGTCTCCTTTATCTGTTTTTCTGAGCAACTAACATAATAAAGAAAAACTGTATGATTGGGAAGAGGGAATTTCCTTCTTCCCTTTTTAATTACTTATTTTTGCCAAT
>HF998258.1 GCA_000433735.1 Clostridium sp. CAG:167
CGCCCCGCCTCTCCCCCATACCAATCTGAGATAAAACGGCTGGATGCCAGACTACACCGGGCCAGGGAAGCCTATCTGGCCGGTGTTGATTCTCTGACAGAATACGAAAAGCAAAAAAACATCCTTGAAAGAGAGCGCGAAACGCTGTTACAGCAGTCAAAATCATTCACTGAACCCGCTTCCGTCCCCCTCACTGCCAAACAGCTTCTGGAAAAACTGTCGTCCTCCGCTGATCCTTTATTTTTGCGGGATGCCCTGCGACAAATCCTGCGCTACATGAAATACGACAAAGAAACCAGCGAATTTCATTTTTATTATAAAGGACCAACGAATATCTCCTGATATTTCCTATCACTTTCTGCTATTTGGTGGTCCGGATGGAGAACTGGGAGCCTCCCAGCGGTATCTGTCCCAACGATACTCCAACACCAACCGAAAAGTCTGCGGTGTACTGACCGACATAGGTACAGAAGAACTGGGGCACGCCGAAATGATCTGTGCCATCGTCCACCAGCTTACCAGAGATCTGACCCCTGAACAGATTAAGGAACAGGGATTTGCCGACTACTATGTGGACCATACTGTGGGCATCTGGCCTCAGTCTGCCGGAGGCGTTCCTTTCAACGCCTGTGAGTTCCAGTCCAAAGGTGATCCCATCACCGACCTGACAGAAGACATGGCGGCTGAGCAGAAGGCTCGTTCTACCTACGATAACATCCTTCGCCTTGTGAAGGATCCGGAAGTTTGTGATCCGATTCGTTTTCTCCGCCAGCGGGAATTAGTGCATTTCCAGCGTTTTGGCGAAAGTCTCCGGCTGGTGCAGGATGATCTTAATAAGAAAAATTTCTACGCCTACAATCCGGACTTTGACAAACAGTTCTGTAAATAACAGACCACTGTCAGTCAGATAACAAATCAAAAAAGTTCCCCTGCCTTTTAATGTGACAACTCACTTCGTACACATCAAAGAGCGAGGGGAACTTTTTTAGAAAATATTCCACTTATATTTCATAACACGGTAGGCATACCGCTTTGCCTTATACCGATACATACAGATCAGCCGTCCCTGGCTGTCATATTCTCCGTAGGTGTGATCCATACCGCTGCTGAATGTAATGTTTCCATCCACATGCTGCACGCCACTGACTACACTGGAATACGGCACCTTAAAGGACTGCACCAGCTGATATGTTTTTTTCGTTTCGTCCACCAGGTACTTGTAATAGTAAGATGCTTTTCCCTTCCGGTAAGAGCCTACTCCTTTGTATTTCTTCCAGTTGAACTTTGGCAGAGTCTTGGCACTTCCAAAATTGTTGTTATACATATACAGATAATACTGTCCCGCCGGCAACGACGGATCTTTCTCCACTGTAATGGTATGCTGTCCCGCATGGCCTACAAAATTTTTTCCCACCCGCTTCAGCAGATACTTAGACAACTTGGTTCCTTTGTACAAAGTTCCGCTGTGAATGATGTACGAGATCTTTGCCTTGCCATACAAGTTGCTTATTTTAATAAGGGAACTTTCTTCCCGGCTGCTGACGATCAATTCGTTTTTACTGATGAGATCCAGGGAATTCAGATGCAGCCAGTCCAGTTCCGTGCCGCCATAGGTATTTTTACCGCCCTTGCGCTGCACATGTTTTTTCCTGGAGGCTGACATAAGGGAAGCAAAATCAGCCAGTTTCTTTATTTTACCGGATTTCATATCCACAGAGATCAACACATCTTCTATGGTCTTTTTCTTCTTGTCATTTACCAGACACAGAAGTTTGCCCCGGTAACTGTCATACATAAAATCGTGATGAAGCTGATACCCCTTCAAGGTGTAAGTTTTCACAATGTGTCCCAGCCGGTTCATCACAGCGATCTTGTCCAGATCATAGGAAAAAACCCATTTTCCGTCTACTGTCAGGATCCGGTCTGTCCGGTAATCATTGAGCACCGTGCGTCCCCGGCTCTTTCCCTTGTTGTCATAATAATAAATGTTGGTGGCTGTGGATTTATCGTGGCCAAACATAGCAAAAAATCCATCAGACAGAGCCGCCTGGCTGCTGCCCTTTTTCACTTTGGTAATGGCCGGGATCACCTTGTCCTTAGGCATCTTCACTGTAAACCGTTTTGTCTTTTTCAGAGTTCCCTGGCCATCGTAAAACCGCAGTTCCACCTGATTGGTCCGGCCGGAAGCCAGCCCAGGTATCAGGTATTCATTAATGTTTCTCAGAGTTTTCCCGCCGCCTCCACAAGTTCCTTTCACCGTAGAGGCTCCTTTAGCAGCAATGGTGTACTCTGCATAATATCCTTCTGCCGACCGGGCGTAAAAATAAATGGATGTGCTGAGGGTTCCGTAAGGATTTTTTACCAGAAGAGGCTTTTCTATCGTGTAGGAACTTTTCTTCATCCTGCTTAATTTCTTTGTCACTTCCTGCTGGTATTTTTTTGTGTAGACATTCTTTGTGCTGTGTTTGATAGTGTAAACCTTGGCGGAAGATGTATTGTGTCCCCCAAACACCGCCAGTGCTGCAAACGCAAGGAAAATCCACGCAATTTTACTGCTCTTTTTCATAATACACTCCTGTAAAATCATATTTGATCACCCGGTATGCGTACCGGCTGGCTTTGTAAGTATAGGTGCAGATCATCTTTCCGTCTTTGTCATATTCTCCGTAAGTATGATCCATACCGCTGCTGAATGTAATATTGTTTCCTATGTAGTTCACACCGCTGACCACACTGGAGTACGGAACGGCAAACTGCTGTACCATCTCATAGGTTTTCTTCTTTTCATCCACCAGGTACTTGCAAAAATAAGAAGCTGTTCCTTTTCGGTAAGTTCCCACTCCCGGATACAGACTCCAGTCAAAATCCGGCAGAGTTTTGGCACTTCCAAAATTATTGTTATACATATACAGATAGTATTGTCCTTCCGGCAGCGACGGATCCTTTTCTACCGTAATGGTATGCTGGCCGGCATGTCCCACAAAATCTCCTTTTTGTTTCAGCAGATATTTTTCCAGTCCGGTGCCTTTGTAAAGGGACCCGCTGTGAATCAGGTAGTCAATCTTCGGATTGGTATAAATGTCCTTCACTTTAATAAGCACACTTTCCTCCCTGCTGCTGAAAATACCGTCGTTCTCATTGATGAGATCCAGGGAATTCAGGTGCAGCCAGTCTAACTCCGTGCCACCATAAGTATTTTTTCCACCTTTCCTCTGGACATGTTTCTGTCTTGATTCTTTCATCAGGACTTCAAAATCCACCAGCTCCCGTACTTTACCCGTGGCGTAATCAACACTGATCAGCACATCTTCAATGGTATCCTTATCGGTGTCATTCACAAGACACAGCAGTGTATTTTTGTCCTTGTCATACATAAAATCATGATGAAGTTCATATTTTCCCAGATTTATAGTCCGCTCTACCCGTCCCAGCCGGTTCACCACTGCCAGGTCTGTCAGGCTGTAGGAAAAAACCAATTTGCCGTCGATTGTAAGAATCCGGTCTGTCCGGTAATCATTTAATGGCGTTTTGCCACGGCTCACACCGTCATTATCATAATAATAAATATTGACGGCTTTGGATTTATCATGCCCCATCACCGCAAATAAACCGTCTGTAAGAGCCTGTTTGCTCTCTCCTTTTTCTACTTTCAGGATCTTTGGCACTTCTTTATCGGAGTTTAGCTTCACGGTGTAACTTTTGCTGACAAGAAGTTTGTCCTTTTCATCATAAAATGACATCTGTATCTCATTGGTCCTGCCTGTGGCCAGTCCTGTCAGCAGGTACTCATGTTCTTTTGTCACCTTGCCGCTGCCATCATTTACAAGTCGGTGTTTTACCACACTTCCTTTGTCCGGTGTAATCTGGCATACCGCATAGCAGGCTTTGTCTGTCTGGGCATAATAATAAAAGGATCCGGTGTTAGTTCCATATGGATTCCACACCATCAGTGGATTGTCCGTACCATATGTATTTTTCCCCTTCCAGGCACTTAACTGTTCATCCACCTCTTTCTGGTAGTCTTCGGTGTAAATATCCGTTTTCGTGTGACGGACCTGCTCCACCTGAAAATCTGCCTGGACCACGCCCGGTTCTTTTGTGGCTTTGGGCTTTTTCCCCGTATCATTCTGCATCCTGTGCTGCAGCCACAGTTGACACACGAACACAATAGCCAGCACGCATACCACGGCTGCCAAAACAAAAATCATCTTCTTTTTCATCCTATCTCTCCTGTCTGCTTGTTTTTCTCATCATAAATAGTAATCAAATCACTTTTATGTCAAAATTTGTATTTACGAATTTTATATTAAATGTTAAAATATAACCGTACATTTAGTTAAGAATGGAGGATATATAACATGGAACTAAAGGAAAAACAGATTCAAGAACAGAATTCCACAGCGCGTTTTGTCAGCACTGTGATCTGTATCAGTCTCTTGGTGGTTTCTGCTATGACTTTCATCAGAGTGATCCACCCGGTGATCGTTGTACGAAGCGTCATCATCTTATTGACTATCATTATTAATTTTGTAGCACCAAAGATCATTAAGAGCGGCAAGGCATGCCGGCACATACTGAACATAACCACTTATCTTTCGTATGCCGTGACACTGTTTACCGCCAGCAATATGTACATGTACACCTATGTGTATCTGATCGCTATAATGATCATGATCTACTGTGACCGCAAACTTCTGGCACTTTCCGGTATTCTGGCATCTGTTACCATCGGAGCATTTTTCACCTATCATCTCCTGACAGGCTCTCCAAATTTAACACTGGACATTGCCATTGTACAGGAACTGATCGTAGTTGTTTCCGCTTTTACAGCCTATGCCATCATCCGTCTACAAGAACGTCACAACAGCGAGATCCTCATTGAGATTGAGCGTCGTGCCTCCGAGCAGCATATGGTTGCCAGCGAGATCATGCAGCATGCCAAAGATCTGACAGAGCAGTTTGAACATGCAATGCGCTGTTATGAAGACCTGAACAGTGGCATGGATAAGAGCCACTCCGCTATCAGCGAAATTGATACTAGTTCCAAACAGACCGCGGAATCTATTTCTTATCAGACGGACCAGACACTGGAGATCCAGAATCATATTAAAAAAGTGGACGGTGTTACCGCTACTATGAGCGATATTTCCGCTACTACCAAGCAAGCCGTTGAAGAAGGCGTGGCACTGATCGAACAGTTGAAAGCGAAATCCAAAGATGTGGCACTGATCAGCCATGACACAGAAGTTGCTACCAGAGATCTGAACAACAGTATCCACAAGGTAGAGGAGATTACAGATACGATCCTTGGTATTTCCAACCAGACGAATCTCCTGGCGCTGAACGCTTCTATCGAGGCTGCCAGAGCCGGCGAGGCTGGTAAAGGATTTGCCGTTGTGGCAGATGAGATCCGTAACCTGTCTGAAGAAACGCAGCAGGCTACCGAGCAGATTTCAGCTATCATCGCCCAACTTACCGCTGTTGCGGAAGATGCATCCGGCAAAATGTCCAAGTCCGCTGCCTATGCAGAAGAGCAGAACGATATGATCGCTAAGACAGAAGTGAAACTTACAAACATTCAGACAAACTCCGATCATTTGTTTGAAAATGTAGCAACCGTAAAAACTTCTGTAGATGATGTTCTGAAAGCCAATGCCGCTATTTCAGACAGTATCACAGATCTTTCCGCTGTCAGCCAGCAGGTTGCTGCTTCTACCGGAAGTACCCTTTCCATCAGTGCCACCAACATGGATGCGTTACATAGACTAAACGAATCTCTCAACGCTATTGAGACGATCTCCCAGAAAATGTTTGCACTGATCGAGTCTTCAGATGACCTCAACGACAGTGCAGATGATACCACTGATGCACAGACTTCTGAAACAAACGAAACTGTAAGCGAATAATATACCAATATAACTAAAAAATTAAAACAGCCTGTTGAGACGGTTATTGCACCATCCCAACAGGCTGTATCTTTTTACGCCTTCTTATAACGGCCTCTGGCTCCTGCCTTTTTCATCATGGTTTTGTATTTTTTATACTTTGTTTTTGGCAGCGAGACCACCGCCTTTTTACTTGTTTTCTTAAAGGCTCCTGAGTCCATCTTCGTTATCTTTTTACTCTTGATCACAATTTTTTTCAGGTTCACACATCCCGAGAAAGCGTTGGTGCGGATCCTAACAATTTTTGATCCTATCGTTACTTTTTTCAGTTTTTTATTGCCGGCACAGGCTTTTGCCCCAATCTCCGTTACCCGGTAAATCACACCCTTGTAACGAACGGCAGATGGGATGCTGAGTGATGTCTTTTTCTTGTTGGTCATCCCGGTGAAAACCACTGTCTTTTTGGCTGCATCCTTGAGAGAATACTTCTGTCCTTTTACTGTCAAGGTACTTTCCACCGTCTGCTGTGGTGCCTGGGTAGTCTGATCTTCTGCTGCCGCAGTCGTTCCCTGCCGGGTCTCTCCGGCCGGCGTCTGGTTCGTCGGTGACGGTTTCTCGCTGATTGTCGTACCCGGAGTCGACTTCACCGTAGCTGTTGGTGTCGGGATAACCGTCTGCGATGCTGTCGCTGTAGCTGTCGGTGTGGCCGTTGGGGTAGCTGTAG
>HF998259.1:0-4711 GCA_000433735.1 Clostridium sp. CAG:167
ACGCACGGTGGTGTGAGAGGTCGGAATTTCTCAGTTAAGAGAAATTCCTCCTACTCGATTATATTATGACAAAAGCGAAAATATGCATAAATCACTTTCAAATTACGACTGTACTATCGCTAGTTACGACCTGTTATCCAATTTCAACACGACAAATGATAAAATAACAGGAGGATAGTTTTTTTGTCGAAGAAACTAATAAATGCCATGGCTTAAAATTAGGAAAAATGGTATACTTGTAAGTATCAAAACAAAAAAGGAGGATAAGGTATGCGAAAACAACACATATCAAAGGGCATAAAGGCAATGATGTCCTTAATCTTAGCAGGCAGTCTAGTGGTTACTACGCCCTTTGTGACCCATGCGCCAGCCAGTTCAGCAGCGGAAGAGGAAGGGGAAGTTCTGACAGGTACAAGCTGGTGGTCCGAGTATGAGATTAGCAAGGATCGCATTTTAAAAGGCAATGGTTCAGTTAGTTTCTATTTGAAGAATAATAAAGCAGATGAAGATGGTAATGTTGGATTCTGCATTCGGGTGATGGCGTTAAATGAAGATGGTACGAAGTATATAACGAAGGATGACATTGCCACAGAGGAAAAAGGTGGATATCTTTATTCATCGTATAATGGCTCGTGTGGTGGCTGGGGGGAGGGCATCCCGGCAGCTAAGAAAGGGGCAGATAGATCCATTGATCAGGCTGCAGATCCAGATGATTTTTACAATATATCTGTTCCTAGAAATCTAGGAGAACTCGATATAGATCATGACTACAAAGTGACTGTGACTAGGACAGATCAGGAGTATTTAGTCCTCCTGAGAGACATCACTACGGATAGCTGGGTGTATCGACAAATATTCAAGGGAGTAGATATGGAATCGGATATAGTAGGAGTCAGTTTTTTTGCACAGCTTGGTACCTATCATATGATTGACACGCAGGAACATCTAGTGACAGATACAACCGAGAGTATTGTTCCCAGTTATTTGGAAATGTCACCTCAGAAGGTAACGGCAAAGCCGGGAGAGCAAGTCTCCTTTACAGCCCAGATGTATCAGAGAGATCACAAAAAACTGGAAGGGGAATTTGACCTGGATTGGTGGGCAGTCAAAGCGGAAGGCAATCCCTATGACCATATTGAGATGACCAAAGAGGGTGTATTTACTGTCCCCAAGGATGCAAAAGAAGGGGATAGTTATTATGTGTACGCAGTCTGGCATGGGTACACCATAAATAGTTCTAGCGCTATGGCTACGCTGACAGTCAGTGAAAAAGAGAACACGGACATAACCCAGGAGCCGGAAGCAACCCCGAGCCAGACAACGACAACACCGCCAGCTCCGGGCCAGACAACGACGGTCTCTCCAGCTCCGACACAGACCGCTGATTCAGATAGCGAACCGACTAACAAGCCTGCATCACTGACCAACAAGCCGGCAGATACCGTAGCACCGACCAACAAGCCGGACAAGCCGGCCCAGCCTTCTGCAACCCCAAGATCAGATGCAACTAAGGTTCCTGCTGTTGCCAAGCACAAAAAGGCGAAGATAACCATCAAAAAAGACGGCCAAAAGATCAGCAAACTGACAGTCAGGAAGGGAAAAAAGACTGTCTTGAAGGTGTATGTTAATTCACAGGGAAAGCTTTCATTGGCAAAACTGTCAAAAAAATCAAAGAAAATCCTGAGAGCCGATTTGAAAAACGGAACCCTTACAATTAAAGGTAAGAAAAAGGGAAAGGTTACATTGAAGATAGCAGCAGCCAAAACAAATACCTACAAAAAGGCATCAAAAAGCATTAAGATTACAGTTAAATAACAGGAGAATAATCATGAGCAGTCTGATCCGGCATTGAAACATTCCTTTTTCCAGAGAGGACGAGTGTACATTTATAACAGATAAAGACGGCAGCCTGTCTTATAGTGAATTTATGAGACAGGCTATTGCTGTTGCTGTATTTCTGGAGAAGCAAAAATTATGGGGACAGGCAATCGGTGTGGAAGTGACTCGTAGCAAAGATACACTGGTGGCGTTTATGGGAGTATTACTAAGTGGCAATTACTATGTTCCTGTTTCCAGAGAAATGCCGGAGGAAAAGGTGGAAAAAATACGCCAACAGATCAATCTGGCGGCCTATTTATATGCAGATCACAGCCTTGTAAAGAGACTACCGGAGGCGGATGAGCAGGATTACAAAAGATTGTACAAGGCTCTGGAAAAGGTACCGGAGGAGGCGCCATTGTATGTGGTATTTACATCTGGTTCAACCGGTGTGCTAAAGGGCATCATCAAAAGTCATCAAGCGATGACACACATTTTCCATGTAACTTGTCAACATATCAGTTCATTATAAAAATATCAAATTTTTGTCTTGACAACTGAGCCATTATAATGCGGTAGTTACCTACGAATCATAAACCATCGAATAATGAACATTATGGCTCAAAGATTCTAAAATTTAAAGGATAACTTTTAATTATCCATCACTCACAACTCAAACCCCTGCCGAGGATGCTTTTTCTGAAGAATATCCTTTTGCTTGGAAAGTGCCACATGAGTGTAGATTTCCGTTACATTGATAGAACTATGACCAAGCATTTCCTGGATATATCGAATATCAACATCCGCTTCTAAAAGGCTGGTTGCGAAGGTGTGACGAAACATATGAGGGGTAATATGCAGGTCAATCCCAGATAAGGCACAGTATTTTTTCAACATTCTCCGCACGGACTGATCTGAGAGCGGGCTGGCATCAGGATTAACGAAGAAGCGGCCGGTTTGTTCCATTTCACGATGAAAAGTTTGCTTGTACTGAATAAGTAGCTGCAAAACATCACGGCTGCCAATCTGTATCAGCCGTTCCTTCGCCCCTTTTCCGAATATGAGGATAGAGCCGTCGTATAAGTCAACATCCGATTTTTTCAGGCTGCACAGTTCGGAAATTCGGATGCCGGTGGAGAACAGGACTTCGACAGTGGCGATATCACGCAGAGTTTTCTTATGCCGAAAGGGAGTGGCTGCCCCACGGTGTTCCCGGTACATGGTGGAAAGCAGCGTTTGGATCGTGTGAAGAGGAATGGTTTTAGGAAGAGTCTGGGGAGTGCGAAAATGGATGCGTATTTTGTTAAAAGGATTAACAGAAATCAGGTCTTGGAATTCTAAATAATGATACAGAGCCTTGATAGAGGCGATTTTCCGTTTGACGGTTTTGGGTTTGTAAATGTCATGCATCTCTGTCACATAATTTTCTATGTCTGGGATGGTGATGTCCGAGATATTTGCATCCACAAAGCAGGCACAATACTGCTCCAGATCAATTCGGTATGCTTTTAAGGTTTTACTATCCAATCTCCGCTGTCCCTCACAGTATCTTAAGTATTTTTGAATTAGTTCCGGTAAGTTATTCATGATAAAATCTCCTTGTTGTTTTTTGAAATATATAATGTTTGTATCATATCAACAATTCTTCCAAGAAGGCTAAAAATTGACAAAAAATACTGACGATACAGTCCTAATATGATATAATCAAACCATAAGTGACGGACAATTTTTGCACATTACACAAGGAGGAACGACTATGAAAAAAGTTAAAAAGACGCTTGCTGTTGCATTGACATTTGCCATGACGGTTGTCATGGTGCCACAATCAGCACTGGCAGCTAAAAAGCAGGTTAAACTGAACAAAAAATCTGTGTCGGTGGCAGTAGGAAAGACGGTAAAGGTAAAGTTGAAAAACAACAAAAAGAAAGTGAAATGGACTGTTGTTTCCGGCAAGAAAAATGTAGCACTGAGCAAAAAAGGAAAAACAGGTGTTACCATCAAGGGAAAAAGAGTCGGTAAAGCCAAGGTACAGGCGAAAATTGGCAAGAAAAAGTATGTTTGTACCGTGACGGTAACGAATAAAAACAAGGCGCAGACAACGGTTGCGAAAAAGACAGCAGCACCGGGAAATACTACCGGCACGACAGCCGGAAAGAACACAGGCAGCACGGCGGCTAAGCCTACGGCGACACCAACGCCGACGCCTACACCAACAAGCACACCTACACCGACGACCAATCCGACAGTTACTCTGTCAGCAGATGCCCAGGCGTTGAAAAAAATCATTGAAGAGCAGAAAAAAGCAGGTGCTACTGTATCGGAAGATCTGCAGGACAAAGATCAGTATTCATGGGACGATGGCACTTTGATCGGTATCACATGGAACAAAGTGGGGCTCACCGGAAAGTTGGATCTTGGTTCCTTTGCCAGTTTGAAATCGGTGTCATTCAATAATAACGCGATTACTGAACTGGATGTGACAAAGTGCACCAAGTTACAGAAACTGCTGTGCAACGGTAATCAGCTGACTAAATTAGATGTGACGAAATGTCCGGAATTGATCAATCTGCAGTGCAATAAAAATCAGCTTAGTGCGTTGGATGTGACGCAGTGTGCTACCTTGGAGACTTTGTGGTGCAACCGAAATCAGATTACCAGTCTGGATATGTCAAAATCCACAGAATTGGTCAACCTGTATTGTGATAGAAACTCATTAACCGAGTTGGATCTGACCAATTGTACCAAACTGGAAACAGTGGAAGCAGATGAAGGTGTTACAATAACTGGATATACACCGGCAGAGTAATATAGAGACAAGTTTTCGCTCCTAAAATACCCATTTCAGAAAAAACTGAGATGGGTATTTTTTGCAAACTTTGTACGAATCGCACGA
>HF998259.1:4742-12236 GCA_000433735.1 Clostridium sp. CAG:167
GTTGATGAAATCGTGCGATTCGTGTATAATATGATTAAGGAGAGATTTATAGATCATAAATAGTAATTCATTGGGAAAGGAGATGTTGTATGTCTATTACCGCAACAGAATTGAAAACGAATCTTGGTAAATATCTCATGCTGGCAGAATCAGAGGATATTTATATCACTCGGAATGGAAAAGTTGTCGCAAAATTGTGTAACCCATATCAAGACAGAGTAGATATCGCCAAGTCATTGTTTGGCGTTCTTTCAGATGACATGACGCTGGAAGAAGCACGGGAAGAAAGGCTGGATACAATATGAGAGTTTTAATTGACACTTGTGTTATCGTTGATGCACTACAGTCTCGTGTTCCGTTTGCAGAAGCAGCACAAAAACTTTTTATATACTCGGCGAATAAGCAATTTGAGGGATACATTACTGCGAAGTCAGTTACAGATATATATTATCTGACACATCGATTGACACATAGTGACGCAGAAACACGAAAAATTTTGAGTAAATTGTTTACTTTGTTCCATTTATTGGACACTACCTCTTTAGATTGCCGAAAAGCAGTGTCTTCTGAAATTGGCGATTATGAAGATGCTATTATGGTGGAAACAGCCATTCGTTCAGAAATGGATTGTATCGTAACCAGAAATGTGAAAGACTATGTGAAATCTTCCATCAAAGTGTGTGAGCCTTCTGCGTTAATAAAAATATTAGAGGAAGAAAACAAAACTGAATAAAAATCGGTGCAAATTAGGGGTGCAAATTAGGGTAATTTTCCTTGCAAGGTTTTCCCCGTTTCCATCGTCTCTATTACTAAAGGCAGATAAAGGCCGGTACGAAAATGAAAAAGAGAGGATGATGAAGTATGAGAAAAACATTTAGAAAAATAGCAAAAAAAGCGGCGGGAGGCATGCTGGTGCTTGCTATGACAGTGACGTCTCTGGGGGCACCGGGGGCACAGGCAGCTACCAAGAGCAAAAACTATGTGAGCCCTTATGAAGGCAAGAAATATGTATTTGCCACCAACTACAATAACGGGATTTATGCCTACAATAAGAAAGGCAAACTGGTCAAAAACTATACGGTGGTAAAAGGCATAGATAAAGAATATTCCATGGGTGCCGTATACAAGACCAAAAGTTATCTGTATTTTTGCGACACCAACGAGGGATACTCCCAGGATGGCAATGTCTGGCAGATCCCAATCAACAAAAAGACGGAGAAATTAAATGTCAAAAAGAAAAAGAAACTTTTTCATGTAAAAGACTGGGACAGTTTCGTATATGCCACCGATACGAAAATCGTATTTAACAGGCAGGGCGGCCTTTATTCTTACAATAAAAAAACAAAGAAAAAGAAAGATTTGACAGGGCTTGCCAACCGGGATAACATAATATATATGGCTAAAGATTCATCCGGCCGAACGGTCAAAGTGGGCAACTGTGTGTATTATACCGTAGTGAGTTACGGTTTCAGTGCCGATGGCAGTGTGGGGCTGTTTGAGTTGAATCTTAAAACCGGCAATGAACGACAGGTTACCACAAGTGTTGCTATGCCGTGGAGACTTCGCTATGGACATGAGTACAGTGAGAGAAATCCGATTCTTGGCGTATCGGGCAGTGATCTGTATATACAGACGACCAGCAAACTGATAAAATATAATACAAAGACGAAAAAAACAACCACGCTCATGAAAAATAAAAACAGCAGTCCGCTGGATTCTTCTATGAGCATCGATAACTGCGTCACAGCCAACGCAGGTGTGGACAATATAAAAGAGTGGGACATTCTGGGAATTCGCTGTTGTGGCAAAAAACTGTACTTGGAAGTCCGGATTAAATACAATTTTTCAACACCGTCTTCAGATTCATATCAGGAGTATGGAAATAAATACGAAGTAAAAAATATCATGCTCAGTATGAACAAAAAGGACGGCAGCAATCTGGTTTATGAAGCGGATCTGTCCAAATTCCTTGCCAGCCATGATGGAGAAAACAAAGATTCAGATTATGATGGCATTAATAACTGGACCAACCACACCGGAAGTATGATGAGTGTTACGTCCAAGGGTGTGTGGCTGGCTGAGTTTGTGAACGAGAAAGGCAACCGCAGTTATTTTACCTATAACATGAAGACGAAAAAGCATGGGGTTTATTCCAAAAAGAAAGCAAAACTGGAACTGATCAAGCGAGGGATCCAGGACGATGCGACACCGCTGATCTGCTGATAAAAAAAGGGAAAGGAAGAGTTTGTTATGCACAGCAAGATAGGAAAAAGTATAAAAAGACTGGGAGGATTTGTAACACTGCTGGCAGTATCGGCCACATCGGTGGTCACGCCGGCAGCGGCAAAGAATACGACATCCATTCATCCTTATGAAGGGAAGAAGTATGTTTATGTGACCGACTATGAGGACGGGATTTCTACCTACGATAAAAAGGGCAGGATCCAGGATGCGTATACATTTATCCCATCTTCCTCCAACAGAGCAGGTGGTATGGGGGCTGTGTATAAGACCGAGAGTTATCTGTACTATTGTGATACCAATGTCGGCTTTTCGGATACGGGGTATATCTGGCAGGTGCCGGTGAAGAAAAAAACAGAGAAACTCAATGTCAAAAGACAGAGACGCCTTTTTAAAGTACCTAAGTGGCAGGAGTTTGTGAAGGCAGATGACAACAAGATCATCTACCAGTGCGACAGAACCATTATGGTTTACGATAAAAGGACCAAAAAGAAAAAGAAACTGGTTAAGGTCAAGGATAATGAAAAGCGGATTCTGATGGCAAAAACTGCTTCTGGACGGACGGCCAAGGCGGGTAACTGTGTCTATTACACTGTGAGAAATATTTTCAGAGGAACCAACGATGGCCTGTATCAGTTAAACCTGAAGACCGGCAAAAAGAAAAAAATTGCATCCAGTGTCAACACGCCGTGGCGTCTTCGTTCGGGACAGGATTATGGTAAAAGCAATCCGATCATAGGAGTAAATGGCAAAAATGTGTATCTTTCCACTAATGACAGTCTGGTCCGGTACAATACCAAAACCGGAAAAGCCAAAAAGATTGTTAAAAATCAGGACAGCAGTTCCGCAGGGACGGGAAAAAGTCTGAACGCATGCATAACAGCCAACGCAGGTGTCAACAACATAAAAACCTGGGATGTTATGGGAATGTGGTTCTATAAAAAGAAAATGTACATGGAAATCCGCGTCAAGTACAATTACAAGGCTCAAAATGATGAGGAAGGTACCTGCAATTATGACCAGAAAAATATGATTATCAGCGTCAATAAAAAGGATGGCAAAAAGATACGGTACGAGAAAGGGGTATCTCAGTTTTTGGCAAAACCATGTGGCGTATACAAGGACTCGGACTACGATATGATACAGAACTGGGTCAACCACACAGGAAGTATGCTGACATTTACATCCGAGGGCGTCTGGATTGGAGAATTTATGGCTGGAGATGGCTTTAACCAATACTTTGTGTATGACATAAAGACAGGAAAACAAACAACATATTCCAAACGGAAAGCAATTCTGATCCTGGCAAAACAGGGGATAGACGATGACTATCAGCCGCTGATCTGCTGATAGAAATTAATCCTGAAATTCCGTTAGATGTTTCCGGTAATGAAGAGGAAGAAGACTGCGTTGTAAAGCAGGATTCTTCCTTTCTTTTATGCCTATATGTTTAAAGAAAGTCTTCCACAGATCTGCATAGTCCGATCCGTTTTCCTCCATTCGGGCAAGTTTTTCGGTATCCTCCGGGGATAACTGCTGCAGATACCAGTCCTTGTCCGGGGCATGGAAGGCTGCTTCCTGGTGAGTGATATCCAGAATCACAAACCATTCCATATGATAGCGGTCCGCAAAGTGTTCCGTGATCATAGGCAGGATATGGTGGTCCGGTTCAATATTGGCGGCAAGAACGGGTGGCTCCTGCTGGATCTGCCGAAAACGGATAAACTCCCGCAGGTAGTGAGCCTCATTCTGCACTCTGCGCTGGATTTCAAAGATCCTCTTTACAAAGGGAACCTGTAAAGCATGACAGATGCGGTCACCCATGTGGAAGGCGTAAGTGATGAACTGATATAGGACATCACCACGATCCGGGAAGGTGGAGGCCAGAGTACACATAACATACTGATAAATCTGTGGCGAAAGCTGCTCTTGGATCGAGCGGAGTACCGAATCTGCCTTGTCTGGCGTTTCCTCCACGGTCACATATTCAGAGAAAAGAGTCTGCTCATAACAGGCATGGGGAGCCAGTGGCAGGATACGGATAAAACGGTGCCCATAACAGGAAAGGCCGGCATCGTAGATGGCGCTTAGTATACCGGTATCCGTATCGGAACAAAGATAGTACCGGGTAGGTTTTGTACCAGATTCCATATAAACTCCTTTCATTGTTTGGTTAAAAAGTCCTCAAAAGTCAATTGTTTGTAGGTAACATGACTGCCATACCCTTTCATCACATCCGGCTCATCCGCCAGAAGATTTCTCGTAATGTAGTCCTCATCTATTTTCATAAAAGGATAGGCACTTTTCCCATGGCAGGTAATAAAATAGATAGCGCGTTTCAACACCACGCCCATGGTTTTCAAAGAAGAGAAACTGATAGAGCCGGTGCGGCGGGCCTGAAGGATCCTTCTGGCAGACTTGGTGCCGATGCCTGGAACTCGCAGCAGTGTCTGGTAGTCCGCCCGGGTGATCTCTACCGGAAACTGCTCCAGATGTCCCAGTGCCCAGTCGCACTTAGGATCCAGGTAGGTATTGAAAAAAGGACGCTTTTCCGTGAGAAGTTCCTTTGCCTGGAAACCATAAAAACGGAGAAGAAAGTCAGCTTGGTACAGACGGTGTTCCCTCCGCAGAGGTGGAGTCAGGCTGGCCTGGGTCATGGCGGGATCTTGATTCACATTGATAAAGGCAGAGTAAAATACTCGTTTTAAGTCAAAGTTCTGGTAAAGGGCTTCCGTCACGGCCATGATCTCGTAGTCTGATTCGCCGGTGGCACCGATGATCATCTGGGTGCTCTGGCCGCTGGGAACAAAGCCACGGCTGGTATCACGCCGGCGCCAGGTGGCCAGGCTGGTCTCTCCTGCAGAGCGGGAAAGGGCGGAGATGGATTCTTTCTTGGAAGAACCCTTTAAGGCAGCAGTCAGATCAGAAGAAGGCAACCGGCGGCCCAGTCTCTTCTGGGTATACCAGTAAGCACTCTGATTGCCGCCTTTCATGCCAAGGAGGTCCCGGCTTTCGGCTACACCGGACTGGATCTGGCGCATAGGGGTAAGGATTGTCTTCCGTGTCTTGCCGGGAGCCAGCTGACGCAGTCCCTCAGCGGTAGGCAGTTCCAGATTCACACTCATGCGGTCAGCGTACCAGCCGGCCTCTTCTACCCATTCAGGAGAAGCACCTGGGATGGATTTGCAATGTATGTAGCCGTTAAAATGATACTCTTCCCGGAGCATTTTCAAAGTAAGGCAGATCTGCTCCATGGTATAGTCGGCAGACTGTACAATGCCGGAACTCAGAAACAGTCCTTCAATATAGTTGCGCCGGTAGAACTCCACCGTAAGGGTGCAGACCTCCTCCGGTGTAAAGGTGGCCCGGGGAATGTCATTGCTGCACCGGTTCAGGCAATATTTGCAGTCATGAATACATTCGTTGGTAAATAAAATCTTTAAAAGGGAGATACACCGTCCGTCAGAGGCAAAGGTGTGGCAGATGCCACAGGCGGCGGTGTTGCCCAGCTGACCGGGCCTGGAACGGCGGTCTACCCCGCTGGAAGTGCAGGCTACATCATACTTGGCGGCGTCCGCCAGGATAGCCAGTTTTTCCCGGAGAGAAGCCTGTTCTTGAAAAATCATAAAAAACCCCCTTACAAACAAGAACAAATGTTCGATAATGGAATCATAACATCCTTATTCTTGTCTGTCAAGAGGGTAGATCCTGACAAAATATGGAAGATCAGTCGATCAGATCATTCTGGAAGCGGGACAGATGTTCAAACGGAAGGATCTGTCTGCCTCGGAACAGGCCACAGCCGTCGTTGATCAGGGAATTATCCCGGGCTGCAAACATATTCACATCCAGTTTTGCCAGATCGATCTGAGCCAGTTCCTGCACCCGGGTCCGGGCCTGGTCAAAGATCAGGCATTCACCGGAAGGTACCGTATCAGTCTGGGAACGCTGGCTGTGCTGTCTTTTTTCATAACCAAGGTGGTTGGCAGGGCCGATCTCTGCGTGGTCATCCATCTGCTTGGTGCGAAGCTGAAGTTCTACATAACTACGGGAGATCGTATCATAAAAAGTGATATGAAGGGAGCGGTAGCCAAAGGGGTTGGGATTGGTTACATAATCCCGGTAAAAGGCCGACACATTGTCCGTCAGACGGGAATTTTTAAGTGGATGTGCAAGGCCGGACGGTTCCGGATAGAAGCCCCGGTCTTTCAGAAAATCCGGCAGTTTCCCGGCGATTTCATACAGGTAGTTCAGTTCTTCTGTTTCCAGATCCATGCCCGGTGCCAGATGGCACTTTGGCAGAGAGATCACGATTCGGTAAGCAATCAGATCCCGGAAGCAGTTCAGGCGTTTTTTTACTTCATCCAGTGAAGGAAAAGTTTTCTTTTCTTCATAATACTGGGTGATAAATTCCACGATATTTCCGTTGAATTTAGACTCTGCCCGGATCAGGGATTTGATCCGCCCCTTGAAAGTAAAGGCCAGAGAAGGATATTCAGCAGCCATATATTTGTAGAATTCCCGGATCCGCTGGGACTGTGAGGTCAGAAAGTCATTATGTTCCAGCAGATCGATCAGCTGCTGCAAAAACTCACAGTGAAGCAGATCGATTTCATTGTGTGCATCTTCGGCAGACTGGCGGAGATCATTTTCATAAGAATGGATGATCTTCAGTACTGTGTCGCCATTGTATAAATAATCATTTAGTGTAATCATGATATTCCCCCAAAAACTGTTTTCGTACATTATTATAACTGATTTTATGGGGAAAAACAAATAAACCTTTTATATGAAAAATGCTCATAAAACTACAAATTACTTGTAATTATTTTAGCAATTTGTTACAATGAGGACACATCGTTTATAAGGAGGAATCTATATGACGAAGTCATATTTAGCATGATTCCGACGACTTGCCGCCGAGCAAAGCGAGGGGGCGTCACAGCTTAATATAAGGAGGAATGAAAATTGAAACAAAGAAAAATTGTATCTTTTTCATTGATATTTGCATTGATCCTCGGTATGTTGATCGCACCGAATCAGGCAGATGCAAAGAAAAAGAAGAAAGTAGCTTTAAACAAGACGAAGCTTACATTGACGGTGGGAAAGTCATATAAGCTGAAGTTGAAAAACAACAAGAAGAAGATCAAATGGTCTTCCTCTAAAAAGAAAGTAGCCACTGTTTCAAAGACAGGTAAGGTAAAAGCTAAAAAGGCCGGAACCGCCCGTATCACAGCGAAAGTCGGCAAGAAA
>HF998260.1:0-4517 GCA_000433735.1 Clostridium sp. CAG:167
ACAAAGACGCAGAAGTATCGACATGCAAAATACGCATGCCTGATACTTGCGCCTTTGTACTCGCTTCACACAGCCCCCTCTGCCTCGGCTGGAATCCTGAAAACGAACTTCCAAGGTCAGAAAATTCCAGGCAGAAAAGTAGAGTGTACTCTTTTGCCATCAAAAGCAGTTGTTCGGAATTTCCGAACAACTCACAATAGTGTGACCACGACAATTTAACAGACACTGTCTGTTAAATTTTGTGGTATACTGTACTTACAATTACATATTGAGGAGATGATTCTATGTGGCTTATCTTTGCCATTGGTTCTGCCGTCTTTGCCGGCATTACCTCGATTCTTGCCAAATGCGGTATCCGTCATACGGATTCTACCGTTGCCACTGCTTTGAGAACAGTGGTTGTACTGCTATTCTCCTGGATTCTGGCAGTCCTTCAGGGCACGGCATCTCAGGTTCAGTCCGTGGATGGACGCACTTGGCTTTTCCTGGTTCTTTCGGGACTGGCAACCGGCGCTTCCTGGCTCTGTTATTTCCGGGCGTTGCAGGTTGGCGATGTAAACAAAGTTGTGGTCATTGATAAATCCAGTACGGTGTTATCCATTCTTCTCGCTTTTATCTTTCTGCAGGAAGGAGTCAGTTTTTCCAAACTGCTGTGCGTCATTGCCATTGGACTTGGTACTCTTTTTATGATTTCAAAAAAAGAGGCTGCCGCCCAGTCCGGTAAAAGTTATCTCATTTACGCACTTTTCTCCGCCATCTTTGCCAGTCTCACTTCCATTCTTGGTAAAGTCGGCATTGAACATGTGGATTCCAATCTGGGAACAGCCATCCGTACTTGTGTCGTCCTTGTCATGTCATGGATCATGGTATCTGTGACCAAGAAAGGACAAGAAGTGGCCAAAGTTCAAAAGAATGAACTTTTGTTTATCGTTTTATCCGGTTTTGCTACCGGCGGTTCCTGGCTTTGCTATTACAAAGCACTGCAGCAGGGTCCTGCCAGTGTGGTCGTTCCCATCGATAAACTGAGTATTCTTGTAACCATTATCTTTTCATTCCTTGTATTCCACGAAAAGCTTAACCGCCGTGGCTTTATCGGACTTTTATTAATCCTGGCCGGAACCATTGCTCTGGCTTGTATGTAAAGAGAAGTTATCTACATACCAACATAAAAAGGAGGCTGCCTCCCCGTGAATATCACGGAGAGGACAGCCTCCTTTTTTTAAGGATAACACTTATCCGAAACGATAACTATTATTTTACTGTAACTTTGATAGATTTAGTTGCTTTCTTATATTTGCTTGTCTTAGCAGCCTTAATCTTCAATGTTACTTTACCTTTCTTCTTACCTTTGATAGTAAGTTTACCCTTCTTAAGAGTTACTTTAGCGATCTTCTTAGCTTTCTTAGAAAGTTTAGCTACAGAAAGTTTACCCTTAGAGTTAACAGATACTTTCAAAGTAACCTTTTTGCCCTTCTTAACTGTTACTTTGCTAACTGCTTTTTTGCCTTTCTTAACTGTAATCTTAGCAGCTTTTACTGTACTCTTAGCATCTGTTAAAGTTGTTGTTTTGTTATTGTTTGTTGTGTTATTGTTTGTTGTGTTGTTCTTATTTGTGTTATTATTGCTTGGGCTTGGACTAGGACTTGGTGTAGTATTGTTGCCTGGGTTTGGTTTTGGTCTTACAACCTGTGGTTTGTCAGTTGTATTTGTTGTAAGATGATCATCTGTGTCTACCAGGTTGAATGTACCAAGCTGTGCCATAAAGTGGATACCCAGTGTATCGGATTCCATATCAGCACCCTTGAACATCTGACGATAGAACCATGTATCATCGTTCAAGTCTTTCATCAGAATAAGGTAGTCATTACCCTTCTTTGTAAATGTTACTTTGTAGTTATGCTCTGGAAGGAAAGCTTCTTTACTTGCAGAGATGTTGTAGAAGTTGTCTGGGTTAGCAGCAAAGTCAATCGTAGTACCTTCTGTAGCTTTCAATTTAGCAGCAGGAATACCAGCTACCCAGCCACCAAAACTTCCGTTGTAAGAAGATGTAATATAAGCACCTTTCTCAGTAGTTGCAACATCATTATTCACATATTTAGAACCATCTTCATTTACTGCATATGCTTCTACACAGAATCCGATGTTTCCAGCTGTATCAGCTTTGTTGTTCTCAAGGATAAAGCTGACAGATCCGTCACCTTTCAGGATACGGTCTTTACTTGCCTGGAATGCTGTCCACCATGTTGTACCTGTTACAGTCTCGAATACACGAACAGTAATTGTTGCTGTTCCTACTACTTTAGCATCTGCTTTAGAGGTAGCAGTTACAGTAATTTTATCACCTGTTTTTGCATTCGCTGGAACAGTCAGAACACCTTCAGCGGATACATCAATTGCTGTTCCACTTGCGTTTGTTGCAGACCATTTTACATCCTGATTTGTAGCCAATGTTTTTCCATCTTCACCATATACAGCTGCTGTGAATTTAACTTCTTCACCAGCATTTGCAGTTACAGCTGCTGGAGTTACAGCTACAGAAGTAGGATCAACAAATGATTCTTCTTTTACACCAATTGTAAACTCTACTATAGCAGAAACTTCTGTTCCCTTTACAGTTGCTTTTACAGTTACTTTGTCACCATCTTTAGCATCATCTGTTGTTGTAACGACACCATTTTTATCTACAGTTGCTGCTGAGCCTTCAACGCTCCACACAATATCCTTTACAGCTGCATTTTCTGGAGTAACCGTTGCAGTCAATGCTACTTTACCTGGAGCTACACTGCCGTTCTTTTTGTCCTTAAGAATGTTCAGAGTTCCTTTTCCTTCTGCAACACCTTCACCAGAGATAGTAACCTTCTCTGCTGTTGTTGTTACAGTTACTTCTGTATCAGCTGTAACTGTCTGATCTTCACCATACGCATATGTAGCAGTGATTACCGCATTACCATCTGCTACCGCTGTTACTTCACCTTTATCATCTACGGTTGCTACTTTTTCGTCGGATGTTTTATAAGTTACAGCTGCATCTGGAACAGCAACCCCGTTGTTTAATACAGAAGCTTCTACAGAAGCTTTTGAAGCACCATTTGTTACAAGGTCAAGTTTTGCTTTTGCTTTAACAGTATAATCTGGAACTACTGCTTTAGTAATAGCCATTTCATTGTTATCACCAGCCAAGAAGAAGCGAATCTTATCTGCACTTACATTCTTTACTGTATAAGACTGATGACGAACCTTAGAATCGTCTGTAGAAGATGTATATGTTTCATTAACATATACTGTATCTCCAGATCTCTTCACCTGAATAGTTGCTTTACAATCCTTGGCAATTTCTAACCATGATGCCCAGTCAGTACTATCTGTTGTTGCAAGAGTCGCATCATAGTTATCACCCCAGCCATAGTTATCGGCACGGACAGCTACATACTCTTTATATCCACTTGCTAGTCTGTCAGCATCTGTTGTCAGCACAACACTCGGTGCGTTCCAGTTATTGGTTCCGCTCGTCTTACTTGTCAACTCCAATGTACAATCAAAGTTGCCCTCAAATCTGTAATAATCACTGAAATTAGTCCACCAAGCACCATTTGCAACGGTGTCTGTCAACTCTGTGGTCTTTGTAAGATCCTTAACCACACACGCTCCTTCTTCACCAGAAGCAGCCTGTGCCACTACATTAGTTGCAATTGGTGTTGAGAATACCATACTTGCAGCCATGACAGCGCACAATACTTTTTTGAAACTTTTTCTCATCGTATTAGTTTCCTCCTTATAAATATTTTGTTTTGCCGTATCCTCTCATATACGGACTTAGATCCACCCATAGATTGTACAATTAAACTATACTCTCTACGAATTTCCTTTCAACATTGTACAATATTCACAAGATAAAGTCAATCCTTTTCCCGTGTCTATTTTATTTTTGCTATATATTTTCTTTATATTTAATAATAACATATTTTTGCCATTACCTGGGCATAAAAAAACCGCCATACAATGACTTTTCTCACTGTATGACAGTCTCTTTGCCTCCTCTCTGCTTAGTCGATCACTCTTCTTGCGCAGATTGGGGTACGATAATAAATATTGCTGGTCTTGATGCCATCTTTACGATTACTTGCGTGAACCACACGACCGCCTCCGATACAGAGCGCCACATGGCTGACATGTCCACCGCTTCCGTAGAAGATCAGGTCTCCGGCTCTTGCGTCTGATACACTGATCTTTTTACCGGTGCGGGACTGTTCGCTGGATGTTCTTGGCAGGCTGATGCCGAACTTCTTGAAGATAGACATGGTAAATCCGGAGCAGTCTGTACCGTTAGTCAGGCTGGTTCCACCATAACGGTAAGGATTTCCCACGAACTTCAGTCCGTATGCAGCGATAACCGAACCATCACCGCTTCCTAATGCACTGCCTCCGCCGGATCCGCTGGAACTTCCGCCACTGGATCCGGCAGATCCGCCGCCTCCGTCGGAACTTGCGCCGCTGCTACTGCTGCCGGTACGGCCGCC
>HF998260.1:4619-19922 GCA_000433735.1 Clostridium sp. CAG:167
TGCTGGAACTGGAGCTACTGCTCTTGCCGGAAGAACTGCTTGAGTTGCTGCTCTTACTGCTGGAACTGGAGCTACTGCTCTTGCCGGAAGAACTGCTCTTGCTGGAACTGCTGTCATTGTCGTCGTTTGCCGCTGCTTTTACCTGTCGCTGCTGCTGACGCTCTGCCGCTTCTGCAGCCTCTTTACGACGCTGTTCCTCTCGTTCCTCTTCTATGGATACCGCTTTTTTGAATTTAACGGATACCTTTACATAATCCTTGGATACATATCCGGATGTATCATCATCCACGGTGATCTTGACCCACTGGTCTTCTACTTTTTCCACTTCATAGGTCTCATCCTGTGCCAGAAGAGTCAGAACCGTACAGTCTGTGTTCATCTTCTCACGCACTTTCAATGTATCGGTGGTGACGGTTACATACTTGGTTCCAAACTGGTCGATCAGCTTCTCTGCACTGTAGCCGATAGCCAGATAATCTTTCATAATATAACCGCTGACAGATCCGGATTTGATATAAACCCAGTCTCCTTCTGTCTTCATAATAGTAGCGGCACTGCCCCGGTACAATTTGCCGACGATCTCCGCATCTGTATCCGGTTTCTTACGGATATTTACATAATCTGCGGCAATGGAAATTCCCACATTGGCATACTCTGATTCCGGCTTCGGTGTGGCCGTAGCCGTGGCTGCCTGAGTCGGCTCCGGTGTAGTACTGGATACAGCGGTTCCACTGGTCGTAGTACCATTCGCGTTGGTGCCTCCGTTGGCATTTCCACCATTGGCTGTGTTGCTGTCAAATGCCACGATAGCTTCCGGGTCCGTATTGGTGGTGTTGGTTCCTACCTGTACCGAACAATACTGATCCAGTGTATATGACATACCTGCTAACTCTGTCTCTGTTCCCATGGTGGTGGAAGTAGAGACTATATATTTTCCAAATATTCCTAAAGACAATACCAGACCTGTGCCAAGCACTGCCTTTACTAGACGATCACGCCCCATACAATCCTCCGTTCTAAAAAACATAACGAATCTAAGTTGTTACAAAATTATTAAACATATGTTACAGTATAACAAGGAAAAATAGAGATGTCAATATTTCCATCTCTATTTTTTTCTTTGATAATTCGACATTTTTTACGAGAATACAGGGATTCTCATTAGTTTTCCATATATTGTCAGTGTCTCTTTCATTCTACTACAGTAACACAATCCTTTTTACTGACAGAGTTTTCCTACTACCTGGTTGATCACTTTGCCGTCTGCTTTTCCTTTTAATTCTGCCATGACAGCCTTCATGATCTGTCCTTTGTTCTTGGTAGCGATCACTTCTGCAAACTGCGTGGTAAGGATTTCTTCTACTTCTTCGGCAGAAAGCATCTTCGGTGCATACTCGGTGATCACTGCCAGACGGAATTTGTACTCATCCAATAAGTCCTGTCTTTCGGCCGGGCAAGTCTCTACCTGTTCCTTAACCGTCTTTAATTCTTTCAGAATGGCACGGTCTACCAGTTCATCCGGTATATCGTCTCTCTTTCCTTCGTCAATAGCCAGCTTTTTCGCTGCTGAATACATATCCGAAATCACTGCTTTTCTTTCTTTATCTTTCGCCTTCATAGCTGCGATCATATCTTTTTGCAATGTGTTGATATCCATCTTCTTCGTCCCTTTCCTTTAATTCTTTGCCACAATGGCTTCAATCTCGATCAATACATCCTTCGGCAGTCTTGCCACTTCTACACAGGAGCGGGCCGGACAGTCCGTCTTGAAATACTTGGAGTAAATCTCGTTGACTTTGCCAAAGTCATCCATATTTTTTATAAAGACAACGGTCTTGATGGTGTCTTCCACCTGGGCACCGGATGCCTCGATCAGTGCTGCCAGATTGCCGATGGCCTGGTCTGCCTGCTCTTCGATACCGCCCTGTACCAGTTCACCGGTAGCCGGCACGATCGGGATCACACCCGAGGTAAAAATAAGTCCGTTTACTTCGACTGCCTGGGAATATGGTCCGATGGCTGCCGGTGCCTTATCCGTTGCTATTATTTTTTTCATAGAATGTCACACCTTCCTATCTTATTCTCCTTTACAGTATAACGCAAAGTTTCTCAGAATTCACTAGTTTTTTTCTAAAAAAAATAGTATACTTATGCTTAAACGAATTCCGATTAGAAAAGAGATGATGTTTTCATGTATAGTTATAAAAACCGGGTAAGTTACAGCCAACTTGACAAAGAGGGCAAATTGGGCGTTTCCAATGTGGTGGATGCCATGCAGGACTGCTGTTTGTTCCACAGTGAAGATATCGGCCACGGTGCCTTGAAACTGCTGGAGAAAAACCGCGCCTGGCTGGTCAGTGCCTGGCATATCGTATTTAAGCGTCGGCCGCTGTTGGGAGAACGCTACACTACTTACACCTGGCCTTATAAATTCCAGGGGATCTGGGGATGCCGTAATTTCTGTATGCGCTCCCAGGAAGATGAGGTACTCGCCTATGCGGATTCCCGCTGGTTTTACTTTGACAACCAGTCCGGCAAGCCGGCTCACATTGATGCCGAGGAGATCGAGGCCTATGAGACGGAGCCTGCCTATGATATGGAGTATGGTTCCCGGAAGGTAAAATGCAGCCTGCCCCTCACTCTGGTGCAGGAAGTGCCGGTATGCGAAAATTATCTGGACACCAACCGTCATGTAAACAACGGCCAGTATGTGCGGATGGCTGTAAATGTGCTTCCTGTGGGCTATGAAGTGTCCGAACTGAGAGCTGAGTTCCGGCTGGCCGCCAAAATGGGGGACACCCTTTATATCCGCACTGCCCGGGACGATGAGCATTTTTATGTTGTTTTAACCGACGCCGATGAAAACCCTTATTTTCTGTGTGAGTTTTCCGGCAGTGTGAAAGCCTGACCACCGATAGATAGAATGGAGATGACTATGAATACAGAACAATTATTATTAGGAACCACTGCCAACTTATATGTGCTTCGCTTCAGCCGCTTTGGCGTGTACTTAGGATCCGGCACAGACCGGAATTTCGAGGTTCTGCTGCCAAACAACCAGGTTTCGGATTCCCTGGAAAAAGGAGACAAGATCGATGTCTTTTTGTACAAAGATTCTGAGGATCGTCTCATTGCCACTACGGCGGTGCCTTATTTGCAGATGGGGGAAGTGGCCGCTTTGAAGGTAAAAGACATTACCAATATTGGTGCTTTTCTGGACTGGGGCCTTGCGAAAGATCTGTTCCTGCCTTTCAAAGAGCAGACAGCCCGTGTACGGATGGGTGACACTGTTTTGGTCACTCTGTATATAGATAAAAGCGAACGCCTCTGCGCCACCATGAAGATCTATGATTATCTATCCTGCGAAAGTCCTTATAAAAAGGGAGACAAAGTACATGGACGGATCTATGAGATTACCGACAGTTTTGGCTGTTTCGTAGCGGTAGACGATGAATTTTCCGCCCTGATTCCTCACAACGAAATGACCAGGGAGTTAAAGGTAGGAGAAGAAGTGGACGCCCGGGTGAAAGAAGTCACCGAAGAGGGCAAACTTACTTTAAGCCTGCAGGAAAAGGTAAAAGTTCAGATGGGTATGGATGCAGAGCGTATCTACAGCCGTCTGGAAGAAGCCGGCGGATACCTGCCGTTCCATGACAAGACCTCTCCGGAGATCATCAAGCGGGAGTTTCAGATCAGTAAAGCTGCTTTCAAGCGTGCCATCGGCCGCCTCATGAAACAGAAAAAGATACAGATCAAAGAGGATGGTATCCACCGTCTCTGATCTGCCTTGGATGAGTTAGAGGGTTTCTTCCCCGACGGAAAGAAACCCTCTTTTATTTTACTTTTTAAATCTCATTTTCTCCTCGGTACTTCTCAGTCTGCTAGGCGTTGTGGCCACTGGTTTGTCCTGGATACCGGCTGCTTTTTTCAATCCTGCTGCCATCTGGTTGCGGCAGGCATCGCAGTAACGGCCGGTCTTAATAGTAACACCACAGCACTCACAAGGAAGACCGATGGGTGAATCGTCGGAGAAAACCAGTCTCTCCTCACGGATCCAGCGGTGGATCTGACGCACTGACACTTTCATTTCCTGAGATAATGTGGTGATATCCACATTTGGATGCTCTCTGACATATTTTTTAACCTCTACAAAATGGTCATTCATCGCCTTCTGGCAGGCAGGGCACAACCTGTCCCCCCGGATGTAATTGAATAATTTTCCACAATGTGAACATGCTAATATTTCCATATTCGTTCCCTCCTTTGATTAACGGCCTTCCTCATATAGATTCCTCACTTCCAATACACAGGCAGGCAAAATATATATCCTCTGCCCCTGCTTGCCGCAGGGCCGATCCACACGCTTCCAGGGTAGACCCGGTAGTGTAAATATCATCCATCAGCAAAATCCTCTTCCCCTGTATCTGCTTCATGGCAGACGCCGGTACTTCAAAGACATCACTTAGATTGTGCCGTCTTTGTTTGTCGTTTAACTGATTCTGTGGTCTGGTGTTTTTCAGGCGGATCAGACCGGACTCCATCACAGGGATTTTTAGCGCCTGTGCCACATACCCGGCAAGTTTTTCTGCCTGATTGTACCCCCGGAACCACAGCCGCCTCCGGTGCAGCGGCACTGCCATTACCACATCCGGCTGCCAGGCAGCGATCTGCCTTCCCTTATGCTTTATCAGTTCTCTACCAAACACTTCGCTTAACACGGACTGACCCGTGTATTTATAAAGGTGCATCATCTGCTTTCCTTTATCATCATATACCCACAGTGCTGTCCCCTGCCGCAGCTGGCTGTCCCGCCGGCCGCAGTCATAACAAAGTTCTACTTTTTCCGATGCAACAGGCTTACCGCAGTGCTTACAGCACGGTTCCTCTACCCAGATCAGATTTTTATAACAATCCGGGCAGAATACATCTTTTTCATCTGCCGTCCTTGCCGATCCACAGACCGGGCATTTCTTTGGATACAAAAGATGGATAAGGCTCATGTTTACTCCTCCTTTATTATAACATAGATGTTTTTTTCATGCACCTATTTTCCCTCAATTTCCTGAATCCTGCCTGCCAGGGATGAATACCTGAGCTGTTCGGACTGGTTCTTGATCATATTCTGTACCGTCTCACGGCTTCCTACGATGGTGACACACTTTTTGCCACGGGTCACGGCCGTATACAGGATGTTCCGGTTCATGAGGGGCCTTTGTCCCGCCAGAAGAGGCAATACCACCGCCGGGTACTCGCTTCCCTGAGATTTATGTATGGTGATGGCGTAGGCCAGTTCCAGTTCATCCAGCTCCCCCTGGGAATAGGTCACATACTTTTCCTCATCAAACAGCACCGTCACTTGCTTGTTGTAGGCATCAATTTCCTGGATGATACCGCAGTCTCCGTTAAAGACGCCACTGCCTTCCTCTACGCAATAGCCGTTGTATCCACGGATTTCCCATTTGATCTGATAGTTGTTCTTCATCTGCATGACTTTGTCCCCCTGGCGGAACAACACGCCATGACTTTCTATCTGCGGTTTTCCCGGCGTCTCCGGATTTAAGTACCTCTGCAGTACTTCATTGCACCGGTGAACCCCCAGTTCCCCTTTTTTCATCGGAGTCAGCACCTGTACATCAAAAGGGGTACAATGGGTGTATTTTGGCATGCGGTCCCGCACCAGCCAGAGCATCACCTCCAGCACTCCGTGGCTGTCGTCCCGCTTCAGACAGAAAAAGTCCTTGCTCTGATTGTCCAGGGAAATAGGCTCTCCGGCATTGATTTTATGGGCATTGACGATAATATCACTTTCTGCCGCCTGCCGGAAGATCCTTGACAGTTTTACCACATTGAAGCAGTGGGACTGGATAATGTCTTTTAGCACATTTCCCGGTCCTACGCTGGGAAGCTGGTTCACATCTCCTACCAGGATCAGCCGGGTTCCTACTGCCACAGCCTTTAGGAGGCTGTGAAACAGGTAAATATCCACCATAGACATTTCGTCGATAATGATCACATCCGTCTCCAGAGGATTCCATTCGTTTCTTCCAAACTGCTCGCCCCCTCGGTCAACATTCTCTTCCTGTTCTCCCGGCGCACCGTTGTACTCCAGCATACGGTGTATAGTCTGGGCCTCACAGCCGGTGGCTTCGGTCATTCTCTTGGCCGCTCGGCCGGTAGGGGCCGCCAGCATAATGCTCATGCCCTGCTTTTCGAAACAGCGGATGATCATGTTGATGGTTGTGGTTTTTCCGGTTCCCGGCCCACCAGTCACTACCAGAAGTCCGCTGTGCATGGCTTCTTTCACGGCGATCCTCTGCTGGTCGTCCAGTTCCAGTTCTTCCTGGGCCTCCAGACTGGCGATCTGTTTCATGGCGTACTCTTCATCTCTCTCCAGCGGGATATTCAGATCCCACAGCATCCTGGCACAGTTTAGTTCTGCGTAATAAAGGGTCGGCAAATATACATTCCTCTCTTCCGAGACAATTACCACACGCTGTATCTCCATCTCTTCCAACACCGTCATAACCTGCTCTGCCGTGACTTCCAGACGGTAGACTGCTTCTTTCAAAAGCATGGGCTCCGGCATATACACATAGCCTTCATTGGTGCCAAGCCCCAGCACATACAAGATCCCCGCCCGGATCCGGTTGGGATCGTTCAGGGCAAAACCCGCTTTCTTCGCTATGTCGTCTGCGATCTTGAATCCGATCCCCTGGATATCCTCTGCAAGTTTGTAAGGAGTCTCTTTGACTACTCCGTACAGATCTATGCCATAGGTTTTGTAGATCTTCACAGCCAGCTGGTTGGAAATCCCGTAATCCTGCAAAAAAATAGTGGCACTGCGCATTTCTCTTTTTTCTTCAAACTGCTCCCCGATGCTGCGGGCCATTTTCTCACTGATTCCCTTTACTTCTGCCAACCGCTCCGGTTCCTGCTCAATGATTTCAAAGGTTTTTCCGCCGAACTTATCCACGATCCGCTTGGCCAGCCCTCCTCTGACGCCGGCAATGGCACCGGATCCCAGATACCGCAGCATAGCCGTCTCATTGTCCGGGGCCTGCACCTCAAAACTTCTCACCTTCAACTGTTCCATATACACCGGGTGCTGCACCATTTCCCCCGTTACCTTTACATACTCTCCTTCATTGATAAATGGCAGGGTGCCTACGCAGGTTTCTTCCTCCCCATCGGACTGCTCCAGCTCAAATACCGTATAGCCATTCTCCACATTTCTATAGATAATATTGGTTACATACCCTTTTCGTTCTTCCATGGTATACTCCTTTTCCACATAGTAAAAAACTCCCCTTCATGTGTTGAAAATCATAACACACGAAAGAGAGCCTGTAAATGGAAACTTAGGTTACACCTGTGTTCCCTCATTTTTCTTAATCGCATTGTACAGCTGATCTGCCAGCCCGATAGACTGTCCACTGTTTGTCATGGACTCAGCAATGGTCTGGATATAGTTGTCATGGAACATATCCACATACTGACTGCTGGTACTGTCGTCATCTTCGTCCTCTGTCAGGATCTTGGATGCCTTCTCCATATTTTTGTACATCTGCTCGATCATATAAGATTCAAACTGCTTGCATGCCTCCATAGTTTCATCGTCTGTGGAAGCATTCTGAATCTGGGAAGACAATTTGTCCGCAGCGGATGCCGAAGCATCTGTGCTGTAATTTGTCAAATATGTATTATCTACTGAAATCGCCATCACTACGCCTCCTTATCATGAACGAAGATTGTTGGCCTGCTGCAGCATCTGGTCGGATGCTGTGATGGCCTTAGAGTTCATTTCATATGCTCTCTGGGCGATGATCATGTTGACCATTTCGTCTGCTGCCTGTACATTGGATGCCTCCAGATAGCCGGACTTGATCAGAGATCCCAACTGTGAAGCGTTGTAGATCGTAGCCTGTCCGGACGCATCGCTCTCCAGATAATTGGAATCCGAACTCTTGGTCAAACCTCCTGCGTTCGGGAAGTTTGCCAGTCCGATCTGCACCCCAATGTTCTGCTGGTTACCGGTGTTATCCGGATATGTAAGATTTCCATACTGGTCTACGCCAAGTTTGCTTGTACGGTATGTACGATCCAGCACAATGGCATTTCCGTTTGTATCCAGTACCGGATGACCTGCACTGTCTGTCAAGGCGATCCCATCCGTCGTAATAGACATATTGAAATGACCATTTCTCGTATAAGCGGTGGAACCGTCATCCTGCTTTACCATAAAAAATCCATCTCCCTGGATGGCATAATCAAACTCACCGTTGGAAGCATTCAGTGCTCCCTGGGTAAAATCCGATGAAATAGATGCTATCCTGGTTCCCAGTCCTACCTGTGCACCAATGGGCTTCGCCTCTCCCGTAGAAGTAGTAGTCTTCTGCTGCATGGTCTGGTAGATCAATGATTTAAAATTAGCCGTCTGTGTCTTATATCCGGTTGAGTTGATATTTGACAGGTTGTTGGCAATTACATCTAAGTTACTCTGCTGCCCGATCATTCCACTGGCAGCGGTCCATAATGAACGCATCATACGTCAAGACACCTCCTTGATCAGCCGTTCAATCTTCCTACAGAATTCACAGCACGGTCCAGCATGCTGTCATATGAACGGATCACTTTCTGATTTGCTTCATAAGCTCTTGTTATAGTAATCATATCGACCATTTCTTTTACAACATTAACATTTGACTGCTCCGTATATCCCTGGATCGTCTGAGCACTGACATCCTTTTCCGTTGCTCCATCCACCGGTTCATACATGGTATCACCATATTTTTTCAGATAATCATAATCCTCAAAATCCACCAGTTTTAATGTGTCAATGTTCTGGCCGTCTGCTGTGATCACACCATTTGCCGATATACTGATGTTTTTGGCATCAGTGGGGATGTGGATGTCTCCACCCTGTCCCTGTACAGCGTTGCCTTCACTGTCCACCAGCAATCCATCCTTGGTCAAGGTAAACTGTCCGTTTCTAGTATAACGGGTGTGCACATTTCCATTTTTGTCTGTCACATTTACGGTAAAAAATCCACTGCCGCTCAACGCCACATCCAGGCTGTTGCCTGTCTGGCGGATCGATCCCTGTGAATAATCCGTATAAACTTCGCCAATCTTCACTCCCAGACTCAAGTGTCCAATGGCTTCGTTGTGGTAAGCTTCCGATCCATCTCTTACCTTGATCGCCAACACCTGGTCAAATGCCTGACTGGTTACCCGGTCATCTTTGAATCCGACGGTGTCTGCGTTGGCCATGTTATTGGAAATAACATCCAGCCTTTTCTGCTCGTTGACCATCCCTGTCCATCCGGTATACAGGCCTCGTAACATAACATTCCTCCATTCTTACAAACCCCAAAGATCCGTATTAATCTTCCGGACCGTTGTTTCCACTTAAGAATTCTACATATTTTCCTGTTCCAATGGCAACGGCAGTCATCGGCTCTTCCGCTGTCATAGTTGTAATTCCTGTCTTAGATTCAATCAATTCTTCCAATCCATACAAAAGACTTCCGCCTCCGGTAAGGACGATACCACGGTCTGCAATATCTGCTGCCAGTTCCGGTGGTGTCTTTTCCAGTACACTGTGAACTGCCTCTACGATCTGGGAGGTGGTATCTTTCAGTGCTTCTTCTGTCTCTTCGGATGTAACGGTGATGGTCTTTGGCAGACCTGTCACTAAGTTTCGTCCTCTTACATCCACAGACACACTTTCCGGCCGTGGATAGGCTGTTCCGATACGGATCTTGATATCTTCGGCAGTTCTTTCACCAATCAGAAGATTGTGTTTCTTTCTCATATAACGAACGATGGCATCATCAAAGTCGTCTCCGGCGATCTTGATGGATGTACTTACAACGGTACCTCCCAGAGAGATAACCGCGATATCTGAAGTACCACCACCGATATCTACAATCATGTTTCCACAAGGTCTGGCAATGTCAATTCCGGCACCAATGGCAGCTGCAATCGGCTCCTCAATGATCCTTACATCTCTGGCTCCTGCCTGGAAACCGGCATCTTCTACTGCCTTTCTCTCAACCTCTGTTACCTGGCTTGGTACACAGATGCTCAGAAGCGGCTTGCGCAGACGCTGTTTGCCTACGGCCTTCTGGATAAAATATTTAAGCATTTTTTCAGTTACTGTATAATCAGAAATAACGCCCTGTCTCAATGGACGGACGGCAACGATATTTCCCGGTGTACGGCCTAACATAAGGCGTGCTTCTTCACCGATTGCTTTGATGCGGTTGGTATCCCGGTCAAATGCAACTACACTTGGCTCTTTCAGTACTACCCCTTTACCTTTTACATATACAAGGATACTTGCTGTACCCAAATCGATTCCTATATCTAAAGCCACGATGATAACTCCTTTCAAAAACTCTCCATGTATCCTTCTAAAAATAGCATATATAGTTTATTATAAACGCTTTTTCTATTTTTTCAAATTATTTTTTTGCAAATCTTACATTTTTCACGAATTCTCGTCTTCTGCGTATGCCGCCTGGAGCATGATGGCACATTCCACACGCTTTCTCTGCAATTCACAGCCGATCTCGTATGGCTTGTTGATATCCTGGTGGCAGTGGTATGCATTGGCTGCACAGCCGCCGCTGCAGTAAAACTTGGCAAAGCAGTTCCGGCACTCTTCTTTAGCATATACATTGCAAAGTTTGAATGTATCTCTCATTTCGGTATTCACAATACCGTCGTCCACATTACCCAGGCAGAATTCTTCTTCTCCTACGAACTGATGGCATGGATACAGATCTCCCCACGGTGTCACAGCCAGGTACTCGGTTCCGGATCCACAGCCGGAAAGGCGCTTGTACACGCAAGGGCCGCCGCTCAAGTCGATCATGTAATGGAAGAAGTTAAATCCTCTTCCCTCTTTTTTCCGTTTCAGCATTTCTTTTGCCAATTCATCGTATCCCTCGCAGATCTGAGGAATATCTTCTTCGCGAATGGCATACGGCTCTTCCGGTCCGGCCACAACCGGCTCCACGGAAATCTGCTCAAATCCTTCATCTGCCAGACTCAGCACATCCTTTACAAAGTCCAGATTGTAATGGGTAAATGTACCTCTTACATAATACTTCTGCTGGTTTCTGCTTTCTGCTACTTTTTTGAATTTATCCAGGATAAAATCATAGCTTCCCTTTCCGTTTTTGAATGGGCGCATATGATCGTGTACTTCTTTTCTTCCGTCGATACTAAGAACGATGTTATCCATTTCTTTGTTGGCAAATTCGATGACATCGTCTCTCAAAAGCACACCGTTGGTAGTCAGGGTAAAACGAAAATGTTTGTCATGGGTTTTCTCCAGTTCCCGTCCATAGGCTACCAGTTCTTTCACTACATCGAAGTTCATCAATGGCTCGCCGCCAAAGAAATCTACTTCCAGGTTGCGACGGTTTCCTGAATTGGCTACGAGAAAATCCAGTGCTTTTTTACCGACTTCCAGGCTCATGAGGGAACGGTCTCCCTTGTACTCACCCTCTCCGGCAAAGCAGTAACGGCACGCCAGGTTGCAGTCGTGGGCAATATGCAGGCACAGTGCCTTCACTACCGTCTGGCGTTTCTTGAAGTCGATAACCCCTTCTTTGTACACATCTACGGTAAACAGGGTGCCATTTTCTTCCAGTTCATCCAGATCCTCAAATACATCTTTCATATCTTCTGCTGTGATATCCTCTCCGTATTTGGCAAGCATCTTGTCTGTAATCTCCTGCCGGAATCCTTCTTCCTTGCGTCTGTCCTCTGCTTCATTCAGAAGTTCCAAAACATCGTAAACCACATCATCCACTACATGAATGGATCCGCTGTTTACATCTAAAACCATATTATAACCATTATTTTTATATAAATGTACCATGTTTACCTCGCATTTTCCTTATAACATACAACGAGGACTTGACCGAAAGTTCCCCTTCAGTCAGCCCTCTCTCTTGAACTATAAATTGCTTCTGATTATTTGTTCTCGCAGCTCTGATTTCCTACTGTACAGGAAGTCTTGCATGCAGACTGACAAGATGTCTGGCACTCGCCACATCCGCCTTTTTTCATAGATTCTTTTAAGTTCTTTGTTGTCAAAGTCTTAATTCTTTTCATGATCTTACCCTCCGTTCGTTGGTTCATACTTTCCACATTGTATCACAGGTGAAAGTTTTTTTCAATAGGCCATTTATTCAGTCAGAAACTTTTTGATCTTTTTCATCTTTTCTTTGGTCATGCGGTATCCATGCCAGTATGCCATCTCCAGACGGCTGACATTGGACTCAAAACTATTCAGCAGATGGTTCGGCCGAATGATCATAGCCTTTCCTTCTGTTTCTAACTGCTCACAGTATTTGACGGTCTCGTTGTACCGCTCCGGGCGGCTGAAGATCTGCCGTTTCATCTCCGGATAGCGATGTCCCAGCATACGGGCGCCAATTTTATCATACTTGCCAAAATGTTTTACAAATCCCCGGGGCTGGGTCAGCACGATGATGAGCTTGTCACAGCCGTCTTCCAGTGCCTTTTTCGCCGGGATGGGATCTGCGATACCGCCGTCATAATATTTCTGTCCATCCAATTCAATGGCCGGGAAAAACATAGGCAGTGCACAGGTGGCACGGAGCATGGTGAAGTCTTTGTCCATGTCCATGGCGTTTTTGTACTCAGCCTGTCCTGTGGCGGCGTTGGTAACCCCCACCAGGCAGGTTCCCTCAAACTTGCGGAAAGTATCCATATCAAAGGGAATCAGTTTGTTTGGGATCTCTCCGAATATAAAATCCAGTCCGAAGAGACTCCGGCACTTTTTAAAATTCTGCCGGCTCATATACCGTTTATCATTTCTATATTTCTGCACGATCTCCAGGTTTCTCTGGGGCTGCCTGGATATATAGGAAACTCCGTCTGCAATGCCGGCTGACACGCCGATGCAGTAGGGAAGCATGATCTTTTCAGATAACAATGCATCCATGACGCCGCAACTAAAGATCGGCCGGAATGTTCCGCCTTCTAATACTAATCCTGTCATATCATCCTCCACTCCTTTTCCCCTATTTTAATACGAACAGGGGAGAAGTACAAGCAGTTTTGTGATGGTTTTTGCAGTATTTTTATTCGACTCTGGTCCATACCTGCATTTCATTTTCACCGCGGTTGGCCCAGGTGTAATATGGGATGTAACGAAGTGTCACTTCTTCTCTCTCCGGCTTCTCAAATGCACAATAGAGACTTCCCTTCCCGGCTGTTACCGCTTTTTCCCGAAGTCCGAAACCAGCCAGTCCTACTACCTTGGTTCCCTGGATATCCCGCTCTTCTTCCTGTACTTCTATGTTCTGGCGAATCAGCAGTTCGTGAAGGTCTGCGCCGTTATCTGTCTCTTCCAGGCAGTATACTACCGGTCCTCTCATAATCGCCACTTTGCCAATATCCTCCCTCACCCGGGAGTCTGCCTGCAGCGTGCGGACCTCCATTGGAAAATCAAGCTCAACTTTTTCGCCTTTTTCCCATACTTTTGTGATATAGAGATAGCCGTCTTTTTCCTCTGTCTCTGCCCCTTCCAGTCCGGTGGCTTTCATGTCGCGGCACCAGCCAGGCATACGCAGGGCAATGGTAAATTTCTTGTCCGTTCCGGAAGCTTCTACGCTGACTTTGCTGTTCCATGGAAAATCTGCCTTGACCTGGATCGTGGCTGTGTCTTCCCCGATCTTTTTCTCAATGGTGCTTCCCATATACAAATGCACATACAGGGTATCTTCTTTTTCTGTGTAAGCATAAGAACCAATGGAACTAAGAAGTCTTGCAAGGTTCGGAGGACAGCAGGCACATCCAAACCATTTCTGACGCACCGGTTTGACATGCCATTTTCTTTCGTCCAGCTTACATGCTTTTGGCTTTACTTCCAATGGGTTTACGTAGAAGAAACTTTTGCCGTCCAGTGCCATACCGCTGAGGATTCCGTTGTACAACGCCAGTTCCATCACATCTGCATACTTGCTGACTGCTTTCATTTCCAGCATACGGCGGGCAAAAAACACCAGTCCGATGGACGCACAGGTCTCTGCGTAGGCTGTATCGTTTGGCAGATCAAATGGGAAGGAAAAGGCCTCACCCAGGTGGGTTCCGCCGATACCACCGGTAATATACATTTTTTCTTCTACAATATTGTTCCACAATGTTTCACAGGCATCATACATAGACTGGTCTTCCTTGATGCGGGCCAGGTCTGCCATGCCGGAATACAGGTATACGGCACGAACTGCATGACCGGTGGCCTCTTTCTGCTCCCGCACCGGCAAATGTGCCTGATTGTAAAAGTATCGGAGATCGTTAATATGTTCTTTGTCCAGTTTTACATCCGGATGATTCTCTTTGTCAAAGTAATATGGACGTTTTCCACGCTCTTCTACAAAGAAACTACTCAGATCCAGATAGCGTTTTTCTCCTGTCACTTCGTAGAGACGCACCAGTGCCATCTCTGCGATCTCATGTCCCGGATAGCCTTTGCACTTGCCTTCTTCCGGTCCAAAATAGTTATCAATATAGTCTGCAAAACGCATGGTGGCTTTCAGCAGTTTGTCCTTGCCGGTTGCCTGATAATAGGCCACCGCACCCTCTGTCAGGTGTCCGAAGCAGTACAGCTCGTGGTGGTCACGAAGATTGGAGAAAATCTTATCTTTTCCGTTGATGATATAATAGGTGTCCAGGTATCCATCTTCCTGCTGGGCTGCGCAGACGATATCAATGGCCTCATCTGCCAGTTTTTCCAATTCCGGATCCGGGTGCTGGGTCAGGGAATACGCTACTGCCTCGATCCATTTATAGAAATCGCTGTCCTGGAATACAAAGCCATAAAATTTATCTTCCAGGTGGTCCGGGTCCTCCGGCAAAGCCTCAAACCCACGGAATGTGTACTTTGGTTCTTCAAAGGAACTTCCTTTTTCTTTACGCTCCTTGTTCTGCTTTCCTGCCACCTTGAAATTCCGCATGCAAAAACTTGGGCTGGCACCCTCGACACGGTCATTCAGCGCATCCCACTGATACGGAATGATCTCCTTGCGGACTAACTCCATTTCATTCTTCCAAAAATTATCTGTAATGTGAACATTTCTCAGGGAAATCGGTTCATTGTAATCTTCACGATTCATATTAAAAACTCTCCTTTGGCTGGTTTTATTATGTTCCTATGATAGCATAGCCACGGAGTAAAATCCATAGAGATAAGTTCCTATCGGTGTGAAAAGGTTAGTCTCTCCGGGTTTGGGTTTCCAAAGAAGATGATCATGGTCGATA
>HF998261.1 GCA_000433735.1 Clostridium sp. CAG:167
ATACCATAAGCGGACAGGGTGAGGATCTGTCGCAGAAGCACGACTTGGCGATGGTGGCACTGACAGCGGACCAGAAAGAAACACTAAAGAAGGATGCAAAAGTAAATTATGTGGAACCGGATGTGATGGTGACGGCGTGTGGATATTACGGCGCCCATGACAAGAAGGTAAAGAAGTACAAAAAGAACACACAAAAACAGGAGTGGAACATGCAGATGATCCACGGAGAAAAAGGGAAGAAATCAGTCAAAAAGAAGATAAAAGTGGCTGTTTTGGACTCGGGTGTGGACGATGGCAATGACCTGGATCTGGCGTATTCGGCAACGCTGGTACCGGGAGAGGAAGAGATGTCTCCTTTGTTTATGGACGGAAGCGGCCATGGAAATGGCGTGGCAGGTCTCATCGCGGCAAAGGATAACAAAGAAGGAATCACCGGAGTGAACCCCAATGCGGAGATTTATTCAATCCGTGTTCTGGATGATGACAACCGGGCACCGTTAAGCCGGATCATCGAGGGAATCTATATGGCCATAGACCAAAAAGTAAATATCATCAACATGAGTTTTGGAGTGAGCCAGTATTCCGAAGCACTGCATCAGGCGGCAAAGGCGGCAGACCGGGCAGGGATTCTGATGGTGGCTGCGGCAGGAAACACAGGAAGCAAGGGGGTCCAGTACCCGGCAGCCTTTGAAGAGGTCATGGCAGTAGGCTCGGTGGATAAGCAAGGCGTCACAGCTGATACCAGTGCCAGAGGAGAGGAATTGGAAATCGTGGCACCGGGAGAACTGGTAAGGACCACCGGACAGTTAGGTGATGAACTGGTGGCATCCGGAACCAG
>HF998262.1 GCA_000433735.1 Clostridium sp. CAG:167
TTTTTTTGCAAGAGTAAGTTCCACCCCTCTGTTTGCGGATATGGATGCTGTGTCCCGATTGGTTAATTAGTGATTATAGTTCGTCTTTGGAGATGAAGCATTGGCGGGCATCATCCCAGAGAAACTGTTCGTCCGGACCTTTCCAGTAATTCCAAGGTCCACTGGGATATCCATATTTCAGGCGAAAGGCCTGAAGGTAGTTTAAAGGCATTCCATCTGCATCCAGATAATGCCATGGATTGGACTCTATTTCGTGTCCGGATCTGACCCATTTTCGTATGCAAGTGCGTTCATGAAGGGTCATGGGGACGAGATTTTCCATTTCTTCCAGTGCTAAAAGGTTGAGCTGGTAATCCATTGAATTTTTATCTGGTTTCATGGGCACCCTCCTTACAGAAAATGGATCGATTGAGTGTCACTTTGTTTGGCGGAATAAGGTGGCACCCGAGAAGGTCCAAACAATCTTGACCGTATAAAAAGGAAAACATTTCATAAGGACTTTTGTTCCCTAAACTTTCTCTACAGTAGGAGTTGATATGATCCATCATTAAGTTAATGTCATCTTGGGAATAGTTTCCGATATCCGTTCCTTTGGGAATAAAAAAGCGGATAAATTCGTGGTTTCTTTCGGCAGATCCTTTTTGATAAGGAGCACTTGCATCGCAGTAAAAAATATGTGTGCGCCGTTTTTGTGAGGAATCAAACTCTAAAGCCAGAGGATTTGAAAATTCACTGCCATTATCGGTCAGACAAACTTTGAAAATGGATTTGAATAATTCTGGTTTCAAAACAGAGTATAGAAAGTCGAAAATATCAATCACGGATTTGGAATCATTGTGTTCCCGTAAAAAAGCCAGCATAAACTCTGCCTTTACAAAATGAATGGTAAGAAGAACTTTGCTGCCGCGTTTTCCCTCAACAGAATCCAGTTCTACGAGAGGATAGTCCGGATGGGAATGCATAAATGTTTTAAAATCTTCATAGGTACGGTTTATGCGGCAGGCTTTATCCACCTTTACATGAACAGCCTTTTTCCGGGCACTGTATCGTACTTTCCTGGGAAGATCAAGATTCATAGCGGAAAAGATGCGGGAATCAACAAAACGATAAATAGTTCGTTCACTGACCATAATGGAATCCCGGTTAGTGGCACAGATATGATGAGGGGACTGTCCCTTTTTTATAAGGGGAGTAATGAGGTCATCTAAGTGTTTGATTTCTTCTTCTGAGAAGGAAATGCCGGTGCGGGATTCTGAAAGAAGTGTACGGTACCTGGAGTGGGCATCTTTAGCGATGTACAGATGTTTTTCCAGACTACAGGTATAGCGTTTGCCACAGCCGTTACAAATATAAGGCGGCTTGGAGTGTTTCGGGCAGGTGTCAGGGATAAATTCATCGCAAAAGGCGTTGCACATGGAACAATTTCTGCATAGTTTAAATTTGCGGGAAGAATGACAGGGGTGACAAAGATGTTTTTTGGAACAGGAGAACCGTAACTGACAGTTATTGTACTGTATGTACCTGCCACCGGTCCGTAAAGTAACAAAGCGGGATCGGATCTCCTTGGAGATGGTTGTAGGATCTTTGTCCAGGAAAGAACCGATTTCTTTGAATGTGTGATGTTTTTCAAGCATAGATTCAATGGTGATTCGATCACTTAAAGATAAATGTTTATTATTTGCCATAAGAGTACCTCCTTAGTATTAGGTTAGGGACACAGCAATATAACTATAACATTTGTCAGAGTAAATGCAGTATGGAAATTTGTTGAAGTAACTTCAGGTGGTTACAGGAATTTACTTTGGCAATTAAAT
>HF998263.1 GCA_000433735.1 Clostridium sp. CAG:167
ATTCTGATTCCCCCATTCTTCCATATTAAAAAAGCTGATCATACTTTCTGCTCCCCTCCTTCTTACTGCGCTATGATCTGAGCATGCGCCGTGGAATCTTCTATCATTTTACGATATTCTGTTTCCCGCTCTTTTGGTATGTAGATTACCGCATCTTTCCCCATATCCGCAAACGCTCTTGATCCTACTTTCTTGAGTTTTTTTGACTTGATAACTATCCTTTTTAAATTGTTGCACTCCACAAAAGCATGTGCTCCAATTTTTTCCACATTGGATGGAATCACAACCTCTTTTATCTTATTTTGTCGAAACGCTGCTTTCCCAATGCTCTTAAGATTACGAGACAATTTCAACTTGACAATTCCCCGTTCTTCACCATCCATGTCAAAAGCACTTTCTCCGATATATTTAACACTATCTGGTAAATACACATAGTAAATTGGCGTAGATCCAAAAGCATAGGCATCAATTTTCTTTAGAGTGTTGGGAAATTTCACTGAATTTAATTTAGCAAATTCTCCAAACGCATTATGTCCTATTCTTTCCACACCTTTTTTCAATGTAATCTTTTTGGCTTTCCCTTTTAACGAGCTCCATTGGTACTTGTATCTCGCCGCCTGATTGTAGCCGCCTGTTTTTGACGGCAACTTTCCTTTTAAATATTTACCCGAAACAGTCAATGTTTTGCTAGATGCGTTATACTTATATGTTACTTTCTT
>HF998264.1 GCA_000433735.1 Clostridium sp. CAG:167
GTGTTTGTCAACACTTTTTTAATTTCTTTTTTGTTCTCACTCAAGAATTTTTATCGCGTCAACAGGTAATATACTATCAAACTTCATGGCTTTTGTCAACACTTATTTTCATTTTTTTCAAATTAATATAATACGCCCTCAGGCAGCCCGTTTAAAAGGGTCCTGAAGGCGCATCAAACTCACTATACAAGCTGCATTTCGACAAAATTATTCGTCTTCGGACAATACCAGTTCCTCATCTTCTTCCAATGTCAGAACTTCATCCTCCGCTGCCTCTTTTTCTTCGGCTGCAGCTGCTGCTGCTTCCTTGTTTTCTTCTTCCTCTTCCGGCTCTTCAATCACTGGCTCTGGTGGCTCCAGACTGTCTACCAGGTCGCTGTGAAGTTTAATATTACGGTAGCGTTTCATACCGGTACCTGCAGGAATCAGTTTACCAATAATAACATTTTCTTTCAATCCGATCAATGGATCTACTTTTCCCTTGATGGCTGCATCTGTCAGCACTTTAGTTGTCTCCTGGAAAGATGCTGCTGACAAGAAGGAATTCGTTGCCAGAGAAGCCTTTGTAATACCCAGAATGATCTGTTTTCCTTCTGGCGGCTCTTTTCCTTCTGCTGTCAGTTTTTCTACTGCATCCTCATAATCCAGCAGATCCACCATAACACCAGGCAGGAAGTCAGAATCCCCGTTGCTTTCAATACGGACTTTCTTCAACATCTGACGCACGATTACCTCAATATGCTTGTCGTTAATTTCTACACCTTGCAGACGGTATACACGCTGCACTTCACGAAGCATATAATCCTGTACGGCACGGACACCCTTGATCTTCATAATATCGTTCGGGTTTACACTACCTTCTGTCAGTTCATCACCGGCTTCCAGAACATCGCCATCCAGAACTTTGATTCTGGAACCATAAGGAATCAGGTACGCCTTACTCATTCCAGTCTCATCGTTTGTAATAACAACTTCGCGTTTTTTCTTTGTATCTCTAACCTGCACTCTTCCGCCAAACTCGGAAATAATAGCAAGTCCCTTTGGCTTTCTTGCCTCGAAAAGCTCTTCGACACGAGGAAGACCCTGTGTGATATCATCGCCGGCCACACCACCGGTATGGAATGTACGCATGGTAAGCTGTGTACCAGGTTCTCCGATAGACTGTGCAGCAATAATACCAACTGCTTCTCCTACCTGTACCGGCTCTTTTGTTGCCATGTTAGATCCATAACATTTTGCACAAATACCAATGTGGGAACGACAGGTAAGGATCGTACGGATCTTAACCTGTGCTTTATCTCCTGCATCAATAATTGCTTTTGTATTGACGATACGGGCTGCTCGTTTCGGTGTGATCATATGATTTGCCTCTACGATGACCTCACCGTTATCGTCCAAAATCGTCTCACAGGAATAGCGGCCTGTAATACGCTCTTCCAGAGACTCGATTACTTCTTTTCCATCTGAGAATCCACCGATCCACATACCTGGGATCTCGGATTTTCCTGTTGATTCACAACAATCTGTTTCACGAATAACAAGTTCCTGGGATACATCTACCAGTCGTCTTGTCAAATATCCTGAATCGGCTGTACGAAGGGCTGTATCAGAAAGTCCTTTACGAGCTCCATGGGCGGAGATAAAGTACTCCAATACATCCAGACCTTCACGGAAGTTAGACTTGATCGGCAGTTCGATAGTACGACCGGATGTATCTGCCATCAGTCCACGCATACCAGCCAGCTGTTTGATCTGTTTATCAGAACCACGGGCTCCGGAGTCCGCCATCATGAAGATATTGTTCAACTCATCCAGTCCATCCAGCAGATCTTTTGTAATCTGATCATCGGCTTTCTTCCAGGTATCCACAACGGATTTGTAACGCTCTTCCTCTGTCAACAGACCACGGCGGAACTTCTGGGAAATAACTTCCACTGTATCCTCTGCACTCTTAAGAAGTTCTTTCTTACTTGCAGGCACTTCCATATCAGAAATAGATACCGTCATAGCTGCTTTCGTAGAATATTTGTATCCAAGGGCTTTAATATTGTCCAGAGTTTCTGCCGTCTTAGTAGATCCCTCATTGTTGATACATTTTTCCAGAATCTGTTTCAACTGTTTCTTTCCAACATGGAAATCCACTTCCAACTTCAGGAAGTTATCCGGATTGCTTCGGTCTACAAATCCAAGATTCTGACTGATGATCTCATTGAAAATAAATCTTCCTAATGTTGACTCAATCACGCGGGAATCCATTTTACCCTCAGCATTGATTCCATAGCGGCGGATCTTAACTTTCGCATGCAGAGTAATCTCATGGTTCTCGTAAGCGATCATCGCTTCATTCATATCTTTAAATGCTTTTCCTGTTCCAATCGCTCCCTGCTCCGGTGTACGCTCCTGTGTCAGGTAATAAATACCAAGGACCATATCCTGTGAAGGAACGGCTACCGCTCCACCATCGGATGGTTTCAACAGGTTGTTTGGAGAAAGCAACAGGAATCGGCACTCTGCCTGTGCTTCTACGGACAATGGAAGATGCACAGCCATCTGGTCTCCATCGAAGTCAGCATTAAACGCTGTACATACCAACGGATGCAGTTTAATTGCTTTTCCTTCTACCAATGTTGGCTCAAATGCCTGAATACCAAGACGATGCAGTGTAGGGGCACGGTTCAGCATAACAGGATGCTCACGGATTACTTTTTCCAGAATATCCCATACAGCAGGCTCCAGTTTTTCTACCATTTTCTTAGCATTTTTAATATTGTGTGCTGTCTCATTGGCAACCAGTTCTTTCATTACGAAAGGCTTAAACAATTCGATGGCCATTTCTTTCGGCAGACCACACTGGTAAATCTTCAGTTCCGGTCCTACTACGATAACGGAACGACCAGAATAGTCAACACGCTTACCAAGAAGGTTCTGGCGGAAACGTCCCTGTTTACCTTTCAACATATCTGAAAGAGACTTAAGAGCACGGTTTCCAGGACCAGTAACCGGACGGCCACGGCGACCATTATCAATCAGGGCATCTACCGCTTCCTGTAACATTCTCTTTTCGTTTCGCACGATAATATCCGGCGCGCCAAGTTCAAGCAGTCTCTTCAATCGGTTGTTTCGATTGATGATGCGTCGGTACAGATCATTCAGATCGGATGTGGCAAAACGGCCACCATTCAGCTGTACCATCGGACGCAGATCCGGTGGAATAACCGGGATCACAGTCAGAACCATCCAGTCCGGATGATTGCCTGACTCACGGAAAGCTTCCACTACTTCCAGACGCTTGATGATGCGGGCTCTCTTCTGTCCTGTTGACTCTTTCAATTCTGCCTTTAATGTCTTGCTTTCCTCATCCAGATCAATGCTCTGAAGCAGTTCCTGAACTGCCTCAGCACCCATTCCTACTCGGAACGCATCGCCATAGGTTTCTCTGGCTTTCTGATATTCCTGCTCAGACAGAACCTGTTTTACAGTGATTTCCGGTGTTGTAGACTCCAATACGATGTAGGATGCAAAATACAGTACTTTCTCCAATACTTTTGGAGAAATATCCAGCATCAGACCCATACGGCTTGGAATCCCCTTGAAGTACCAGATATGGGAAACCGGTGCAGCCAGTTCAATATGACCCATTCTCTCACGACGGACGCTGGACTTGGTAACCTCTACGCCGCATCGATCACAAATCACACCTTTATAGCGCACTTTCTTGTATTTTCCACAGTGACATTCCCAGTCCTTGCTAGGACCGAAAATGCGCTCGCAGTACAAACCATCTTTTTCTGGTTTCAAAGTACGGTAATTGATGGTTTCAGGTTTTTTTACCTCTCCCTTTGACCACTCACGGATCTTTTCTGGGGACGCCAGCGTGATCTTGATCTTATCGTATGTCAATGTTGTCTCATTCTCATTTCCAAACTGTGGCATTTCGTAAACCGTCCTTTCTATTAATCTGCAATGTTGCTGTCATCATCCAGACCTTCTACGGTTGTTTCGCGGTATCCAGCGCTCTCAAATGACTCATTATTATCAAATTTCTTATCGTTCATCAATGCATTTACATTCGGTGCCGGTGCATCGTCCAATGTCTCACTCATCTGAACCTCATTGCCTTCTTCATCCAGCACAGTTACATCCAGTGCCAGAGACTGAAGTTCTTTTAACAGTACTCGGAAGGACTCCGGAATACCCGGTTCAGAAATATTGTCACCTTTGATGATTGCTTCGTATGTCTTCACACGGCCTACAACATCATCGGACTTCACTGTCAGAATTTCCTGCAATGTGTAAGCAGCACCATATGCCTCCAGTGCCCAAACTTCCATCTCTCCGAAACGCTGTCCACCAAACTGAGCTTTACCACCCAGAGGCTGCTGTGTTACCAGAGAGTATGGTCCGGTAGAACGAGCATGGATCTTATCGTCTACCAGGTGATGGAGTTTCAGATAATGCATGAATCCGATCGTAACCTCTCCATCGAAGAATTCTCCGGTACGGCCATCTCTCAGCTGCACTTTTCCATCCTCTTTGATCGGAACGCCTGCCCACTGTTTGCGGTATTCCTGGTTAGTAAGCAGATAATCCATCACTTCCGGATCCAGCGTATCTTTATATTTCTTCTCAAACTCATCCAATGGAGTATTTACATAATCATTGGCAAGTTTCAGAGTATCCATAATATCTACCTCATTGGCGCCATCAAATACAGGTGTAGCCACATTGAATCCAAGTACCTGTGCAGCAAGACTCAAGTGAATCTCCAATACCTGTCCGATATTCATTCGAGAAGGCACACCCAATGGATTCAACACGATATCCAGCGGACGTCCGTTTGGTAAAAATGGCATATCTTCTACCGGCAGCACACGGGATACGACACCCTTGTTACCATGACGACCAGCCATCTTATCTCCTACCTGTATTTTTCTCTTCTGGGCAATGTAGATACGAACAGTCTGATTTACACCTGGAGAAAGTTCATCTCCATTTTCTCTTGTAAACACTTTTGCATCTACTACAATACCAAATTCACCGTGAGGGACTCTCAAAGAGGTATCTCTTACTTCTCTGGCTTTTTCGCCGAAAATAGCACGGAGCAGTCTCTCTTCTGCTGTCAGTTCTGTCTCTCCCTTTGGTGTTACTTTTCCTACCAGAATATCTCCGGCACGAACCTCAGCACCAATGCGGATGATTCCCTGCTCATTCAGATCTTTCAGTGCGTCATCACCCACGCCCGGTACATCTCTTGTAATCTCTTCTGCACCAAGTTTGGTATCTCTTGCTTCTGTTTCATATTCATTAATGTGTACGGATGTATATACATCTTCCTGCACCAGACGCTCACTCAAAAGAACAGCATCCTCGTAGTTGTAACCTTCCCAGGTCATAAATCCGATCAGCGGGTTCTTTCCAAGAGCAATCTCTCCGCCGGAAGTAGATGGTCCGTCTGCGATAACCTGTCCTTTTTCAACTTTATCGCCTTTTGTCACGATTGGTCTCTGGTTCATACAGGTACCCTGGTTGCTTCGTACAAACTTAGCCAGTTTGTACTCATCCATATTGCCATCTTCCTTACGGATAATGATCCGGTTGGATTCTGCTCTCTCAACCACACCGGCTTCTTTTGCCGTCACACAGTTTCCTGAATCGACTGCAGCCTTCATTTCCATTCCGGTTCCTACCGTCGGTGCTTCTGTTACCAGAAGCGGCACCGCCTGACGCTGCATGTTGGATCCCATCAGTGCACGGTTAGCATCGTCGTTCTCCAGGAATGGGATCATGGCTGTTGCCACGGAAAATACCATCTTAGGAGATACATCCATATAATCAATTCGTTTTCTCTCAAATTCAGAAGTCTCTTCTCTGAATCGACCGGAAATATTTTTACGGACGAAGTATCCATTCTCATCCAGTCTCTCATTCGCCTGAGCCACATGATAACGATCTTCTTCATCTGCTGTCATATATACAACTTCATCGGTAACTCTAGGATTTTCCGGATCTGTCTTGTCTACACGGCGGTACGGAGCCTCTACAAATCCATACTCATTAATTCTTGCATAAGATGCCAGTGAGTTGATCAATCCGATGTTAGGTCCCTCCGGAGTCTCTACCGGACACATTCTTCCATAATGGGAATAATGTACATCTCGCACCTCGAATCCGGCACGGTCACGAGACAGACCACCTGGTCCCAATGCGGAAAGTCTACGCTTATGTGTCAATTCACTCAGTGGGTTATTCTGATCCATAAACTGGGACAACTGGGAGCTTCCGAAGAATTCCTTAACCGCTGCAGTTACCGGTTTAATATTGATCAGGGACTGAGCGGAAATTCCTTCCAGATCCTGTGTCGTCATTCTCTCGCGTACAACACGCTCCATACGGGAAAGACCGATTCTATACTGATTCTGAAGCAGTTCGCCGACAGCACGGATACGACGATTACCCAAATGGTCAATATCATCCTTGTTTCCAATACCATACTCCAGATGCATATTGTAGTTGATGGATGCAAAAATATCCTCTTTTGTAATATGTTTTGGAATCAAGAGAGCCACATTTTTACTGATTGCTTCATACTGCTCTTTTTCAGTCTCGTTTTCCTCCAGAATTTTCGCCAGTTCCGGATAGTAAACTTCTTCTGTGATTCCCAGCGCTTTTTTATCTGCTTTTGGCAGGAACGCATTGAGATCTACCATCATATTGGAGAGAACTTTCTCATCTCTTCCTTCTTCCGTCTCAACAAATACATATGGAACAGCTGCATACTGAATTTCATCAGCCAATTCCTCTGTTACAAGAGTTCCAGCCTCTGCAACCACCTCTCCTGTCACCGGACTGACAGCATCTTCTGCCAGTTTAAAACCGGTAATTCTGTTACGAAGAGCCAGTTTTTTGTTAAACTTATATCGTCCTACTTTAGCCAGATCGTAGCGTCTCACATCAAAGAACATACTGTTGATGAGATTTTCCGCACTGTCTACTGCCAAAGGCTCGCCCGGACGCAGTTTCTTGTAAAGTTCCAGCAGACCATCCTGATAGTTCTCTGAAGGATCCTTGGCAAAACTTGCCAGAATTTTCGGTTCCTCTCCGAACATATCCAGAATCTCCTGGTTCGTTCCTACTCCCAGGGCACGAAGCAGCACCGTGATAGGAACTTTTCTATTTCTATCTACACGGACATAAAATATATCATTGGAGTCGGTCTCATACTCTAACCACGCACCGCGGTTCGGGATAACCGTAGCAGAATACAGTTCTTTACCAATCTTGTCATGATCAATTCCATAATAAATTCCAGGAGAACGCACTAACTGGCTAACAATTACACGTTCTGCACCATTGATTACAAAAGTACCTGTATCTGTCATAAGAGGTAAATCGCCCATGAAAATATCATGTTCACTGATTTCCTCAGTCTCATTGTTGTGAAGTCTCACTTTGACTTTCAAAGGGGCTGCATAAGTTGCGTCTCTTTCTTTGCATTCTTCGATGGAATATTTCACATCATCTCTGCAAAGTTCAAAGCTGACAAATTCCAGGCTTAAATTGCCATTGTAATCCGCGATTGGCGAAATATCGCGGAGAACTTCATTCAGGCCTTCTTCCAGAAACCATTTGTAGGAATCTGTCTGGACCTCAATGAGGTTTGGCATTTCCAGGACTTCCTTCTGTTTCGAGTAACTCATTCTCACGCCTTTTCCAACATGAACCGGACGAATTCTGTTTTTCTCCATTGATTGATTTCACTCCTTGTCTTTTATACAAAACTATGATAGACTAATAAACAATGTAGGGCTGGTAATCCTACCTTACCATAATCATGCTATCCTACATCGTACCACATTTGTAGACTAGTGTCAACGGTTTATTCAAAATTATTTTACGCCCGCCGGGCGTTATTTTTTTAGCTTCCATTACGCAAAAGAGTCATTTGAAAATCCTGAGATTTCCAAATGACTCTTTTTTAACATCGTTTCAGATCTTTATTTGATCTTAAACAGTTTTTTGTATGCTTTTTTCTTAGAAGCAGGTGTTTTCAGTTTTGCTTTCTTTGCAATTCCCTTGAACGCATTCTTGCCTACGCTCTTAACTTTCTTGCCTTTTACAGTAACAGTCTTCAGAGCAGAACATTTGTAGAACGCTTTCTTACCAATCTTTGTCACATTCTTACCGATGGTAACCTTCTTCAGCTTCTTGCATTTTGCAAATGCATTACTGCCAATAGCTGTAACTTTTACGCTCTTGCCTTTGATCTTAACAGTTGCTCCGATAGTAGCAGATGTAAGTTTCTTACTTTTAACACCTGTTACAGTTACCTTCGTTTTGCTGGTCGCTTTGTATTTCAGTTTACCAACCGTATATGTTTTTCCTTTTACAGGACCTTTTACAGTGGCTGGTTTGTTGGTCTGTGCAGGATCTGCAGTTTTCACAGGAAGTGGATCCGCATCCTTTGTCTTGTATCCCCAAACAGACAGATCGTTATTTCCTACGATTGTCAGGCACATTACTTTATCCTTTGTACCTTCTTTTGTCTGCTCTACAAATACACCCTGGTAAGTAGCTTCATCCTTAGACTGAGTAGAAGAAGCAGATTTGATCTTCAATGTAACATATGGTCCGTCACTGGCCTGTGACCAGGTTCCGGTGTACTCTCCGGTTACTGTACCATCCAGATTCAGCGTCATGGTTTTTTCTGTTACACATTCTTTATCTGCCGCCTTCACATTTACCATGGAAAGGATCTGATAACTTCCGGCAACCTTAGCTGCATCATAAGCCTTTGTCGCCAATGTCTCGCCATCATATTCAAATGGTGCTGCTACGATTCCACCGTTCTTTGCCACAAACAACTGATGAATACGATCTTCAAAATATTCACCCTTATTTGTAAATCTCGTATGGTATACTACATAGTTTTTGCCATCGGTATCCGAAAGCACAGAGTTATGTCCCTGGGCAACAAAACCATAATCCATATGATTCCATTTATAGTAACTCATAAGACGGGTTCCGATTGTTCCAAAACCATAACGGCTTATCATGGAATAAGTCCCTGACTCAGCATCTACACCATCTCCTACAAATCTGGCATCGTCTCCACTGATATCTTTATATGGGCCGGCAAGTGAATCAGATGTCCAGACTCTCATATTATAACCTTTTGCAGCTTCCAATCCTTCATAAGAAATGAAAAGGTAGTATTTGCTGCCAATCTTTTTAATGTAAGATGCCTCGCCGCCGCAGTAAGCAAAACCGCCGCCTGCGATCTTAATTCCCATGTAAGGATCCGATTCATTCACCTTATACTGATACTTATGTGTTGTATCTCTAAGGCCTGTTGTTTTATCCAGCTCAATGAGGTAGATACCGCCATCCCAGGATCCATAGGACATCCACAGTTTACCGTTATCATACAGCACACAAGGATCAATGGCATGAGCACAATATTCACGGTTAGAACGAGACTCTTTGAATGTAGTTCCTGCTGCAATGGATGGCTTTGCACCATCTTTTACCATATAACGGGCATTCAAATCTGTATCTCCTGTTACTGCCTTGTAATCTGTCTTGGTGTAGTCATAATCTCCCTTATCAAAACCAGAGTATACAATGGCACTCTTTCTTGTCCAGTCTCCATTCAAAGACTTGGATGTAAGCAGGGTAATAACAGAGTTACGGTTGATACCGGCAATACTCATGTACATCATCCAGGCACCCTTGGTACCATCACCATTATCGTAATCCGGATTCCAGATCACATCCGGCGCCCACAGGTTTCCATGGATATTCCAATAACCTGCACTCTTAGCCCCCATACTTGCCCATTTTGCATCTTCCGCAAATAAAGTGGCTGCTGATGTATTGATGTTGTTTGTGAAAGTTTTCCATTCTTTCAGATCCAGAGAATACGCAAAACTCTTGTGAGATCCAAAGATAAAATAAATCTTCTTTCTGCTGTTATCCGCATTCTGAGTTCCATACACTACACTTTTGTCAGAATATGTTTCACCTTCATAGTATCCGATCACGATAGATGGATCATGAATCTTTGCATATCCGGACGCTGCTTCTTCCGCCGCTTTTGATGTTCCATTGTTTGCCGGAGCAATGGTGATCATCATAACAAGAGAAAGAATAACAGCCAGCACTTTGTTCATTCTTTTCATGATTTTACCTCCATTTTTTCTACTCTTATTGTATAGTTTGTCCTATATATTATCAAGTAAAATTTACTATTTTTTTATGGCAATGTTTAGTCATTTTCAAAAATTGCAAACGCCCCTGTCACTGCATAAAAAAAGAGGCAGAAAGACACGGATACCGCATCCTCCTGCCACTCATCATTTCTGTCCTGATTTAAAAAGCCTTATCAGCCACAATTATTTCAGTGTAACCTTAGCGCCTTCAGCCTCAAGTTTAGTCTTGATTTCTTCAGCTTCTTCTTTGCTTGCGCCTTCTTTAACTACCTTAGGTGCTCCATCAACAACTTCTTTTGCTTCTTTCAGTCCAAGACCTGTTACTTCACGAACAACCTTGATAACCTTAACTTTGTTAGCGCCAACTTCTGTCAACTCTACGTCGAACTCGTCTTTCTCAGCACCTGCTGCTGCACCGTCAGCACCTGCTGCTGCAACTACAACGCCTGCTGCTGCGGAAACGCCGAACTCTTCCTCACATGCTTTTACTAAATCATTTAATTCCATAACGCTCATCTCTTTGATAGCATCGATAAATTCCTGTGTTGTCATTTTAAAATCCTCCATTATTTTTTATTTTTGCCCTAAGGGCTTCTTTGTTACGAATTACTCTGCAGCGGCTTCGCCCTGAGATTCAGCGATCTGTTTAACCACACGCGCAAAGTTTGTAATTGGTGACTGCAAACTTCCAAGCAATTTGGAAATAAGAACTTCCTTTGATGGGATTGTTGCAAGGACTTTGATTCCTGCCTCATCATAGTATTCTCCGTCTACAACAGCTCCTTTGAACTGAAGTGCCTCTGCTTCTTTCGCAAAATCATTTAAGATTCTTGCCGGAGCAGTCTCATCTTCAATGCCAAACGCAATTGCTGTAGGTCCTTCCAGATTCTCATCCAGTTTTGCATAGTCTGTACCCTCGAATGCGAGATGCAGCATTGTGTTTTTGTATACCTTGTATACAACGCCAGCCTCTCTTAACTGTTTACGCAATCTTGTGTCCTGCTCAACAGTCAATCCACGGTAATCAACTAATACTGCGGATTTGGCTTCTGCCACATAACCTTTGATCTCGTCTACGACAGGTGCTTTTAATTCGACCTTAGCCATGATTTGTTACCTCCTTTTGATAGTCAGCCGAAGCTGCCTTATAATCTGCCAATCAGAGGAGTTTTTACATAAAAAAATCCCGACTGCACGCGCAGACCGGAATATCCATTCAAAAATTCTCAATCATCCTCGGCAAGCGGTTCATCACTCTTACACTTTCGTACTTGCTGTCTACGGCAGTTATAACTCTGATAGAATAGCATAGGTTTGGGTGGGTGTCAAGTGTTTTTTGAGGTTTTTGCAGGGTGTCCTAAAGAAAAAA
>HF998265.1 GCA_000433735.1 Clostridium sp. CAG:167
CCTTGACAGCCTCCCCCAGCCATGCTATAATCTCCTACAAAGCAATGAAGGAAACGATTGTCTGTATCGTGACTGAGAGACAGGGATTGGCGTCGCCGACTGAGAGCGTCATATGGAAGCAGCAGACAGGAGAACATTCCGGAGCAGACATACTGAACAGAGTGAATAGAGAACGAGTGAGTAGGTATGTACGGTGCGCTGCCGTTATCAGCAAAACGAGAGGAAGTACGACGGGGTACTTCAACGCGGGTGGTACCGCGGGTTTATTTTTAATGCAGATTTTCCCGTCCCAGATTCAGCAGTTGCTGTTCTGGGACTTTTTTATTTTACAGACAAAGAGAGCAGCAGGCTGACAAGCTTGGTGCTCTTTTTCTTTATGGGAGACACGGTTTCCGGTGACCTGCCCCCCGAGAGAAGACAGGGAGCGGCACCAGTATCGAAGAGAGCAAAATATTATACGAGAGGAAGGATCATTATGGAGTTCATGACTGGAAAGACAGAAAAGAAAACAGTATTAATTTCCGATATTCTTAGTGGAGAGTATGAAGGTAAAGAGGTTTTATTAAATGGGGCTGTGCACAAGATCCGTGACATGGGCGAGGTAGCCTTTGTGGTACTGAGGACTAGAGAAGGTCTGGTGCAGACCGTTTATGAAGAAGGGACCACCACACCGGAGTTGAAAGAATTGTGTGAGGAGGCTGCCGTGACCGTAAAAGGAACCGTGGCTTTAGAAGAAAGAGCACCTCAGGGATTTGAGATCCGGGCTGTCAGCTTTGAAATCTTGTCCAAGCCGGTGGAACCAATGCCCATCGCCATCAACAAATGGAAGATGAACACTTCCCTGGAGACAAAACTGGATCTTAGACCTCTGTCATTGAGGAATGTAAAAGAGAGAGCCAAGTTCCGTGTGCAGGAGGGAATCGTGCGGGGATTCAGAGATTATCTTCACAGCCAGGGATTTACCGAGATCCATTCTCCCAAGATCGGAGCCAGAGGAGCCGAGGGCGGTGCTAACTTGTTCCGTCTGGAATATTTTCACAAACACGCAGTGCTGGCCCAGAGCCCACAGTTTTACAAACAGATGATGGTAGGCGTATTTGACCGGGTGTTTGAAGCCGCACCGGTATTTCGTGCAGAGAAGCACAATACCAAACGACATCTGAACGAATACACTTCCTTGGACTTTGAGATGGGCTACATCGACAGTTTTGAGGATATCATGGAGATGGAGACAGGCTTTTTGCAGTACACCATGAAACTGCTGGAGACAGAGTATGCCAAAGAACTGAAAATGTTAGGTGTGACACTGCCAAAGGTAGATGAGATCCCCCAGGTCCGTTTTGATAAGGCCAAAGAACTGGTGGCAGAAAAGTATAACCGAAAGATCCGCAATCCATTTGACCTGGAGCCGGAAGAAGAGTCTTTGATCGGTCAGTATTTCAAAGAGGAAATGGATGCAGACTTTGTCTTTGTAACTCATTATCCATCCAAGAAAAGACCATTTTACGCCATGGATGATCCGGAAGATACAAATTATACACTGAGTTTTGACCTTTTGTTCCATGGACTGGAGATTACTACCGGCGGACAGAGAATCCACGATTACTCGACACTGGTAGACAAGATTGCAGACCGGGGCATGACCCAGGAGGGAATGGAGCAGTACATGATGATCTTCAAACACGGTATGCCGCCTCATGGAGGACTGGGAATTGGTCTGGAACGCTTGACAATGAAGATACTGGGAGAGGATAATGTAAGAGAAACAACCCTGTTCCCAAGAGATCTTAGCAGATTAGAGCCGTAAGGGCAGCAGAGGAAGGAGAACAAAAATGGCAAATGTAATTAGTGATGAAACTATAGAGTATGTGGGAATTCTGGCAAAACTGGAATTGAATGAAGAAGAAAAAGAGCAGGCAAAAAAAGATATGGGCAGTATGCTAGACTATATCGACAAGTTAAATGAACTGGACACAGAGGGCGTGGAACCTATGTCTCATGTTTTCCCGGTGCAGAATGTATTCAGAGAAGATGTAGTAGCCAACGGAGACGACCGTGACAATATGCTTGCCAACGCACCAGAGAAAAAAGACGGAACTTACATGGTACCGAAGACATTTGACTGATAAGGGAGGACGAAACAATGAGTTTGATGAGTTTGACAGCGGTAGAGCTGGCAAAGAAAATAAAGGCCGGAGAGACCACCGCCGTAGAGGCAGCCAAAGACGCTCTGGCGCAGATCAAGGAAAAAGAAGAGAGTATCCACAGTTATGTAACTGTATTGGATGAAGCACAGATATTGGAAAAAGCAGGGGAAGTACAGAAAAAAATCCAGGCAGGAGAACTGACAGGGCCTCTGGCCGGCGTGCCGGTGGCCATCAAGGACAATATGTGTACCGAAGGGATCCTGACTACATGCAGTTCCAAGATCCTGGGTAACTTTGTACCGACTTATTCATCTGAGGCAGTGAAAAAACTGGAAGAAGCCGGTGTTGTGCTGATCGGTAAGACCAACATGGACGAATTTGCCATGGGAAGCACCACAGAGACTTCCGCTTACGGAGTTACAAGAAACCCTTACAATACAGACCATGTCCCGGGAGGATCTTCCGGTGGTTCCTGCGCCGCAGTGGCCGCTGAAGAATGTTCTTTTGCCCTGGGTTCCGATACCGGTGGTTCCATCCGCCAGCCAAGTTCTTTCTGTGGCGTTACCGGCATCAAGCCGACTTACGGAACCGTATCTCGTTACGGTCTGATCGCCTACGGTTCTTCTCTGGATCAGATCGGACCGGTTGCCAAAGATGTGACAGACTGTGCCACAATCCTGGAGGCCATTTCATCCTATGATAAAAAGGACAGCACTTCCGTACAGAGAAAGGATCTGGACTTTACTTCTGCACTTGTAAAGGATGTAAAGGGAATGAAGATCGGTATTCCAAAAGACTACTTTGGAGAGGGACTGGATCCACAGGTAAAAGAGGCTGTCTTGAAGGCAGCGAAAGTACTGGAAGAGCAGGGAGCCATCGTTGAGGAATTTGATCTGAGCCTGGTGGAATATGCGATTCCTGCCTATTATGTCATTGCATCGGCAGAGGCAAGTTCCAACTTATCCCGTTTTGACGGAGTAAAATACGGCTACCGTACCAAAGAATATGAAGGCCTTCACAATATGTATAAAAAGACCCGTTCCGAGGGATTTGGCCCGGAAGTAAAACGAAGGATCATGCTGGGATCTTTTGTGCTCAGCAGTGGTTATTATGATGCTTATTATCTGAAAGCACTCCGAACCAAGGCACTGATCAAAAAGGCATTTGACGAAGCTTTCAGCAAATATGATGTGATCCTGTCACCGGCAGCTCCTACGACAGCGCCAAAGATCGGAGAAAGCCTGAAAGATCCGATCAAGATGTACCTGGGAGACATTTACACGATTTCTGTAAATCTGGCCGGTCTGCCGGGTATGACCGTGCCATGCGGCAAAGATGACAAAGGCCTGCCAATCGGTGTGCAGCTGATCGGCGATTGTTTCCAGGAGAAAAAAATTATAAAGGCCGCTTACACCTATGAACAGTGTGCCGGAAAGGAGCGTGACTAAGATGGCTAAACAATATGAAACCGTGATCGGACTGGAGGTCCATGTAGAACTGGCAACGAAAACAAAGATTTTCTGTGGATGTTCCACCGCGTTTGGCGGCGCTCCCAACACCCATACCTGTCCCGTATGTACAGGCATGCCGGGATCCCTTCCGGTATTGAACAAGCAGGTGGTAGAGTATGCCATGGCAGTGGGCCTGGCATTGAACTGCGATATAAACCAGTATTGTAAATTTGACCGAAAAAACTATTTTTACCCGGATAACCCTCAGAACTACCAGATTTCCCAGCTATATCTGCCGATCTGCATTAACGGAAGTGTAGAGATCGAGACAGCCGGCGGCAAAAAGAGTGTGGGAATCCATGAGATCCATATGGAAGAAGATGCCGGAAAACTGGTGCATGACGACTGGGCAGACTGCTCTCTGGTGGACTATAACCGTTCCGGTGTGCCGTTGATTGAGATCGTGTCGGAGCCGGATATGCGCAGTGCTGATGAGGTCATTGCCTATCTGGAAAAACTCCGCACCACCATTCAGTACCTGGGAGCTTCTGACTGTAAGTTGAACGAAGGCTCTATGCGTGCGGATGTCAACCTTTCTGTCAGAGAGGTGGGGGCTGCTGAGTTTGGAACCCGTACCGAGATGAAGAACCTGAACTCCTTTAAGGCCATTGCCAGAGCCATTGAGGGAGAGCGGGCAAGACAGATCGAACTGCTGGAAGATGGCAAAGAGGTAATACAGGAGACAAGACGATGGGATGACAACAAAGAGTATTCCTATGCCATGCGTTCCAAAGAGGATGCCCAGGATTACCGTTACTTCCCGGATCCGGATCTGGTGCCGGTCGTTATCAGTGATGAGTGGATCAAGGAGATAAAAGATGCGGAACCGGAGTTTGCAGAGGAAAAAGCCCTTCGTTATAAAAAACAGTTTGATATACCGGAGTATGATATTTCTATCATCACAGCCAGCAAGACACTGGCAGATCTTTTCGAAAAGACCGAGGCTGTGTGCCACAATCCAAAGAAAGTCAGCAACTGGCTCATGGGCGAGACTATGCGCCTTTTGAAAGAAAAAGAGATGGAACCGGAGGACATTCATTTTTCACCGGAGCATCTGGCACAGTTGATCGAACTGGCAGAGGCAGGCACCATCAACTCTACGGTAGCCAAAGAGGTCTTTGAGAAGGTCTTTGAAGAGGACATTGATCCGAAACAGTATGTAGAGGAAAAAGGCCTCGGTACGGTAAATGATGAGGGAGCCCTGCGTTCCACCATTGAAGAGATCGTGGCTGGCAATCCACAGTCTGTAGAGGACTACAAGGCAGGCAAGAAAAAGGCCATCGGCTTTCTGGTAGGACAGACCATGAAGGCTATGCAGGGCAAGGCAAACCCAGGTATGGTAAACAAAATTCTCACCGAGATTCTTGACCAATAACAGGTCATAAGTTATAATTGTATCTATAAGAAGCTACAAAGGAAGTTAGGGGGATACAAGAATGATTGAGATGAGAAGGGAAAAGAGATGGCCTGCGGATATAAGCATGGAGATCCTGTCATTGTACAAGCAGGGCAATGAAAAAGTGGAGAACATTCACCAGCCCATTGATATTACCGATATATCTAATGCGGGGATCGGCTTTAAGAGCAAAGCGGAACTTCCGTTAGATTACTATTTCAACGCATCGATTACGCTGGCGCAGGGAGAGGTTCTTAAATGTGTGGTACATATCATACGGAGAACCAGACCGAAGGAAGATGAGTACCAGTACGGCTGCGAGATTGTTGGAAATTCCTCCATTCTGGAGTATATCATCAATGATTATGCCGCATCGTTGCGAAAGAGGTAAAAGACAAAACCATATACACTTTAGTATGGTGTATATGGTTTTTTTGCGTGTAAATATTTGAAAATAGAAAGGAAAACAGTATGAAACCAGAGATCAGCTGGATCGATGATCCAAGAGTATTTCGTGTGAACCAGATGCCTGCTCACAGTGACCACACTTTTTATGAGTCGGAGGAGGCGTACAGAGAAGGCAGAAGCACTTTGAAACAAATGTTAAACGGAACCTGGAAATTTTCCTATGCGGACCGGGTGGACCAGAGGCAGGCGGACTTTTACAAAGAGGACTATGACGCCTCTGGATGGGACGAGATCCGGGTGCCGGGACATATCGAACTGGCCGGGTATGACCGGATCAAATATGCCAATATCCAGTACCCGTGGGAAGGGCATGAGTACCTCAGACCTCCCTTTGCACCGTCTTCGGAGAACCAGAGAGCGGATGCTTTCAGTGGATCGGATTACTGCCCGGTGGGATCGTACCGGCTGGAGTTTGATGTGGAAGAAGGACTTTGTGGCAAGGATATTTCCCTGTTTTTCGAGGGCGTGGAGCAGGCAGTGTATGTCTGGCTCAATGGTGTGTTTATCGGTTATGGGGAAGATTCTTTTACCCCCACAGAATTTGGCTTAAGCGGCGTGATCCGGGAGAAGGGTAATGTGCTGGCGGTCGAAGTATATAAAAAGACGGTGGCGGCGTATCTGGAGGACCAGGACTTCTTCCGTTTCTTCGGTATTTTCCGGGATGTGTATCTGGTGGCGAGACCGGCGGTGCATCTGGAAGATCTGTGGCTTCGTCCTCAGTATGATCCGGCAGAGCAGACCGGTGTGCTGTCTGCCTGCATGGATTTTTCCGGGAAAGAGGGCGGACAGGTAAAATTGACCCTTCTGGATGCTGAGGGCCAGACGGTGGCGGAGAAAGAACAGCCATGGAAGGAAAAGATGGAACTGATCCTGCCGGTACCGGGGAAAGTCAGGGCGTGGAGCCACGGCGATCCGTATCTGTATCGTGTGGAGATCCGGGTGATGGATCCGGATGGCGGACTTACAGAGGTCGTTCCTTATGACATAGGATTCAGAAAGATAGAGATCCGGGACAAGGTGATGAAACTCAATGGAGAGCGGCTTGTTTTCTGTGGTGTGAACCGGCATGAGTGGAGTGCTGACAGCGGCCGGTGCATTGGGGAAAAGGAAAGACAGTGGGATATGGAGTGCTTTAAGAGAAACCATATCAATGCGGTCCGTACCTGCCATTATCCGGATCAGATCCCCTGGTATTATCTGTGTGACAAAGAGGGTATCTACATGATCGCTGAGACCAATCTGGAGACCCACGGTTCCTGGGGCAAGGCGGCTACACTGGATGATACATGGAATGTGCCGGGCAGCGTGCCGGAATGGGAGGCTATGACGTTGGACCGGGCAAAGACTCAGTTTGAGGTTTTGAAAAACCACACGGCGATCCTTATCTGGTCCCTTGGCAATGAATCTTTTGTGGGCGAGACTTTGTGCAAGATGGATCAGTATTACCGAAACCAGGATCCGGACCGTCTGGTGCACTACGAAGGGGTGTTCTGGCAGCCGGAATATAAAAGCCGTATGTCGGATATTGAGAGCCGTATGTATGCCTATCCAAAGGATATACGGGAGTATCTGGAAAAAGAGGCGGACAAACCGTTTATTCTCTGCGAGTACATGCACGATATGGGAAATTCCATGGGCGGTCTGAATACCTACATGAACCTGATCGATGAGTACGATATGTATCAGGGTGGATTTATATGGGATTTCATTGACCAGTCCTTGTTTGTAACGGATCTGGTGACAGGTCAGAAGGTGCTGCGGTATGGGGCAGACTTTGATGACAGGCCGGGGGATTATGAGTTCTCGGGAGATGGAATTGTATTTGGTGACCGACAGGAAAAACCAGCGATGCAGGAGGTAAGATATTATTATGGAAAATATGAAAAATAAATTGCAGCTGATCTTTGGTGACTGGAGCCTGGGTGTAAAAGGAGAAAATTTTCACTATATTTTTTCCTACAAAACCGGTGGACTGGAATCTTTTTATGCCAGGGGAAAAGAGTGGCTTTACCGGACTCCTATGCCGGTTTTCTGGCGGGCGCTGACCGATAATGACAGGGGATGTCATTTTCATGAGACTTCGGGCATCTGGATGTCGGCGGATATGTTTATCCGTGTGAAAGGATTTCATATTTTGGTGGATGATAAAAAAGTGGATGACTTTTTTGCCCCGGGAAACAATGGATATAGCCAGGATGAATACGGAAAAAAAGTGGAGATAGAATATGAGTATGAGACCATTACCAACCCGGCGGCGAAAGTAACCATCGCTTATACGGTGGAGCAAGGCGGTGTCATGACGGTGAAGGCGGTGTATCATGGCGTCAAG
>HF998266.1 GCA_000433735.1 Clostridium sp. CAG:167
AGCTGTTACCGGCACACATCACGCTCCCTCCCGTAGCCCCTATTTGTAATAACTTTAGTGTAACATACCCCTAATGCATACGCAAGAATATTTTATCGTTTTTTGTCGATTATGTTGATTATTATTTATTGTTCAATATCCCAAATTTAATATTTTTGTAACATTTCTCATTTTTATTTATCTTTCTCCCCCTGCTTCCCCCCTTCCAAAGAAAAAATCCAGTCCATTCCAAGACCTTAACGCAAACGCGTTACCCGTCTCGGAATGACTGGACTTTTCCCTTTACTTCATTACTCTTGTATCGTCTTTCCTGTTCCAAACCAGGTATCAATAACCCGGTACGGAGATTTTGGTGTAACCAGACTGACTACGATCATGATGACAGTAGACAGCAGTGTCGCCATAATGCAGGCGTTGAATCCCAGGGAAATAGGAATGACTGCTTTATCTATCAACAGATATAATGCGATTCCGCTCAGGATTCCTGCCACGGCTCCATACTCGTTGGCACGCTTCCAGAACAGTCCCAGAAGTACCGTGTGGAAAAATGCTACCGTCAGACCACCGGTTGCATAGGTGATCAAGGATGCCAAAAGCTGCGGCGGGTTGCAGGCAAACAGGAAAATAACCAGTGCCACTACCACGGTAATAACCACATTAAATCGTTTTACCTTTTCCGGATCTGCCTTTGGATTGATCAGGTTTTTATACATATCACTTACTACGGTTCCTGCCAGGTTTACTACCATGCCTCCTACCGAAGACTGCACGGCACCACACACACCTGCCAGTACAAGACCGGCGGCCCAAGCAGGCATTACCTTGACAGCCAGAGTCGGAATGGCAAGGTCCGGTGTAGCCAGTGTTCCTTCCGGAAATACATATTTTGTCACAAAGCAGAGTCCGTTCAATCCGATCAGCCAGATTGCTACTACAACTGTACCAATCTTAATGGCCCGGTGAAGGGTGGCTGTATCTTTATAGGTCAAGGCTGTCATCGTTACATGAGGCAGCGTAAATGTAGTGATTCCCCACAAAAACGCAAAGGAAACTGCGGTCTGGATGCCGTGTGGTACGAACCAGTCTGCGTTGGTCTGCACCAGTGATTTAATGGTATCTGTATAAGACAGCCCCGTACTGGACACGCCCATAACAAACAGCAGTACCACCGAGATCGTCATAACGATTCCCTGGATTACCATAGCGGATGCCACACCCTTGATTCCTCCGGTGATCGCCGCAATGATAACCAGCACTGTAAAGATAGCCAGACCAATTCGATAATCCGCTCCGGTCAGGATCTGGAAAATACGGCCGCCTCCGGTAATGGTAGAAACTGCAAAGGCTCCCAGGAAAAACAAGGTCACAAGTCCGCACAGCCATCCTACTACTTTGCTGTTGTTATAACGGTGCATCAAAAGTTCAACAAATGTATTGGAATTGGTTCTTCGCGCCACGATTCCTACTCTTTTTCCAATAAGACCAAGCACCATGAAGTTAGACCCAATGGAGAAGAAGCAGCATACCATCCAGATGGCACCAAAGGTGTAGGTAAATCCAGGAACACCCATGAACACGCCGGCTCCTGCCACACCTGCAGAAACCATCATGGCTGTAATTAAAATACCACCATTTCTTCCACCGGTATAAAATTTACTTAAGTAATCTCCCTTACCCCTTTTCATAGACTTTCTCGTTACCAGGCTGTATGCCAGCAATGCAATCGTATACAGAGCAAATACAACCACGATAATGATTCTTTGATTTGCACTTAAATTCATGTGTGTTTACGCCTCCTTTTTCCCATGGATCTCACCCTGCGGCGTAATATCCATATCTTTGTAACCATAAGTTGCTACCAGGATCACTGCCACTACAAAACCGATCAGCAGCACGATCTCATTAAAGATCCACAGCGGGAATCCCAGTACATAAGTGTAATTTGCCACATTGTCGCCACCTACCACAAAAAGGTTCACGATCATCAACGCTGCAAATACCAGATATACACCCATGGTAAGGAAAAATTCTTTGGTAGTCTGGGTAAATCTTGCATCCACTTGAATGTCTTTCAAGTCATAATCCCGGCTCTCCGGGTCTATCTTTTTCACTTCACTCATCTTTATCCTCCATTCTTTATCCTAATTTTTCTTCCGGGAAAGGATCATCGATCATGCGCACGGTATGGAACTGACCTTTTTCCGCCTGATACAACTGCAGCAACGCCAATCCGATACCGGCCGCTCCGTCAAAGCAGCCAATCGGTGTAGACAGCTGATCCGGGCTGACCCGGTCCAGCGCGAAAGGCCATCTGGCCGTTTCCACACCATTTTCCGTAGAAAATTCGGCATCTTTCAAAAGCACTTCACCGCACTTTAAGGCTTCCTGATAGTAGACATCCTCTCCAAAAGCAGCCCACAATCCCAGATACATATTCAACAAACCTGCCGTACCACAGCAGATATTATCCGTATTCCAAAAGCCTTCACTTCTCTCCTTTGGTGCCCCCATATCGCGAACTCCCTGCACAAGTTCATCGATACGCTTTTTGTAAATCTCGTCGTCCGTTTGTTTATAAAGTTCATACAAAAAGCGATTGGTTCCCGCCGGGCCATGACAATACCCCAGGTAGAACAGATTTCCGCGGTCCGGAAGTCCGTGGGGCAAAAGCCGTCCCAGACGGATCTTTACCGCTACGGAATCCATAAATTCCGGCACGCCCTGTGCCATCTGCCAAAACTCCTTGTCGCCGCTTGCTTCATATAACTTCAGCAATGTAAATCCGATCCCCGCTGTTCCCATGGGGAAATTCGGATCGATATAATCATCCTTTGCACCAAAGTAGGCCGGGTCAACTCCCTGATACCAGTATTTGCCATCCCCTGCTTCTCTTCTCTGTCCGAAAAAGTTTTTTCCACTTTCAATGGCAAACTGCTTCCAGTCTTCTCTCTTATATGTATCTGCCGCAAAAAGCAGGAATAACACCGTACCGGCATCCCCTACGATTCCCGGGAAACTGGACCAGCTGTAACCAAGGCCTCCTGCTCCCGGCTTAGCATCTTTCTGTGCCTGCTCTATGATGGATGCCACGGCCTCTTCATACTCTTGTTTCCCTGTTGCCAGATATAGTCTGGTCAATGCAAATCCTGCACCGCTCCAGCCGCTGGAAAAGGCATACTGGGAAAAATTCCGTTTCAGACTCCGGTCATGATGCCACCGGTATATAATATACTTGGCCGCTTCTTCGGCCTCTTCCAGATAGGACTCATCTTTCGCCGCATCATACAGTCCCAGAAGAAAGCATATAATTCCCGAGGCTCCGGCATACATACAGATCTCATCATAATAAATCTTTCTTCCCTCTGCCGCATCCTGCAGCGACCAGTAAATTCCCTCCGGCCCCTGTTTTTTTCTCGTATTGATAAAATTCATAGCCGCCTGGGCTGTTTCTAAATAGGAACTCAAAGTAAGACCTCCCTTGTGTAATATGTGTTGCCCCTCACCTGCTACTTATACATATTAGTTGATAAATATTTAAAAGCGTTATCCGCCAGAATAATAGCGATATTTTTTCCCTTTGCTTCTGGTCTTTTGGCAATCTGTGTAGCCGTCCAAAGAGCGGCTCCCGCTGACTGTCCCAGGAAAATTCCATCTGTCTGCACTAGTTTTCTTCCTGCCGCATAAGCGTCTTCCGCCACTACATCCAGACATTCATCATATGGGATATGATCCTCATCCCAGAATGCCGGCAGGGTTTTTACACCGTGAAATGCCTGTACACCATCAATTACATTAGGATCCGGATGCTCCGGTGTTCTTCTGGACACCTCTGCCGGCTGGGCACCAATGATCTTGATATCCGGATTTTTTCCCCGGAAATATCTGGACAATCCTGCCAGTGTACCGCCGGTTCCTACCAGCGCCACCACATAATCCACTTTTCCGTCTGTGTCCTCCCAGATCTCCGGACCGGTAAATCCATAATGCACATCCGGGTTGTCCTGGTTGTTTCCCTGATCTATGTAATAATAACCATGCTCCTTGGCATATGCCTCCATGATCGGTTTTAGTTTCTTCATCGTAAGGCCGCCGTTTGCCAGCATCTCTGCAAATCCAGGCACATCTGAAGCCTGCAGCAATGTAACGCCATAAGCATTCAGGATCAGCGTTCTCTCTCTGGATACTCCCGGCTGGATCACAACAGCGTATTTATAACCTCTGGCATTGGCAAACGCCGCTGTGGCGATGCCGGTATTGCCGCTGGTAAAGTCAAGGATCGTATCTCCCGGCTTCAGATCGCCCCGCTTTTCTGCCTCCACGATCATATTCAGCGCCGCGCGGTCTTTGACGCTTCCCGACGGATTGAAATATTCCAGTTTTCCCAGTAAATGGGCCTCCAGCCCCAGTTCTTTTTCATAATTATCAAACTCAACCAGCGGTGTACGCCCCACCAGTTCAGAAATAGAATGATGTATATTTGCCATGTCTATCTCCTCTTTTCTCAATCAAAGTATATATATTCAAAAATGTCCGTAAATGGTTTGTTCTCTAAGGCACTGTAAGGTTTCAAAAGGGAAGATGAACCTCCTGCCGATCCTACATAAAAACCAGTAAAACTTTTTACTACTTCCGGCGTCGGACGATTCCATGCACTCATCCAGCGGCGTTTTCCGTCTAATAACTGGGAGTCTCCTACCAGCACATCCGCTGTCCTTTTTGCATACTCTAAGAACTCTTCTTCTCCAGTCAATTCATACACAGATACAAAGTGTTCCAGCACTCCGGGCGCTCCACAGCACTGGCAGTTGCTTGCCCAGTAGCCCCAGGAGTTTTTCTCCGGTGCTCCGGCACGGATGATTCCTCTTGCCAGTCGTTTGATCCAGTCCAGATACTCTTGTTCTCCCGTCAGTTCATATAACATTCTAAAGACCAAAGTCGTTCCTACCGGTCCGTGGCAGGTGCTGAGATAATACTTGTCCCAAGTCGGCCCTGTCTTTGGATTATCAAGGTATGGGATCAGGGTTCCGCTTTCATCTCCCACTGCAATGGACTGGAGATATACAACGGCACGCTTTGCCAGATCCAGATACCGCTCTACTTTGGACTCTTTGTACAAAGTAGCAAACATCCAGGCGATCCCCGCTGTTCCATGAGCAAAGTTCGGGAAGAAATCCCCCTCTCCAAAGCCGAGAAGCCTCAGGTCCATTAACTGCCAGCGCACACCGCCATTGTCCAGTTCAATGGTCCCCTCCGCAATATAGTCTGCCGCCTTTTTTGCAGCCTCCAGATACCGTTCTTCCTTCGTTCTTTTATATGCCAGGATCAGGTACATAACAAATCCACCGTCTGCTACCAGATCGCTCTGATCACTCCAGCGCAGTCCGGCCGGTTCCTCATATGCCACTTCCAGCAGATCGTCTGCTATTTTGCGGATCATAGTCACATATTTTTCATCCGGCACACGCTCATACAGCCGGTCATAAAAAAGTCCTTCTCCTGTGGGTCCGTTGTAAATTCCCAACGCCCAGCCAGGCACTTTCAACACTCCGCCGATTTCGGAATTTCTCGTTTTTTCATAAAAAGAAGTTCCCTCATCAGTAGCTATAAGGTAGTCCGCCGCAGCCACTGCCTCATCCAGGTACTTCTTATCTCCTGTGACATCGTACACACGAAGATAATACAGTCCCAGTCCGGCAGCACCGCAGTACAAACATCTCTCTCCAAAGAAAGGTACATGAATGAACTCATCGTCCTCTGCTTCCGGAGACCGGTGCCAATACTTACCTTCTTCTGCCGGCACCTGAAAACTCTCGATCCAATTGGATGTCTCCAACGCATACCGCAGGTAATCCTCTGCTGTATTTTCTTTAAAAATATCTGGCTTATATAATTTAAGATTCATTCTTATGCGCCTCCCCCGTTTTGTCTATTGTTTTCCCATCTGTTTAGTATGAATTAAATAATACGCTCCTTTTTTTATTTTGTCTAATATAAAACAATTAGAGGCTGTTATAGCCTTACGCTATAACAGCCTCTAATTTCGGAATAGTTTGTTTTCCCCATGTCTAACGCTCTTTTAACAACTTTTTATGAAAGATTCTTCTAAAAACTCCTTAATCTCTCTCATCACTTCTTCAAAATCAATATCATTAATATTAATTTTTCTTGCGAAAAAATGCCATTTCTTTTTCATTTCAGGATTTGTACCAAACTGCATCACTTGGTCAAATTGTTCCTTTGAAAAACTGTGATTTCTGTTTGCAAATGTCTTTCTCATAGCCTCGGATAATATTTCACTATCAAATTCAAAATGCTTTGAAAGATAATAAATATCATAATAATCTTTCATTCTACTTGAATATTCCATCAAGTCAAGAATAGCATCAATCTTTTCTGCAATGGTTGTTTCAAGTGAATACGTGTTCACAACAGGTTTTTCGAATTCTGCAAGTTGAGTTGGAATTGCTCGTTTTTCCTGCCGCGGAATAATTACATCCCCTACACCAAAATCAATGTTTATTGGCGTTTTTGTATTTTTTATTTTAGCCATCAACGAAGCAGTGATGCCTGCGTATTTCTTTGTAACTGCTATTGGCTGAATGTTTCTCACTTCAAATGATATGTAATCATTACCCGTGTCCGTTAAAATAATTTCCTCAATAACAGTTTTCAACTGTTGAGGTGTATTTGGCAAGCGTTGTAACAAAAAATCAATATCCATTGTTACTCTGCTTTCAAACTCTGTAAGTGTATAAATAAACAAGCCGCCCTTGAGGACAAAATTGTTTGCATATCTTGAATTTTCAAGTCGTCTTAAAAATTCTTCCTGGCAAAATAATTGTAAACAAAGCTGGTAACTCCTGCCACTCTCTTTCGCCTTATTTTTCAATTTTGTTAATACAGATGCCGCCTTATCAGCCATTTAACAACACCTCCATTATCTCAGCAACCTTTTTATAAACCCTCATTTGCTTTGAGTAATTAGAAAGATTAGCAAGATTCTTTTTATCGTCTGCAATATAAGCGTTAACTGCCTTATTAAAAATTTCTCTGTCAATCTGGTTTTTGTATTTAAAACAATCGCAAATTGTGCGTTCTTTATCATAAACATTAAGTTCAAAACCATTAATTTGCATTTTCGTCTTTCCAAGCTCAAATAAATCAGTTTGAACAAATTTAGTCTTAATAAACAACGAATCAAATTTCAATTTCGTTCTTGAAAATGTTCGTGGAACCGCAATATTCCATGTTCTTGGAGCATAATCGCTGTACCCATGATAAAAAAGTGCTGTTTCAAGACATAAAATAACATCGGGAAGCAATGTGGATATAACTTGCTCGTCTGAAATCAGTCTGTCACCAAGTGAATAATATCCATGTTTTATTCTAGTTAAAATGCCCTCATTACAAAGCCTTGCAATTTCATCATTACTGAACCCCATCTGTTTTACATCACAGGTTTTTGCAATTTCATTACCGTCTTTAAATATGCTTTTCAATTTTTCTGTTCTATTCATCATTCACCAACTTTCAATACACAGTTTTTCATATTTGTGTATTGAAAATATTTTATTATGAAAATTATCAATTGTCAACAATCCTGTTTATTTCTTCTTACAGATCCAGATGGTCTTTGTGGTGTGGTTATCCCATGGATCCCAGGCAGTAATCTTGTACTTCTTTGTTTTCTTTTTTCTCTTTAGTGTAAACTGATAATATCCTTTATACTTACCTTTCTTTGTTTTCTTTAACTTTACTTTTTTGCCATTCACGGTCACTTTATATAGTTCATCATTGTCCTTCACATACACGGTTACTTTGCTTTTTTTATATTTCTTCTTGTTCTTAATATTTTTGATCACCGGGGGCGTGGTGTCTATTATCACAATTTCCTTGGACTCCGGCAGGAGTGGTTCAAGTTTTATTCCCGATACATACCCTTTTGTATAGCCATAAAAGTCCCACACAGTTCGGTCCTTTGTCAGCACAATATCCGGGATTCCATATACGGTCTTAACCTGATCAGTATCCTTTTGTGACCACGAAGGCGACCATGTGGAATTTTTATTTAATGCATACTGCCACTTTTCGATCCATTTCCCCTGATAACAATCCGGAAACATTACTTTTGTGCCGGGCTCATAGATTCTTTCTTCTGTACAAGATTTATTTATATGAAATCTTACTGTGATCTTTTTATCATCGTCTTTCGTAGATGCCGTATAACCAGTATATCCCCTTATTTTTATCACATCTGATTCCAGCGTAAAATCCGGAGTCAATATCAACTCCGGAGTCTGATCGACTGCTGTTTGATACTCTACGTTTACAATCCACTTCCATTCATGAATGAAAGATACCTTTTTGTTCGTCCAATATATTTTCTCGCCATCCTCTCCCGTACCCTCTTCGATTACCGCTTTTTCATAATATTTTGGCAACTGAATTCTTTCGCCATAATTGTACCATTTAGACTCAATTAGCGTATTATTCACATATATCTTTACCATGCGCCCCTTGTCTGCCGTT
>HF998267.1:0-10111 GCA_000433735.1 Clostridium sp. CAG:167
CAGGGATCCGGGCTGTTATGATTACCGGTGACCACCCGGACACTGCCCTTGCCATCGCCTCCAAAGTAGGGATCTGTCACCAGGCATCCCAACTGCTGCGGGGTGATGAACTGGAAGAAATGACTGACGAAGAACTGCTTTCCAGACTGGACCTCACCCATGTTTTTGCCAGAGTGACGCCCTTTCACAAAGTACGACTGGTACGGCTATTTCAGAGCAAAGGGCATATCGTGGCCATGACCGGGGACGGTGTCAACGACGCCCCGGCATTAAAAGCCGCTGACATTGGCTGTGCCATGGGGCGTTCCGGCACTGATGTAGCCAGAGAAGCTTCCGACCTGATCCTGATGGATGACAATTTTTCTACCATTGTTTCTGCCATTGAACTGGGCCGGGGCATTTTTGACAACATAAAAAAAGCGGTTCACTTTCTCCTTTCCTGCAACATTGGCGAGATCATGACTCTCTTTTTCGCCATGCTGCTTGGATACAAAGTGCCGCTTTTACCGGTACAATTATTATTTGTGAATCTGGTTACGGATTCCTTTCCTGCCCTCTGTCTGGGCATGGAGCCACCGGAGCCAGATGTCATGAGTTCTCCCGGCAAAAGCCGTCATCACGCCATCTTCTCTTTCAGTTCCCTGTTCGAGATCATCACCCAGGGCATGTTTCTTGGTTCTCTGGCACTGACAGCGTACCTTATCGGCGGCTCCACCATGTGTTTTGCCGTTTTATCTCTGTCCCAGTTAGTCCACTCTTTCAATCTGCGGAGCCATCACTCGCTGCTTGAGACCGGACTCTTTGGCAACAAAAAACTGGTGCTTAGTTTTCTTCTCTGTGCCACCCTGCAATGCCTGGTGGTGGCATTGGAACCACTGCAGTCCATCTTCCATACCCAATCCCTTTCCGGGCTTCAGTGGGCGATCGTGTGGCTTTTGTCCCTGCTTCCTGTGGTTTTGGTGGAACTGCAGAAATACTTTAACAAAGATTTAATTTAATCCGTCGATCCAGGTGGCAATATCGTCTGTTACCTGGCCGGATACACGGGATGCCGCATCATACTGTGTGGCATCCGAAACTTTGCCGGAAGCCGGCATCATATAATGATTCAGTTCTTTGTATTCATGATAAAGAATATGAGAACGGCCTTTCCACATTTTTTTCAGTGCTTCTGTATCTTTCTCATCTGTCTCAAAATCTCTGCCTCCCTGTAGTACAAGCAGAGGGATGGTGGAATTTTTCTTCATAAAATAAGCCATATCTGACACACATACTTTCCCTGTTCCGTAGTCTTTCTCTGCTTCATAGGTAGCGGCAGGTGCCACCAGGATCACTCCCTTCAAGCGTTTTTGCTTTGCCTTGACAAGGGCCGCGGCCTCCTTGGTACTTTCTCCCATGGTCAGCACAAAAATCTGTTTTTTATCGATCTTTGATTCCGTATACAACTGGTTTACCGCCTGAGACGCATCCATCAGCACCCGCTGCCACATGCCGTCCTTTGACCGGATCTTGTCACTGTAAGCATAACTGCGCTGGTCATACCGCAACGATGCAATCCCCTGAGCTGCCAGTCCTCTGGCCAGATCCTGCAGCGGCTTATTCTCCTGCTGCCCCATAGAGCCGTCCCGGTCACAGTCTTCGTTGCACAAAAGCAGCACTACCGGTGGCTTGTCTGTTCCCTGAGGGAGGGTCAGTATCCCGGAAAGAGTCCCGGCTTCGCTGTTCACAGAGTAGTCCTTCTCCTTGTACTGGGAACTCTCTTCTTCCGATACCACTTCAGTACTTTTAGCCGTATTAAACCAGATACCGGCTATCTTATCACCGGAATCATATACAAACTGCACACTTCTTGCCTGGCTGTTTTCATAATTTACAATGACAGTATCAATATAATAACTGCCTTTTTTCACTTCCTTTACTTCTCCCAGCCCCAGATAGCCTTCCAGTCCGTCTGCCGTTTCTTTCCAGGTAGCTGCCAGCTGCTCTTTGGACAATTCTTTGGATAATTTTGCATTAAAATTCTGCCACACCTCTGCTTCATTACCATCTACAAGAAAGCCTGCGTACATACGGCTTTTCTCCCGTCGGCTCTTTAACACTTCAGCCTGCACCGCCGTCCGGCTGGCAGTATCCGCTTCTGACACCGACGCCTGAGGTGCATTTTTCTCTTCCCCTTGGGTGACAGATGGAGTTACAATCGTTCTCTTTTTCGTTCCATCTCCCTTTTGGGACTGGCACGCTGCCAAAAAGACAGATGCAAAGATCAGACATAACATAATATATCGCATTTTTGTTTTCATCGCTTGTGTTACCTCATATGCTCTCTCATATAATCCTGCATGCGCCGGTTCAGTATATCCGCAATATCCATTTTACCATAATGGCTCTGGATCAGTTTTTTCATGATCATCCCTCCGGCCTTATTGGCGTGTCCGCCGCCGGTTCCTATATCTTTTGTCAGGGCATCTGCCAGTCTGCTTGCCCCTACCTGCTTGGCACACCGCACCGATAATTTATAGCCAGTGGCCGTTTCATTATATACGACGCAGGCATCAATGGTTGCCACCTGGTTCACCAGATCGCATATCACTCCCAACAGATTGGGGTCACAAGGCTCTGTGGATACCAGGGCATAGCGGTATTCTCCATTATAGATATGGTCTCTCAGCGCCTCTCCTGCGATACACAATTCTCTCCTGGACAGATTGGATGTTACCATTTCATCCATCACTTCTCTGTCAATCTTTAATTCATCCCGCATAGTCTTATCCTGCGCGGAATAAATCTCGGAAAACTGCCCGGTGTCACTGTACAATCCATAATACAAAGCTGTGGCAACATGTATGTTGGCATTGGCATCATATCCTTTTTCTTTTAAAAGTTCCCACACCACCGTGCAACAGCTTCCGTAGTCACTGCGGATGTAGCAAAAATCCGGCTCAGGGATACATCTCGGATGATGATCCACCACCCCGATCTTCTCAGCCGGAAATACGGTCACATTACCTCCTCTGTACTGGCAGTCCACCGTCAGAAGCAGCTCACACTCCGGTGCCTCACTTACATAGACAAGAGGAATCTCCAGTTCATTTACCATGATCTGCAGACTTGGTTTGGTAATTTTATGCATTCCACTGTAAATCAATGAAACTCTTTTTCCCTTTTTTTCAAAATAATCATACAGCGCAAAACCGGCACCAATGGTATCGGCATCCGGTCCATCATGACACTGAATACCGATTGATTCCATTTCTTCAAATTGATCCAAAAACATGTGCAATGATCCCCCAGTATTTTCTATTTTATGCCAAATCTTTTTCTTGTGTGCGGACTGCTTTTGGCATATAATATTCTTATAATCATTTTATTTAAGAAAGAAGGACGATATTATGACATCCAGAGAATTATTTATCAAAGAATTATCACTCTACGACCGGGCCAGCGATGGCCATGACGAGTTCTACGCCCATCTTCCTTATGTAAAAGACTACGACCTGTGCAACTGGCGGCCACTTCGTATGCACAGTGGCAATATTATCAAAGCCCGCCAGTGCAAGGTAAATCCTCCGGTCATTATTGATTCAGACCCGCGTTAGATTTTTTTAATCGGAAATATTCTTTCGTTTCCTTTGCGATCACACCGCTGAGTGCAAACAATGCAATCACGTTTGGTATCGCCATCAATCCGTTAAAGATATCTGCAATAGTCCATACAGCAGCTACTGTCATGTATGGTCCGATAAACACAGCCAGAATATACAGCCAGCGGTATACTTTGACAGCCGTCTGGTTCCGGTTGCACAAATACTCTAAGCATCTTTCACCATAATAATCCCATCCGAGGATCGTTGTAAAAGCGAAAAATACAAGACATATCATCAAGATACAGGATGCCACCTGGGATGGCAGAAAATACAGTCCTCTCTGGAATGCATCCGTAGTCACCTGCACGCCTTCCAGTGCTTTGTCAGACCAACTTCCCATCATTACGATACACAGACCTGTCATGGTACATACTACGATGGTATCGATAAAAGTTCCTGTCATGGTAACCAGTCCCTGGCGGACCGGCTCTTTTGTCTTTGCTGCAGCCGCTGCGATCGGTGCCGATCCAAGACCTGCCTCATTGGAAAAAATTCCTCTGGCTACACCTTTCTGCATTGCCACAAGAATGGCTGACAATGCGCCACCGGCCATGGCACGCATACCAAAGGCACCTTCAAAAATCTCCACAAAGGCTCCCGGCAGTTTGTTCAGATTAGCAAAGATCAATACCAGGGCTGCCAGAATATAAGTAACTGCCATAAACGGCACAATTACCTGGGATACTTTGGAAATACGCTGGATACCACCAATAACTACCAGTCCGACACACAGAGCCAGCACAATAGCCGTGATCACAATAGCGATGGAGTATTCGTTACCAAAGATAGAAATTGTATTTTCTTTATTGGGATCAAAAAATCCCTGTACAGCAGAAGCAATACCATTTACCTGGGTAAAGGTACCGATTCCGAACAAACCTACACAAGCGCCAAAGAAGGCAAACAATTTCGCCAGCCATTTCCACTTAGGACCCATACCGTTTTCGATATAGTAAAACGGTCCGCCTAACACATGGCCTTCTTTATCGATCGTACGGTATTTTACAGCCAGAAATCCTTCTGCATACTTAGTTGCCATACCAAACAGGGCTGCAAGCCACATCCAGAACAAGGCTCCCGGTCCCCCTGCCAGTACACCGATGGCGGTTGCCACACCTACGATATTACCGGTACCGATGGTGGCCGATAATGCCGTACACAAAGCGCCAAAACTGCTTACTTCACCATGTCCCTCTTCCTCATTCTGGAACATAAACTTAAGGGCCTTCGGCAAGTGGCGGATCTGCAGAAATCTCAACCGGATGCTGAGATAAATTCCTACTGCCAGGATCAGCACGATCAATGGCACACCCCAGACGAATGAATCAATTTTGTCTAATATGTTTCCTAATACTTCCATTGTTTACCTCTTTCTTACTTGTTTTCACTTTTGTTGTCTACAACTGCCGTATGTCTTCCTGGGTCATCAGATGAACCCCATGCTCTGCAAGTACTGCCGACGCATGCTGATTATCCGTGACACGGAAGATCATATAAGCTTTTCCCGGCGTATGATTGGTAAATGCATACATATACTCTACATTTACACTCTCGCTGCCAAGAACTGCCAGCACTTTGGCCAGGCTTCCCGCTTCATCCGGAATTTCCACGGCCAATACATCTTTTACAGAAGCCACATAGTCTGCTTCCTTTAAGCTGGTGGTGGCTTTGTACACATCATCTACGATCATGCGGACAATACCAAACTCTCCTGCCTCTGCCATGGATAATGCTCTCAGGTTAATATCGTTTTCTGAAAGCAGTCTGGAAAACTCTGCCAGATTTCCTTCTTTATTTTCCAAAAATACGGATATCTGTTTTACCATAGAACTCCTCCTTTCTATTTTTTATATAGATTTCTCTTATCAATAATGCGCACCGCCTTGCCCTCACTCCGCTCAATGGCTTTTGGATTCACAAGTTTTACGGTGGCATAAATACCAAGCATTGCTTTTAAAGCACTAACCAGCTCTTTCTCACGACGGGCAATCTCGCCTACATTATCCGAGAACATTTCTGCCGTCATCTCAACCCGTATCTCAATGGTATCGCTGTTTTTCACCCGGTCTACTACGATCTGATAGTTTGCCGGATAGCCTTTGTTCATCAGCACCGTCTCGATCTGGGATGGGAATACATTGACGCCCTTTACGATCAGCATATCGTCGCTTCGTCCCAGCGGTTTGGTCATGCGGATATGGGTCCGTCCGCACTTACATTTCTCTGCATTAAGAATACATATATCCCTTGTCCGGTAGCGAAGCAGTGGAAAAGCTTCTTTGGTGATGCAGGTAAAGACTAACTCACCCTTTTCCCCATAAGGAAGCACTTCTCCCGTCTCCGGGTTGATAACCTCGGCAATAAAGTGGTCCTCATTGATGTGCATTCCTGCCTGCTCTGAACATTCAAAAGATACACCCGGTCCGGAAATCTCGGTCAGGCCATAAATGTCATAGGCTTTGATTCCCAATTTTTCCTGGATATCCTGACGCATTTCTTCTGTCCACGCCTCTGCACCAAAAATTCCTGCTTTCAGCTTGATGCGGTCCCTGACGCCACGCTCATTGATGGACTCTCCTAAGTATGCCGCATAGGATGGGGTACAACAGAGGATGGTAGATCCAAGATCCATCATAAACTGGATCTGCCTGTCCGTGTTACCGGATGACATAGGAAGGGTCAGCGCTCCAATCTTGTGGGATCCTCCATTCAGACCGGCTCCTCCGGTAAACAGACCATATCCATAACTTATCTGGCATACATCTTCATTGGTAGCACCGGCTGCCGTCAACGCTCTGGCACAGCACTCTTCCCACAGGTCAATGTCGTGCTGGGTATAAAAAGCCACCACTCTTTTGCCTGTGGTTCCACTGGTGGACTGGATCCTTACACATTCTCCCAGTGGTTTTGCCAAAAGTCCGTAGGGATAGCAGTTTTTCAAATCGTCTTTCGTGAGAAACGGCAGTTTGTGAAGATCATCCGCTGACTGGATATCCTCCGGTGTTACCCCCGCTTCTTCCATTCTCTTTCTGTAAAAAGGTACATGCTGCCATACATGCTTTACCTGTTTTACAAGTCGTTCGCTTTGCCACTGATGAATCTGCTCTCTGGAAGCAGTCTCAATCTCCGGCTGGTAATAGTTTTGCATTTGTCCCTCTCCAATCTTTGAAAGTCATATTGGATTATTATACCATCTTTGGGAGTGTGTGGCAAGGGCATGCGGTCAGGAGCAGGGGCTTTTAGGTTCCGCAACTCATGAAAAAACTTGCATTCCGTGAGCGCTTTCGCTACAACAAAGGCGCAGAAGTATCGACATGCACAGAACGCATGCCTGATACTTGCGTCTTTGTACTCACTTCATGCAAGTTTTTTATGAGTTGCTGGGATATTAAAAGGCGGCCTGCACTGGCCGCCTTTCTTTGTTTGTCTGATGCCATCCTTATCCCCACACTTCTTCGGCGATTTCTTTTACCAGTTTTAATTTTGCCCACTGCTCGTCTTCCGTCAGTTTATTTCCGATCTCGCAGGAAGCAAATCCGCACTGTGGGCTCAGGCACAGTCTGTCAAGCGGTACATACTTTGCTGCCTCATGGATTCTTGCGATCACTGTTTCCTTATCTTCCAGAACCGGTGATTTGGTTGTGATCAGTCCGAGGACTACTTTCTTGTCTGCGGACACTTTGGCAAGTGGTGCAAATCCGCCGGATCTCTCATCATCATACTCAAGGAACAGGGCATCTACCCTTTCTTTTGCAAATACATAATCTGCCACGGAATCGTATGGTCCGCTTGTGAAGAAAGTAGAGTGATAGTTTCCTCTACAGATATGGGATGTGATCACCATATCTTCCGGTTTTTCTTCCAGTGCCAGGTTATTTACCTCCAGAAGCTGTGCCTTTACTTCCTCCAGATCAATACCAAGAGATTTGTATCTCTGCTTGGCAGCCTCTCCTACGATGGCACCCCAGGTACAGTCATCCAGCTGAAGGTTGCGGCATCCTGCCTCGTAAAACTGCCTGATCACTTCCTGATATCCTTTTCCGATATCCTGGATCAGTTCTTCATTGGTGGGATAAAACTTTCTGGTGCTTTCAAAGTTAGCCGGAACGATCAGCTGCTGAAGCATCTGGGCCGGTGCCGGAATGGTATATTTTGCTACTGTATTTTCATCTTCAAACTGTTTTAAGAACTTAAAATACTCTACAAATGGATGTGGCTTTGCCTTGATCTTTCCTACCAGATAGGTGTCGTCCAGCACAGCCAGTTCTGCATCAAAGCGAACACCGTTTCCGGTATTTTCATGCTCCACGCCTTCAAATCCCCACATAAAATCCAGATGCCAGAAGGTTCTGCGGAACTCTCCATCGGTGATCACATGGAATCCAAGTTCTTTCTGTTTTGCTACTACTTTGGTGATTTCTTCATTCACAACCTTGTCAAAGGCTTCTTTTGTGATCTGCCCATCCTGGTATGCCGCCTTGGCGTCTTTCAGTGCCTGTGGTCTCAAAAAACTTCCCACAAAATCATATCGAAAAGGTGTCTTTAATGTACTCATTTTTATATCCTCCGTTTTTCTCTTAACTTTAGGATATTGTATCATCTATTGTTTTTTTTATAAAATACATAAAACCACGGCTTATCCATAGTTTCAATCTATGGACAGATAGTTTTTCAATGCTTCCATATAGGTTCTGGCATACTGGCTGAAAATAATATTTTCCTTTCGCACCACACCGATGCGCATTGTCCTGTCCACTAAAAGAGGCTTTGCAATAATATCACTGCCGTTTAATTTATGATCGATGACACCGCTGCTTACGGTAAATCCATTGAGACCGATCACCAGATTAAACAAGGTTGCCCGGTCCCGCACCTGGATGATCTTGGGAAAATCCAGCATGCTGATAAATTCCTCTGAAAAATAAAAGGAATTCCGGTTTCCCTGTTCATATACAAGATAGGGATATGGTTCCAGATCTGCCATGGTGATCACATCCCGGTCTGCCAGCGGATGCTCTCTGCATATAAAGACATGAGGTTTTGCCACATACAATTGCTCAAAAACAAGCTGGTTATTCTTGATCAGTTTTGTGAGAACCTCTTCGTTGTGCTCTGATAGATAGATCACGCCGATTTCACTTTTTCCGTTTGCCACATCTTCCATGATCTCCCCGGTCTGGGTCTCCCGGATAATAAAGTTGTAGCGGTCTGCATCATATTTTTTTATAAGATCCACAAAGGCATTGACGGCAAATGAATAGTGCTGACAGGACACAGAAAACTTGGGGCTTCGTTTCTCTCCCTTGATAAAATATTCCTTCATATGATCTGCCTGTTCCAGAAGCATCCTGGCAAAAGAAAGCAGTTCCTCTCCCTCTCTTGTTGCTGCCACGCCCTTATTGGACCGGACAAATGCCTTGATCCCCATTTCTTTTTCGAGATTGGAAATTGCCGTGCTCAAGGATGGCTGTGATACAAACAGTTTTTCTGCCGCCTCTGTAATATTTCCACAGTCTGCCACCGTTACCAGATAAGTAAGCTGCTGTAATGTCATGGTGTTCCTCCGTTCCATCTATGTTTTTCTGATATTATAACATAAAAACTCCCTCCATCCGACTATCTTTTTTTCAAAAGAATAGCCAGACAAAGGGAGTGTCTGTATCACTTTACAGTCGTTTCTTTTTCTTTTCTTTTCCTTCAAAGCTGTTTTCCAACTGCTCCAAAAGTTTCTTCTGCTCTCTTGTAAGACTGGTTGGCACATCTACTACCAAATCTACATAGTGATTTCCGCGCATCTTCTTGTTACGAAGAGACGGAACTCCTTTACCGCGAAGTCTTACACGGGTTCCGGTCTGGGTGCCGGCTTTTACATTGTATGCCACATCACCGTCAATGGTGTGGATGATCACATCGCCGCCAAGGGCTGCCTTTGGATAAGATATTTTCACTGTGGAATAAATATCGTAATTGCTGCGCTGGAATTCTTTGTGGTTTTCCACATATACTTCCACCAGCAGATCCCCTCTGGCACCGCCGTTTTGTCCCGGCTCACCTTTGCCTCTCAGGCGCACACTCTGTCCCTGATCAATACCGGCTGGAATGGATACCTGCAATTTTTCTTTGGTGCTGGTATAACCATTTCCATGGCAGTCCGGACATTTTTCTTTCACAATGGTTCCTTTACCGCCACATTCCGGACAGGTCGTTACATTCTGTACCATACCAAACAGAGACTGCTGGGAGTGGACGATCTGTCCCCGTCCATTACATTTAGGACAGGTTTCACGCTTGGGACCGGCTTTTGCACCGGAACCGCCGCATGTTTTACACTCTACTTTTGTTGGAATCTCGATCTCTTTTTCCGTTCCAAAGCAAGCCTCTTCAAAGGTGATACGAACCTGTGTCCGCAGATTGGCACCTCTTTGTGGTGCATTCGGATCCGCTCTTCGGCTACGGCCTCCAAAACC
>HF998267.1:10117-27226 GCA_000433735.1 Clostridium sp. CAG:167
CCAAAAAACCCGCCGCCAAAGAGATCTCCAAATATATCTCCAAAGCTTCCGAATATATCGTCCATGTCCATGCCGCCGGAGAAACCGCCACCGCCGGCTCCTCCATCAAAGGCCGCATGACCAAACTGGTCGTATTGTCTTCTCTTATCCGGATCACTGAGTACGGCATAAGCCTCGGAAGCCTCCTTGAATTTTGCCTCTGCCTCTTTGTCCCCCGGATTGGTGTCTGGGTGGTACTTTTTCGCAAGAACACGGTATGCCTTCTTTAATGCTGCGGCATCCGCATTTTTGTCCACACCCAGGACTTCATAATAATCTCTTTTTTCAGCCATTTTTATCTCCTCCGCCCCGGAGCGAATCTATTACAGTTCGCGGAAGTCTCCGTCTACTACATCATCGCCGCCGTTGTCCGTTGCTGCGCCCTGGCCTGCGGCTCCGGACATATCCGGGCCGGCACCTGCTGCGCCACCGTTTGCTGCCTGTGCCTGCTCATACACTTTGGCAAATACCTGCTGTGCATTGTTCATCAAAGACTCTTTGGCAGCTTTCAGTTCATCTACATCTGCATCGCTCATGTTTTCCGGTGTTGTACGCTCCAGAATTGCTTTGATCTTATCGATATCAGCCTGAACTGTCTCTTTCTGAGAAGCATCTACGGCTTCTCCTACATCTGTCAGTGCTTTCTCAGTCTGGCTTACAAGACCTTCTGCCTCGATGCGGGCATCAATACCCTCTTTACGCTTCTTATCCTGTGCTTCAAACTCAGCCGCTTCTTTTACTGCCTTTTCAATCTCTTCATCATTCATGTTAGAACCAGCTGTGATCGTAATGTGCTGTTCTTTTCCTGTTCCCAAGTCCTTAGCTGATACATTTACAATACCGTTGGCATCAATATCGAAAGTAACTTCGATCTGAGGTACTCCTCTCATTGCCGGAGGAATTCCATCCAGACGGAACTGTCCCAGAGATTTGTTATCTCTTGCAAACTGACGCTCACCCTGTACTACATTGATATCTACGGCAGTCTGGTTATCTGCTGCGGTAGAGAAGATCTGGCTCTTCTTAGTAGGGATGGTTGTGTTTCTCTCGATCAATTTGGTTGCAATACCACCCATTGTCTCAATTGCCAGTGACAGTGGTGTTACATCCAGCAGAAGGATATCGCCTGCACCGGAATCTCCTGCCAGTTTTCCACCCTGAATGGAAGCACCAAGTGCTACACACTCATCTGGGTTCAAAGATTTATTTGGCTCATGTCCTGTCAGCTGTTTTACTTTGTCCTGTACAGCCGGGATACGGGTAGAACCACCAACCAACAATACTTTGCTAAGTTCAGAAGCTGTGATACCTGCATCTTTCAAAGCGTTCTGTACCGGTGTTGCTGTACGCTCTACCAGATCTCTTGTCAGATCATCAAACTGTGCACGGGTCAGGTTCATGTCAAAGTGCTTTGGACCTTCTGCCGTTGCTGTGATAAATGGCAGGTTGATGTTGGTTGTATTGGCGGAAGAAAGTTCTTTCTTCGCTTTCTCTGCTGCTTCTTTCAGACGCTGCATAGCCATCTTATCGGTAGAAAGGTCTACGCCTTCTGCCTTTTTGAACTCTTCAACCATGTAATTTGTGATCTTGTTATCAAAGTCATCACCACCAAGACGGTTGTCTCCGGATGTGGACAATACTTCGATGACGCCGTCACCGATCTCGATAATAGATACATCAAATGTACCACCACCTAAATCGTATACCATGATCTTCTGCTCACCTTCGTTGTCCAGTCCATATGCCAGAGCGGCTGCTGTTGGCTCGTTGATGATTCGTTTTACATCCAAGCCGGCGATCTTTCCGGCATCTTTTGTTGCCTGACGCTGTGCATCGTTGAAGTAAGCCGGTACCGTGATAACTGCTTCTGTTACTTTTTCGCCGCCCAGGTAGTTCTCAGCATCACCTTTCAATTTCTGAAGGATCATAGCGGAGATCTCCTGTGGTGTATAATTTTTACCATCGATGGATGCTTTATAATCTGTACCCATATGTCTCTTAATAGAAGAGATTGTCTTATCTGCATTGGTAACAGCCTGACGCTTAGCCGGCTCACCAACCAGTCTCTCACCATTCTTTGTAAAAGCTACAACAGATGGTGTTGTTCTGGCACCTTCTGCATTTGCGATAACAACCGGTTTTCCACCTTCCATGACTGCTACACAGCTATTTGTAGTACCTAAGTCAATACCAATAATCTTGCTCATAATAATCCTCACTTTCTGTCGCTTAACGACTCTTTCCTTTTCTATTATTAATTTAGAACTTTAACCATACTATGTCTTACAACGCTGTCTTTGTAAGTGTATCCTTTCTGGAATTCTTCTACAACCACATTGACGGCTTCGCTGTCATCTTCGTCATGCATTACTGCATTGTGGAGATTCGGATCAAATTCCTTTCCTACTGCCTCAATTGGCTGAACACCTAATTCCTCGAATACGGTCATCAGCTGTTTGTACACAGCTTCGATCCCTTTTACAAACGGGGTCTCTTTTTCTTCATCGGATAATCCATCAAATCCTCGCTCCAGATTGTCTACCACCGGAAGGATCTTTTCGATCACCGATTTGGAACCAACTTCAAACATAGAAGCTTTTTCTTTTTCAGACCGGTTACGGAAATTTTCAAACTCTGCCAGATTTCTCATGAGGCGGTCATTCAATTCCTCGATTTTTTCATCTTTTTTATCCTTCTTCGGCTTCTTTTTAGAAGTTTTTTTCTTTTCTTTTTCCTCGGTCTCCGGTGTTTCTTTGGTTTCTTCCGGAGTCTCTACCGTTTCTTCCTTTGTCTCAACGGCTTCTTCCTGAGTCTCATTCTTTATTTCTTCCACTTCACAGCCACCTTTCTATTCTATCTTCTTTTTAAATATGTCATCCAACTGCTGCATGCAGCCCTCCAGGGTACCTACTACTTTCTCATAGTCCATTCTCTTTGGCCCCACGATGCCGATCTTGCCATACACGCCTTCCTTGATCTGGTATGTTGCCGTGACCACCGAACAATCCTTCATGGACTCTACCGGTGATTCCTCGCCGATGTATACCTGAATGGCATGTTCTTTGTCTTCTCCGGTCTCGTCGTTGGCCCAGGCCTCCAGCATCTGTTTTTCCTCAAATGTAGAAAGCAGTTCCGTCACCTTTTCCTTATCCGTAAGTTCCGGATATTTCAAAATATTGGTGGCACCGGAAGTATAAATCTCGGCGTTGTCTTCCTCCGCCATAACCTCGGCAACACAATCTAACACACTGCCTGCCAGATCTCCGTACGCACCTGCCTGCTCTTTGATCTTCTGCATCATGGCCATGTTGATTTCTGTAAAATCCAGGCCGTTCAAAGCTGTGTTAATAAGGAAATTCATCTGAGAGACAATATCCTCTGCCAACGGTTCTTCCAGATTGATAAACTTATTGTTTACATGATTGTTGTCCAACACTACCAACACCAGAAGCTGCCCGTCTACGATCTGGTTTAACTGGATAAACTTGATCTTTTTGTGCTGATACTTCGGTTTGGTCACCATGGTGGTATAGTTGGTATTGTCTGCCAGAAGTTTAGCAACCTGTTTCAGCAAAAGGTCGATCTTGTCGGCCTTTTCTACCAGAAGTCCTTTCATCTCTTCCACTTCGGCATTTTTGTTCTTCAGCATGGTGTCTACATAGAGGCGGTATGCCTTATCAGAAGGAATCCTTCCTGCTGATGTATGGGGCTGCAAAATGTAGCCCATCTCCTCCAGATCCGACATCTCATTCCGAATCGTTGCGGAGCTCAAATTCATATCTGCATACTTGGATACGGTTCTGGAACCTACCGGCTCCCCTGTCTCCATATAGTTCTGGATGATCGCTTCCAAAATCTTTTGCTTACGCTCATTTAATTCCACAGAATCACTTCCTTTGTCACTCCGACTTTTTTGTTATTGTTAGCACTCATCAACTTCGAGTGCTAATCTTTAACTACCATTAAAATACCACCACCAAGTACAGTTGTCAACCAGTTTTTTGAAAAAAATAAAAGTTTTTTTATTCTTCACATTCCCGGCAATTATCCGATATACAACATAGAATTGACTATTTTTACAGGAGGTGTGCGATGCCAATCGTTAGTAACGGGATTCAAAACAGTACGGACAGTCCTTCTTCCTCTGTGGCCTCTTCCCAGCCAAAAGCCTACCGCACAGGCAATACAACGGTAATGCTCAGAGAGGGACAGACCTTAAAGGGTGTTGTCAGTGATGTCCACAGTGATCAGATCACGCTGGTCATGGAAGACGGTACTGCCTTTACCGGCCGTCTCCCGGATGCGGGACAGTATTCCATCGGCCAGAAAGCAGCCTTTAAGATCGTCAGTCTGGATCAGAATACTATTTATATGAAAGCAGTCAGCACTTCCTATTTATTAGATATGGAAGATACCATCGACCAGGCGCTGGAAGAAGCCGGTCTGCCAAAGTCTGCCCGCAACAGTGATGTGGTCCGCAGTCTTTTGATGAACCAGCAGTCCATCAGCCGTGAAAACCTTTTATCTTCCATCCGTCTGTGCGCCACCTATCCGGATGCGGATGTAAACTCAGTCATTACACTGCGCCGCCTGGGCCTGCCTCTTACGCCGGAAAATCTGGCACAGTTTGAGCAATATGAGAACAATGACCATTCTCTGTTAGATCATTTTGCCCAGATCACTGACAGTATCGGAGATCTTATGAATGCCATCGGCACCCAGGTTCCAAGGCTTTCCGGACAAACCGCCGGACAACTTTTGAACCTGGCCCTTTCTTCCTCTCTTACACCGGAGGAACAGGCGTTAAAGGAAGCACAGGCAGCCGCCTCCGAGGCACAGACTGAAGCTGCGGCCCAAGAAGGGGAGGGATCCGATGCCCCAGAAAACGCCGAAAAAGCACCGGCAAATGCGGCAGATGCCGCTCTGTCAGGAGAAACAGAAGTCTCTTCTTCTCCTTTCAGCCGCATGAAACAGATTTTTTCTTCTCTTACGGACGGTGCCTCCGCTGCCAAAGCCGCCCTTTCCGAAACCGGACTGGCAAAGGATTACAAAGTTCCTTTTATCCATGAGCAGGTAGGATTTTCCCTTTCTCCGGAAGAACGGGAAGCCTTTCATTCCCTCCTGTCGGATCTTCCTCTTCCGGAAGAGCTGACCACTTCTCTGCAGGAAGGCACTCTCACCACCCGGGATTTTCTGACGGCTGTCCGCCAGGCCCTTCCCCGGATGAGCAGCGAGCAGGCCGCCGGTCTCCTGTCTTCCCCTGCCTTTCAGCGCCTTGTAAAAGACCAGTTTTTGTCCAACTGGACTCTCTCTCCCGAGAAACTCAAGCAGAAAGGAGCTGTGGAAGAGCTGTATCAGCAGATTTCCAGCCAGGTAGATAAATTGTCCCATTTCAGCCAGGATGTATTTGGCAAAAACCTGTTTGAGAACCTGCAGCAGCAGACCACCCAGACCAACCAGAATCTGAATTTCATGAAACTGTTAAACGACACTTATCAGTATGTGCAGTTACCTGTGAAATTACAACAGCAAAATGCCCATGGTGATCTGTATGTTATGACACGCAAAGAGTCTCTGCGCCGACACCCGGACAGCTTGAAAGCGCTTTTACATCTTGACATGGACCACCTTGGTTCACTGGATATCCATATAATAAGAGAGAACACATCCATCACCACCAAGTTTTTTGTAGACGAAAAAGACACCCTGCAGCTTCTTGAAAAAAATATCAATCTGCTGCAAGATGCCTTAAACGAACAAGGTTTTTCTTTCTCTTCCGAATTTTCCATGAAGGAAAAGGACTTTAACCTTGTGAATGACTTTATGAATGCCGAGGCTCCGGTAGGTACCATTGCCCGGTACAACTTTGATCTGCGGGCGTGATCATGCGCCCCTTTTTTCTTGTCTTTTTTTGTAGAAAAATCCCAGAACTGCCGCAATGACTGCCAGGGCTACCAGGGCAAGTCCCAGCCATTTTACCCAGTCTGCCGCCCGTTTTCCTTTTACTACGGCCACATAACGGATAGAATCGCTGTCTGCTGTCACAGTCCGGTCCTGTGTCGATGACTCCAAATACTTCACCCCCTCCGGTGTATAACAATACACAGAAACCTGTGACGGATCCATACCACTACCTATCGGCAGGTACATTTTGTAACCATCCTTTGGTTCCGATGTATCGGACATGGAATACACCACAATATCCTCATCCGAAGAAACGCCGGATGCCTTTTTGAGTTTCTGATATACTTCATTGGACGGATCCAGTTTTTCCGCCGTTAATGACGGTGGACGGCTGTCGTTCCCGTGATTGGAATAATCTCCTATCAGGTAAATACCGGTAGCGGCGTCCGCAATGGCCAGGGTTCCGGTGCCGGTATTCCTGCTCTGCACAGCATTGCCAAGACTTTCCAGATTACATCCATAACCACTGACCGTAGCCTGCAGTCCATCTACCTGGCTGATGACGCCGGCTGACCGCAGTGCCAGGATCTTTGTAATATTCGGAAATGCAATCTTTACATCCCGCGGCTGCTCTGTGTAGTTAAGATATTCTACATTGGATGCCAGCGGCTCTGCTGCCGCCTTGAACAACTTGTCTTTTAACTTCTGTGCACTGGCGTAAAACCGTCCTGCTTCAAACACCTGACCGTCCGTCACCGTACCTCCTGTCAGAACAATCTTGGAACAATCTTTCATATACTGATGGTATTTTTTCATCAGTTCCTTGTTCTGATAGATCACCTGAAACAAAGGATAATCTGCATAAGTAAATTTCTTCATTGTCTCTTCGCCGAATTCGCCGCCCATATCCTCTTTATACATCTGGTCAATATTCAGATTTGCCGTGGCTTCTGCGGTACTTGGATAATAGCAGCCAAAACTCAGATCATAGTCCCATGGAAGGAGCATGGATTTTCCGTCTTTATCCACATACAGTCCGAAATTCTGCTGGGTTACGAACATGTTATCATTCTGCACCAGGAAACTGTGGGTGGCAAAATACTTAACCACTTCCTCTACGTCCATGACCTGCTCTAACTCTTTGATATATTCGTCACTGTTGACATCGATCTTGTTCCCCTTGCTGTCCTTTCCCTGGCTTAGCAGAGTCAGCTTCTTCTGCCAGGTAAATACCCGGGGCAGTTCATTCTTTACTTTAGTCAGTGTGTCTTCGTTGTTTTCCCACAGGCCACTCTGCTCTGCCAGAACTCCTTTTGCCTGGCTCAGGCCATTTTTGTCTGTGGTAATATCTTTGCCCAGATCATATGTGCCTGCTTTGGTCAGATAGGAATCCATGTTTTCATCGTACTGCATATTGGTGTGGGTTGGCTTTACAAGATAGTCAGACAGAGCCTTCCCTCCCACACTCAGATACCGTTTCAAAATGGATTTCTGCATATTCTCGATCATGGAATACACACCGTAAAACTTACCGTTGATGTACACTTTTGCCAGTCCGTACTGGGGTGCCGGCAGTCCCATTTCATTCAGCAGTTTCAGGGCAAAATACTCCTTGAGCATACTTTTGTCAAAATAGAAATTGTTGAAACTGATTTTGTCGCAGCCATGGAAATTCTGGTCTTCTCCATACTTTTCTTTCGTGATATACTTGCCAAAATTGATGGAAAATGAAAAACGGTCATTGGCTACATTGTCGTTATAAGTGTGGTCCAAAGTATAATTTCCTTTGGTTTTTAATCCTACATAGCCATAAGTCTCATCCCCAATCTTGACAGAATCTGCCATCACAGTAGGTTTTTCGGAACCATTCTGGAACAAATAATCCAAATTGTTTTTATCCACTGTCAGAGATACCGTCTGTATGTCTTCCTTCAGGAAATAGTTCACATACTCAGCGTCTTTTGCCTTTCCCTGATATTGTTTCTGTATCTTGTAATTTTTATCCGGCTGTGTTTTGAGCATTTTTTCCGTAACCTGTCTGGCTTTTACTCCATGGGCACTGGCGGGGGGCGGGGGGGGGCCCCCCCCCCCCCCCCCTCCCCCCGCGCCACTGCCCCCTGCCATGGCTGCCAGCACACAAACGGTTACTACTCTGTGAACCCTTCTGTCTTTCATGCTAACAACTCCATTATTTCTTGATTTTTACTGTCTTTTTCTGTCCCTTGTTCTTAAAGAGTTTCTTATACTTTTTCAGTTTGGAAGAAGGCACTTTGATCACCGCTTTCTTCTGAATGCCTTTCAGCGCATTTTTGCCCACTTTGGTAAGTTTTTTGGATTTTACTACCAGGGATTTCAGTTTTTTAGCCTGATAAAACGCCTTCGCACCGATGGTCTTAACGGAGGCACCGATCACCGCTTTCTTCAACTTCTTATTTTTTGCAAAGGCATTGGCCGCAATGGCTGTAATCTGGAAAGACTGCCCTTTGATGGTAACGGTTTTTCCAATGGTAATGCTCTTTTTGTTTTTGGATGTTGGTTTTACAAGGGTTACGGTTCTCTTTGTTCCGTTAGCAGTTACTTTGTATTTCACACCTTTTACTGTATATGTTTTTCCTTTTACTGCCTGGTCTTTCTTTACGGTTGTGTTGGTATTGGTCTTGTTTTCCACCTTGGATGTGGTTGCCAGCACCAGAGTTCCCAGTTCGGAAACTTCTCCGTAATATACATTGTCGTCTTTTTTCGTGCTGACTTTCTCTGTAGAGCCATCCTTTTTATAATTGTACAGCACCAGATTTGTGTTTTTATACTTGGATGCCGTTGGCACATATACAGTGTATTTGTCTATCGGACTTCCCACGGCTGACAGTGAATACATCTCTACCGCGTTACAGCCGGCGTCCAGCTGAACATTTGACTGTATGGTCTTATACTGTTCGCTGTCCTGTGGCAGTTTGGTCGCAGTCAGGGACGCCGCGAATCCTCCAAGGTATGTATTTACTGCAAAAATACCCGTTTTCTCGTCTACAATAGCCATCTTTCCCCTCATGGAAATAAACCGCTCCGGCTGGCCATTTCCTACGGCTGACAGATCGCATCCGGAACCGCATACTGTTGCATTGATACCGTCAACCTGGGATACTACGCCTACCGAACGCATAGCATAAATCTTTTTGATACTTGGCAATGCCTTTTTCATATCTGCCGGCTGGCTGGCATTGATATATCTTCCGCCGGATGTAAGTGGCATGGTTGCTGCCGCCTGCAGTTTATCCTGGATCTTTTCAATACAGGAATTGATGTATCCCGGTTCTATGGTTTCCCCGGTGGAAAGTGTTCCACCCAGTGCTGCGATCTTGGAACAGTCTTTCATATATTTCTTAAACTTATTCATCAGTGACTTATTCTGATAGATCACATAGAACAATGGGTACTGGGAATATCCCTCTTCTTCATTGTATCCAAAATCATTTCGCTCCGGATCATACATCTGGGTAATTTTAAAGTTGGCTGTCGCCGACGCTGTGGTTGGATAGAAGCATCCCATACTCAGATCGTAATCCCATGGAAGCATCATGGATTTGCCGTTTTTATCTACATAGACAGCGAAGTTTTTCTCACCGGTAAACATATCGTCAGTCTGTACCAGGAAACTGTGGGCGGCATAATAACGTACTACCTCATCCACATCAATGACCTGATCCAACAGCTTCACATATTCGTCGCTGTTAACATCAATTTTCTTGCCGCTAAAGTCCGTTCCGTTATAAAGCTGGTTTAACTTCTTCTGCCATTTCAAAACGGTAGGTATCATTTTGGCTACATCCTGCAGCGTGTCATTGTCGTATTCCCACAAACCACCAATGGCATTATGCAAAGCCTCACTGGCCTCATAATCACCATTTTCATTCTTTTTCAAATGCTCAGACAAGTCAAAATTGCCCTCCGCATTGATAAACTGATCCATGGCTGTGTTATACTCCATGCGGTAATACTCCGGTTTTACCAGATAATCGCTGATCTCGCTTTTGTCCACTTTTTTGTACTGCTCCAGGATGCTGGAATCCATATTCTCCACCATGAAGTACACACCGTAATACTTGTCATTGATATAAATCTTGGCAAGTCCTACCTGTGGTGTGGGGATTCCCATCTTGGACAAAACTTTCCATGCACAGAATTCCTTCAGCATACTCTTGTCAAAATAGAAGTTATTAAAACTTACTTTGCTCAGTCCGTGGAAATTCTGGGTTGCTCCGTACTTTTTCTTTTTGATATACTTACCAAAATTCAAAGTCAGTGAAAACCGGCTATTGCCATATGGCATATTCTCCAATGTATAACTTCCCTTAGTCTTCAATCCTGCATAACCAATGGTCTCATCCCCGATGGTTACCTGATTGGTCATAACCTGCGGCTTATCCGAGGCGTTCTGGAACATATACATAAGGTTATTTTCATCTATGTTGATCTTTACGGTCTGTACATCATCATCCAGGAAATATTTATTATAATCTCCATCTTTCGCATCCCCCTGCATGGACATATCCACCTTGTAGTCCTTGTCCGGTGTCGTATTCAACATATCCTCTGTGATAATCTGGGTTCCAAACTCCGGTGTTTCCGTCTCCGCTGACGCATTTTTTATCTCACCGCCTGCGGAAAGCACACCTCCCAGCATGGAAAAGCTCAGCATCACAGCCAAAATACTCTTTCCTCTCATTCTTCGCATAAATACCTTCTCCTTTCTGCGAAACCATTATTTATAATTCTAATTCATTCTATCATAAATTCTCTCTTTCGTAAAGGAAAAACGCCTATTTCCGCTATATCTGTCCTCCGTATTTTCCTCCAACGAAAAGATCTGTGTATTGCAAGCACCTTTTGCACTTGCGCCACACAGATCTTCGTGTCAGATTATTGATATGTTAATATTATGACTTTTATTACTGTACTTTTATGTTGTCGATCTGGGTCACACCGGATCCACGGCCGGACAATACATAAAATCCTTTTGGTGTACCATTTCCGGTAAAGGCTACATTGTCCACTGTACCAAGTACTGTGTCTCCGTTGGTTGCCACTACTTTCAAAGTCTTGGCTGTCACATTTACCTCAACCTGCAGATGTACCCAGGTTCCGGATGGTATGGTAAGTTTGTTCTGTGTACCATTGATATACCAGTCTGTCTGTAACTGACCGGTGGTATTCTGCGTGGTATCCAGTTTCAGAATATAAGCATCTGCATCCGCCATTCCACCATTGTTATTAGCCTTATCTGTGGTACTGTCGGTAGATGTCAATACCAGCTGTGACTGGGAACGGTTTGCAACGTTTCCGGAAGTCAGCGCCACATCCATTTCCACAATATAGGAAGACTGTTCTGCCGTAATACCAAAGTCTGCGGCCTTGCCTCCACGGTTACCGGAACTGGAGTCCTGAGCAAATTTCAGAAAATGATTGTCATTTTCTGTTCCCAGGGAAATTCCACCTGCCATATTGGCAGAGGCAAACAAAGTAGTAATATCCGTTACACTTTCATAGTCCTGTGTGTACAGATACTGAATGTCTCCCTTGGTAAGGACTTTTACGGAAAACCCTTTGGTTTCTGTTTCCCCGTTTCCGGTAACGGTAGCTGTCAGGGTAACATCCTTGCTTTCTGCAGCCGGTCTTGTTACCGCACCGGTAGCCGGGTTGATCACGGATGTATCCGATGATGTCCAGGAAATCGCGTAACCACCATTCAGTGTTTTCGGTAAGGTTATGCTGTCCGATTTCACCACTGTCTCGATCTGGATATCATTCAAGAGTCCCGGTACAGTCACTTTATATGTCTTTGTAGCAGAAGATGTGCCTTTTGTGATGGTGGCAGTCAGTGTGGCACTGCCATCTTTTAAGTGTCTCTTTACAACTGCTTTGGATCCCTGAACCGCAACGGCGTTGTCTGCTGCTGTCACCTTCCAGGAAACCGTGGAACCATAAGCCCCTCCCAGTGGCAGATCAAAATCCGCTGTCGCACTGGATGGAACGGTGATGGCATTGCTGTCTGCTGTCACCGATCCGCTTTCTGTCTTTGGATCTTTCAACGTCTTGGATCCCCAGATACATACATTATTAGCACCTACTGCTGTAAATGTCATGACACGGTTTCTGGCTGCTGATTCATCGTAACCATAGCTGAATACACCCTGGTATTTTACACCTTTGATGGTGAAGTCTACATATGGCTTGCCACTCTTCATAGACCATGTGCCGCCGGCATCCACACCGCCAACTGTACCATTCTCATACAGTGTGATGTAAGTGCTGTTTACTACCGAACCACCTGCTGTAGATGGTTCATGGTAAATGTACTCGTAAGTACCTGCTACTTCTTTTTTATCATATCCGGATGCGGATATCTTCTCTCCGTTGTAGGTATATGGAGCCACACAAAGCCATCCATCCTCGCTCATAAACATCTGATGGGTACGAACCTGATGGGTTTCACCACTGTTTGTGAAACGAGTGTGGTATACCAAAAACATTCTTCCGTCATCATCTACCAGCGCAGAGTTATGTCCCTGTGCCAGATATCCTTTAGAATTGCAGGACCACTTGTAGCCTGCCATCAGACGGATACCAATATTACCTGTAACAGAAGTAGTATTTTTAGAGGTTCTCAGTGCATTTCTGCCCTGTTTATCTACATATGGTCCGGTAATGTTCTTAGAACGGAATACTCTCATGTTATAGTTTCCAGTGGCTGTCAATCCGCCATAGGACTCGAACATATAGTAGTAACCATCCTTCTGGATGATGTAAGAAGCCTCTCCTGTCGCACGGCTGCCTCCTGCTACACGGATTCCCATGTATGGATCGGAAGTAGTGCCGTCGGTATCATCCGTATCGTATTTGTAAGTATAACTGTAATCTCTCAGACCTGTTTTGGCATCCAGTTTGATGAAGTAAATACCGCCAAACCAGGATCCATAAGACATCCAGAGATTTCCTTCTGCGTCATATTTTACACAAGGATCAATGGCGTTGGTCTGATAAGCCGGGTTGTAACTGTTTCCTGTCAGATATCGGGAGGCCAGTGTACTCTCTCCGGTAGCCTTTTCATAATCTGTGTATTTGAAGTTATGTCCTTCTACACCGTCTTTGGTCGTCAGACCTGAATAAATAACCGGTCCCTGCACAGTCCAGTCTCCATCCAGTTTATCGGCAGTCAGAAGCACGATCACAGAGTTCAGATCCGGTCCGTTGACAGACATGTACATACACCATTTCTTCATGGCCTTATTGTAGATTACATCCGGTGCCCACTGGTTATCTTTCAACAGGCAGTCGTTTCCGCTGTTATCTTTGTTGGCCACTCCATTTTTGTTGTACTTGGCCCAATTTTCCCAATAAGAGGCAAACACACTTCCTGTCTCAGAAGTATCTTTTGTTACATTGTTGGTTACCTGTGTCCATCCGATCAGGTTGTCTGTTCTTGCAAACGCAAGATGGGAACCAAAGATATAATAATATCCATCATCTCCCTTTACAACCGATGGGTCATGGCTGGAAGTCTGGTATGGTTCCTGAATATCACAAACAAAGTTCTTTGTCTTGCCATTGGCAATGCTGGCAGTGACAGTTACTTTACCGATACCGTTTGCCTTAAAATTATAATTTGAATCAACTGTCGCCAGTTCCGGATTGTCCACGGTAAATTTCACTTTTTCCGTGGCATTTGACGGAGAAACACTTACATTCAAAGGCCATACATTGTCCCCTGTGATCTCCATCGCTGTCGGATAATCATCTAGTGTAAAGTCTGTAGCCGCTACATATGGTGTTGGAGACGGTGTCGCCTTGACGGTATTTGTGTTATTAGCCGGTGCCTTTGTTACCGTAGGCTTCTTGGTCGTGGTAGTCTTGGTAGTCTTGGTGGTCTTTTTCTTATTCTTTACTGTCACCTTGCAGACATACTTTTTCTTGCCGACTTTCGCTGTGATACGGGCGGTTCCGGCCTTTTTAGCTTTTACCTTACCTGTCTTTGAAACAGTGGCTACTTTCTTTTTAGAGGAAGACCATTTGATCTTCTTCTTGTTGTTTTTCAATTTCAGTTTGTAGGTCTTTCCTACCCGCAAAGTCAATTTCGTCTTATTTAATTTGACCTTTGCCTTCTTTTTCGATGCTGCTGCCGCCTCCGGAGCGACAAACAGCATACTGCCGGCCAGGGCAAGAGACAGTGTAACTGCCGCTGCCTTTCTGGCCTTCTGTATGCTCTTTTTCATAGATTATGCCTCCTGTATATGAATCTTAGTATACAGCTATATTGTCTAATAAGAATGTTGACTGGTATCTTCCGGCCAGTACATAAATACCACCCAGAGAACCGGCTCCGTTTACAGTGACATTTCCTTGATAATATACTTTATCATCATCTGAAATAATCACGGATGCTGTTTTTGCAGTCGGGTTCACGGAGATATTAAAGTGTACCCAGGATGCCGGAATCTCTGCTATATCGCCTCCGTTGATGGTCCATGTAGTGCTGTTGGTCGTGTTCAGTTTCAAAATATATCCACTGGCTGCACCATAGTTTACATTCTTGCTTGTGTTAGCAAAATCAGATCCGGTTACTACGAACTCAGATCCCTGATTGTTACCGGCTTTGATGAGCGCATCAAATTCCATGCTGTAACTGGAGGTAGTCTGATCCGCAACTCCAAAGTTAGCGATCATACCACGGGAGTTTGTCTTTGTATCTCCTGTAAAGTCATAGGACATATAGTTTCCGTGAGTTGTATCATTTTTCACTTTTACAAAATCAGCTGCATTGGCAGATACAAACAGTGCACGCATTGCCTTATCATTGGCTATATCTGTGAAGTCCTGCTTGTAAATGTAAGAGTCGATCACACCACTTGTTACTTTAATGTCAAATGTCTTTGTAACAGAACCATATTTAGCAGTCAAAGTGACTGTTTCTGATCCGGTGGCCGGTACAGTTACTTTACCATCCTTTGTGATCACATCTGTGTTGGATGAAGTCCATGTAATGGCTGTTCCCTGTGCTGTTGTGGCTGGCAGAACCAGGTTTGTATTTTTCTTGATCAATACCGGAAGTGATACGGCAAAGGCATCTACCGATACAGTGAAGGTCTTGGTGGTTGTCTCACTGCCTTTCTTTACAGTCGCTGTCAGGGTAACTTTTGTTTTTGCATCCGGTTTTGTCACCGTCGCTTTTCCGTTTGTTACTTTGACAACTTTATCATTGCTGGATGTCCATGTCACTTTAGAAGCAAACAATCCTTCTGTTGTCAGATTAAAGTCTTCGTTAGCAGATGTTGGCACCGTAATCTGTGAAGCATCATATTCTACCGCTTCTTTGTCTGTCTTGTGCATCTTGCTGCCCCAGATCGTACGGTTGTCAGATCCGATGGCTGTAAATACCATGACACGGTCACGGGCGGATGTCTGCTCGTTCTGCTCCAGAACAACACCTTTGTATGTCTGGTTATTAATCTTGATGGTAATGTAATGTCCATTCAGAGTCCATGTTCCGTTCTGGGCACCTGATACGGTACCATCCTCATTCAGTTCCAGTCTCTGAGATGCTACATAATCATAATTTGGCTTGTCGGTTCTCATATAACTGGTGCGGTGGTAAATAAATTCATAATCACCTACAACCTGTGATTTATCATAACTATTCTTAATGGTTTCACCATTGAACTCAAATGGTGCTGTTACAAGCCAGCCATCTTCATTTTCAAATGTCTGATGGGTACGGATCGTAAAGTCCTCTGTGCTGTTTGCATATTTCTGATGGAAGTGGATAAAGGTTCTTCCGCTCTCATCTTCTACTGCTGAATTACCTCCACAAGATGTATAAGCATTCTTCATGAAGGAGAATTTGTAGTTGTCCATAACACGCAGACCAAGTTCCGATCTTCCTTTTGTACCGGTAGCTGCGTTACCCTGTGGGTCAGAGTACGGTCCCTCAATCTTTTCTGCACGAACCATTCTCATGTTATATCCACCATAAGACTGAAGACCTCCTACGGATGTCCACAGATAGTAATAATATCCGGTGGATGATTTAGAAGATTTAACTTCCTGGATGTAAGGTCCCTCGCCATTGTTATTGGCAATGCGGAGTCCATAATATGGATCTGCTTCACTTAATGTAGTAGCTGTACCTTCACCGCTGTCTGCATAGTTTGCTCCGCGAAGCCCGGTCTTTGGATCCAGTTTCAAAAGGCGGATACCACCAGCTGTTGTAAAGGAACCATATACCATCCAGAGGTTTCCATCGTGGTCATACAGTACTGTCGGGTCGATACAGTCAGGGCTGTTGGTACCCAGTTTGGCATATTTGCTTTCTTTTGCCTGTGCATCTGTAATTCCCAGTGCTTTTGCTACATTTGTCTTGCCAATATCTGTGGATGTACCGGTTGTGATACCGGAGCATACGATCATGCCGGCATATTTATAATCTTTGTCCGGATAATCAGATGTAGCCATGGCGATACAGCATTTTTTACTTCCATCTACGATAGAAATGTACATGCAGTATTTCTTCATTGCCTTGTTGTAAATAATGTCCGGTGCCCATGCATTTTCTTTTGCTCCGTTTGGCATTGTATAAGCATATGCCTCTGCGAACTCTTCTTTGTAATCCTTGGAGAACCATGCTTTTCCGTATCCGGTTCCGTCTGCTGTCCATCCTACCAGGTTATTGGACTTTCCTCCTACCAGGTGAGAACCAAAACTATAGTAGTTGCCGGAAATAGGATCTCTGTAAACAGACGGATCATGGATTCCCAGTTCCGTTGCCTTTGTGATCTTGCACTCAAAAGTCTGTTTCTGTCCATTAGAGATAGAAGCTGTTACTTTTACCTTACCAACTCCGGTAGGGATGAAATTGTAGTTAGCATCTACCTTGGCAAGATCATCATCACTAAAAGTGAACTTAACCTTCTCTGTGGCATTGGATGGAGATACTTTTACATCCAGACCGTAGATTTCATAGTCGTTATCTCCTACCAGCTCAATCTCCGACGGATAGCCGGAAAGAGTAAAACTCTGCGCTGCTACATATGGTGTTGGAGATGGTGTTGCCTTGGTCGTGGTAGTGTTATTAGCCGGTGCCTTTGTTACCGTAGGCTTCTTGGTCGTGGTAGTCTTGGT
>HF998268.1 GCA_000433735.1 Clostridium sp. CAG:167
ACGGCAAAACCTTTACCGAGGAAGAACAAAATGCCCTGTGCAGTTCGGATAGCGATGACTCCTCTTCCGAGGAATAACTCTTACCCGCAAAAAGGACTCCACAAAAAAAGATGTGAAACATTTTCGTTTCACATCTTTTTTCTTATTTATCACTCTTCCAGCACTTCCGAGAAAAGATACATTTCCTTCTCATCAAAGCAGGATAGCAAAAGATAATCTAACATATACTCCGGATCCACTCTCCGCATACCACAGCTGTCCAGGATCCCATTGGCATAATGAATGAATTTGTCTTTTACCCTCTGGGCATCATACTCGTAATCCTCCAGGCTCTCCTGCTCTGCTGCCTCCTTATAGATAATATACTGAGCCAGGATCAAAAGGTCGGATCGTTGCACTACTCGCACACGCTGGCCGCTTTTCCGGATCTCCCCCTCCAGTTCCTTGTACATCTTTCCGCGCTTGTTACGCCCCTGAAACCGCAGTGGAACCGTGGAATACACTCCGGTCACCAGGTCGCACAGACGATCCCGGTCCGCAAACACTTTCGCAGTCATTTCCCGGATGTCCCTGGCACAGGACTTAGATAGAGGATTAGTCTTAGATCGACAGCGGTTCTTCACAAAACGCTGAATATCCTGAGAAACCAGTTCCTCCTCTCTGCGGCTCTCATCCAGCCACTCATAAAACCCTACCTTCTTTAATTCCATAGCCAGTGACTTTTTTACTTCCTCCCGGTACCAGACCAGGCATTTTTCCACCAGTTTGTGATAGTAGTTCAGCACCGTCAGACTGTAACCTTTAAAATATTTCCGATGGCGGCATATCCAGACAAAAAAGTCCTCTTCCGGATATTCCTTTACAATCTGGAACTGCTCTTTCAGCCAGTTCGTCTTGCTTTGTTGCTCCACCGTCAGTTTTCCCGCACATTTTTCCTCAAAAAAGTCGATCATCTTCTGACATTTTTCCTGACTCATGCCATTTTCCAGACAGTACATACAGATAAATTCCTCGTAGTCATTTACCTGAAATCCGGCCTGAGAAATGCCGTACTGAAGATACTCTTCCGTCTCTTCCATAGACAGCCCCAGTGCAAAAGCTATTTTATAAATGCTCTTGCGGTTCGGTGGGGTTAAAGTTTCCTCATCCTGCGTTCCCAGACCAAACCACCTTCGTATGGTCTGCCGGTTGGCTACATGAGCCCGTTTCACTTTTTGATAAAATCTGGCATAGGCCTCTTCCCTCTGACTGACGGGTATGGGATCCTCCAGCGGGGATCCACTCCATTTCTCGATCATGAAAGAATCAAATTTTTTATAAAAATATTCCTGGATCTGTGCCAGCAGATACGCCTGATACTGTTCATCCATATTGGTTCACTCCTCGAATCATAACGGTTTTTCCTTATATAATAACATTAGAATGTCCGGATGGATTTATTTCTTTGTCCTAGCCGTCGGCACTGCTGTCGCCGTTGCCAGTTTCTTCTGTTCCTCTTTGATCAAATCTTGAAAAACACGATCATACTTGGCCGATTCACCGGTTGTCACCACCGAATCAAGTAAATCTTTCTCTTTTACCAGGTCACCTTTTTTCATGTAATAGTTCAGAAGCAGAACAAAGCGATTCTGCTTGTCAGCATCACTCAGATCGCTATCCGGCGGGTAAAGTTCATCTATCTCATTAAGTACATTGTCCAGCTTGTTTTCTTGAATCGCCGTAGCAATCCGGGATTGTTCTTTCGCCTGCATTAAGTCTGAACTGGACACAACGCCGGATGAACCGGAATCCGATCCCATCGATGCCAGTCCGGCCAGGATCAGCACAAAAGAAACTATAATGACCAAGCAGCCCCCTGTGATCCACAGTGCCCGATGCTTTTTCTTCTTACGGCCATTCCTTTTTTTCTTAGATTCCCCAACCTGCTCTTTATACTGTTCAATCAGAGTATCTGTTCCCGTGGTTGTTGTCAGAGTAAAATCCGCCTCTTCTCGCCGGTCTGCCCCTTCGCTGTACAGATCCTGTCGCAGGTCGTGGATGTCAGCATACCGGTCCTTCGCCTCCAGTGCCATTCCCTTCATGACAGCCTGACACTGTCTTTTTCCCAGATGGATCTCCAACGGCTGTATTGTATCCGAAATCCATCTGTCCGACGCCTCCGGAGGTGTCAGTCCTGTCATCATAAAATACATCGTGGCACACAGTGCATAAATATCCGTCCACGGTCCCAGTTCTCCCTGTGGTGAGCTTTGCTCTATGGCCGAATAACCTGCATTTTTCAGCACAGAATGTTCGCTGCCGGATTCCACCTTAATAGCCTCACCAAAATCAATCAACTTTAACTTGTGATCTTTCGTGATCATCAGATTGTTGGGGCTGATGTCCCGATGGATGATCCCTTTTTTATGAATCTGTTCCATGGCCTGCAAAACAGGACGCATCCTCTCCAGCACCTCGTCCCCTTTCATAGTACCGTTCTCTTGTATATATTTTTTTACTGTCGTGCCATGGATGTACTCCATCACAATATAGTAGACACTATTTTCCATAAAATAATCTACTACGATCACAATGCTGTCCAATCCCCGAAGCGGTCCCATGATCGTGGCCTCATTCTGTACCCGCCTGGCCGCCTGCTCCTGCTCCCGGACACAGGCCTTAATGGCCACACGGGCGTGCATCTTCAGATCCATCGCACAATAAGTAATGCCAAATCCGCCTTTTCCTCTTACTTTTTCAATTTTGTAGCGTCCCTGTAAGAGGGTTCCAATGGGTAAAATCTGTTCACTCCTCATACGCAATCCCCACAAGCATCAATCCTTTCGCCGGTGCCGTTGGTCCTGCCAGCGTCCGCTCTCCTGTGGCTAACGCCCTCTGGACCGTTTCTCTGCTGCGGCGTCCCATTCCTACTTCCAGCAGGGTTCCCGCAATGATCCGCACCATATTGTAAAGGAAACCATTGCCCCGGACCCGGATCACGATCTTTTCTCCCTTCACGCCGGTAAGAGGCTCCTGTCTCACCTGCACCTCATACACCGTGCGCACCTTGGTCTGCACCTGGGCTCCCGCCGAACAAAAAGCGGAAAAATCATGGGTTCCCTCCAGATCTGCCGCCGCTTCCTGCATGGCCTCCACATTCAACGGACGGTACACATGATAGCCGTACCGGGCCAGTGTCGGAATCTCGATATCCGTGTGGATCACCGTGTATTCGTATGTTTTTTCACTCTTTGCATAGCGTGGATGAAAGTCCGGTGCCACTTCTTCGGACTCCAGAATCCGTATATTTTCCGTCAGTTTATGATTCAGGGCAACCGCTATTTTCTCCGGCGGGATCCTTGTTTCCACATCAAAAACAGCCACATTTCCCAGGGCATGTACCCCTGCGTCCGTGCGGCTTGCTCCCGTCAGTTCCACCCCCGGGCCAAATAATTGATCCAGGGCTTTTTGCAATTCTCCTTCCACTGTGGCTCCGTTATTCTGACGCTGCCAGCCACAATAATCTGTTCCATCATATGCTACACGCAATCGGATCCGTTTCACCTGCATTCTCCTCTCCCTTAAAACGGCGTCGGTATCACATGGGTTACAACAATCACAACCGCCAGGTAACCCACTACCACACCATACATGATCTTATCTGTTTTCTTGTATTTCAGAGGCTTCATCTTGGTCCTTCCATCGCCTCCATGATAGCACCGGGACTCCATGGCCATGGCAAGATCGTAGGCTCTCCTGGTAGCGGATACCAGAAGCGGCACCAAAATCGACACCATCATCTTCATCCGGTGCAGCAGATTTCCCTCGTCAAAATCTGCACCACGGCTGCTCTGGGCGCTGATGATACGGTTGGCCTCATCCAGAAGGATCGGGATAAAACGAAGTGCCAGAGACATCATCATGGCAAAATCGTGCACCGGCACTTTGATTTTTTCCAGAGGTTTCAACATGGTCTCCAGTCCGTCCGTCAGCTGGTTCGGTGTCGTGGTATAAGTCAGCAGGGATGAGCCTAAGATCAGATAGATCAGACGCATGGACATAAACGCACCTTTGCGCAGTCCCTGCCAGGTAATGGTGATAAATTTGTATTCAAACAGCACATCGCCTTTTGTTCCGAATATATTAAATACCGCTGTAAACAAAAGCAGGAACAAAATCGGTTTCAGTCCTTTTAAAATATAGGAAAAAGGCACTTTCGACTTGATAATGGCTGCCACCAGAAAGACGGTCACCACCACATAGCCGATAAAACTGCTGAATACAAATAATGATATTAAGTAAATAAATACGGCTGCGATCTTTACCCGGGGATCCAGTTCATGGACTCTTGACTCTGCCGGATAATACTGCCCTATAGTTATATCTCGTAACATATTACTTCCTTACTTTCCTAATGCTTGTCGTATACTGTCAACTGCCTGATCTACATGGATGGCATTATGAGGCAGAACCAGTCCCCGCCTGGTCAGTTCTTCCATGACATAAGTTACCTGGGGTGCCATAAGCCCGATCTGCTCCAGTTCTTTATAATGGGAAAATACCTGGCCTGGCGTACCATCCAGTGCCACTTTTCCCTCATTCATTACAATCAGCCGGTCTACAAAATTGGCCATGTCCTCCATGCTGTGAGATACAATGATAACAGTTATATTTCTCTGTCTGTGAAGTTCTGTGATGAGCTGGTAGATCTCATCCCTTCCCTTGGGATCCAGTCCTGCCGTAGGTTCGTCCAGGATCAGCACATCCGGCTCCATAGCCAGCACACCGGCAATGGCCACCCGCCTTTTTTGCCCTCCAGACAACTCCAGAGGGGATACATCCAGATACTCTTCACCTATCCCCACCTGCTTCAGTGCTTCAAAGGAGCGCATCTCCATTTCCAATGGATCCAGCCCCATATTTTTCGGGCCAAACTGAACATCTTCGATGACGGTGCTTTCAAACAGCTGATGCTCCGGATACTGAAATACCAGACCGATCTTGCTGCGCAGTTTTTTCATGGAAAAATCTTTATCATGTATATCTTCTCCATTGAAATAAACGGCTCCTTCTGTAGGCTTTAATAAGCCGTTCAGATGCTGGATCAAGGTGGATTTACCGGACCCTGTGTGTCCTATGATCCCAAGGATCTCTCCGTCTTCTATTTTCAGATCTACATGGTCCAATGCCTTTTTTTCAAAGACGGTCCCCGGACTGTACACATGACTTAATTCGTGGATCAAGATCATCTTCTGCCACCTCCTGCCAGTTTCATTACAGCATCTGCCAGTTCATCCACGGACAAAATATCCGCCGGAACATCCAGTCCTGTTTTTCTTAATTCGTGAGCCAGCATAGTAACCTGCGGCACATCCAGATGGTAAGACTTTAATTGTTCCACCTGGGAAAATACCTGTCTCGGAGTTCCCTCCATCACGATCTCTCCCTGGTTCATAACGATCAGTTTATCTGCCTCAATAACCTCTTCCATATAGTGAGTGATCCAAAGCACTGTGATATGTTCCTTTTTGTTCAGTTCCTGTACAGCTTCCAGAACTTCTCTTCGTCCAATGGGATCCAGCATGGCCGTGGACTCGTCTAATACAATACATTTTGGCTTCATGGCCAGGATACCGGCAATGGCCACCCGCTGTTTTTGTCCGCCGGACAGATTGTTAGGAGACTTTTTCCGGTATTTGCTCATACCTACTTTTTCCAGGGCACTTCCAACCCTCTGCCAGATCTCCGAAGTAGGCACTCCCAGGTTTTCCGGGCCAAATCCAACATCTTCTTCCACTACATTGTAGACGATCTGATTGTCCGGGTTCTGAAACACCATACCTACCCGCTGGCGGATGTCCCAGATCATTTCCTTATCCTTTGTGTCAATGGAATCCACCCAGATCGTGCCCTCTTCCGGCACCAGCAAGGCGTTCATGTGCTTTGCCAGAGTAGACTTGCCGGATCCGTTGTGTCCCAGGATCGCTACAAACTCTCCCGGTGCCACCGTGAAGGAAACATCCCGGATCGCATTCTCCACCGCCACCACATTATCCTGTTCATCCCGCCGGATGTAATCAAATTTTATATGATCTACCTGTATCAATTTCCTTCACCTCCGTAAACAATATCATTCATTATAGCATAGATAGGGCTGGGACGCAAAGACTGGTTTGCTACTGCTGGGTGGTTGCAAATGTCAAGTAGTATTGCAACTTTAATTTC
>HF998269.1 GCA_000433735.1 Clostridium sp. CAG:167
ACGCCAAGAAAGCATATCGGTTTAAGGATATTAAGTTCATTAGAAACTGGACTAGTCGTGGAGGAGAAGCATTTCATTTGATGAAAATGAAATGGGCATACTTAAAGTAAAAATGAAGGAGGTACAACACTATGAAAACACACATAAAAATGGGGGTGGCAGTCTTTCTCTTGTCTATTTTATCAGTGGCAGGGATTAAGTCACCGAAGATTAAGGCGGAGATGATAGATTCTTTTCCAAAGTTTTATGAAATTACAGATGTAGAGATTGATGGACACACTTATCAGGCAATTATGTATTCGATTAATGAGAATAGTGGGAAAGGGAAAAAGGAAATAAGATTATTAGGACTGCATACGGAAGAGGATACTATATACATTCCGGAGTCAATAGATGGAATGCCGGTAACATCGGTAGGTGGTGGAACATATTTTGCCTGCGAAAATACGAAAAATTTTACAGAAGCGCAAACAAAGGAAAAACGGTATTTGCTATGGTCGGCAGATCCCAATAAAGAGTATAAAGAGGTGGTTTTGCCATCTACACTGAAGGTTGTAGGAAGCCGGTGCTTTTCGGCAGTGAAGATAAATAAAGTGGTTGTTCCGAAACAGGTAATTTATATGGGTGGCGGAACCGGATTGAAGGAAGTAGTCATTCAGGGACAGGACACGACGATTGGTATTCAGGCATTTGAAAAAGGAAGATTACAAAAGATCACTTTTCCTAAAAAATATCACGGAAAACTAGAATACCGTGCTTTTTCAGGAAGTCAGATTGAGTCTTTTGTATGGCCGGATCACAGCAGTTCAAATGGGTGGAGAAAGATAGGTACCAGTTTATTCAATGGTTGTAAAAAATTAAAGAAAGTAACTTTTCCTAAATATCTTGATTATGTATATATTCCAAGTGGATGTTTCAGCGACTGCAAGAAGTTAAAACAGCTTACATTCCCAAGGAACATTGACAAGGTTATATACAAATACATGGGAGTTTCTGACAATCAGCCATATGGTCCCAGAAAGTTAGTGTTCAAAGGAAAGAATACAAGATTAAGAGGTTTAAAAGCTGCAGAATTTCTGAACAGCAACCGGGTTGGTAAAAAGTATAAGATAGATCTGAAGAAAAAGGATTTATTGACAACAATTAAGGTCGTGGCACCGAAGAAATCTAAGGCAATCCAGTATGCAAAGAAAGCGTACCGTATCCAGAAAATTTATAAAAATTCCAGTGTGGATAATGACCTTTGGAAGGACCTTTGGCATGAATATGGGAAAAAGGGCTATAAGCTGGCAAAAGTAAAATGGTCTTATTTGAAATAAGGAAAGGGGATGAAGAACATGAAAAAAATGATGAAAACAGGTGCGGTGCTGTTGTTTATGGCTGTTTTGTCACTGGCTGGTCTGCAGACACCAAAGGTAAAGGCAGATACGATCAATATTACCCAGGACGGCGTCTATGAATATGGAGAAGTGCAGCTGGAAGGACATTCGTATAAGGCAATCTGGTTTGAAGTGAAGAATTATGGAACCGATCAGGCCAGGGTACAGATTATGGGACTTCATACTCAGGAGGAAGTAATCTATATTCCATCCACCATCGCAAATATTCCAGTGAGAAATGTCGGTGGAGAAAATGACTACTCAACAACTGAAAACAAGTACTTCAAAGAGCAGGAGACAAACAGAGTACCTTTCTGGACGGATGACCAGACACGCAAGTACAAGGAAGTAAAGATTCCAAACACGGTAACTCGAATCGAGTCTGGTTGTTTTGATGTCGTAAAAATCAATAAAATGAGTGTTCCTGAATCCGTTACCTATATAGGTGGTGGAAGCGGCTTAAAACAGGTTACAGTGAAAGGTAAAAAAACTGTTATAGGAAGAAGTGCCTTTGCCAGAGGACGCCTGGAAAAGATCACATTGCCGAAGGACTATCAGGGTAAAATTGAGGAAGGTGCTTTTTCAGGAAGTGACATCAAAAGTTTTGTTTGGCCGGTTTACACCAAAAAGAGCATGGCTAAAAAGATAGAGGAAAGTGCTTTTTCATCATGCAAATCCTTGAAAAAGGTCGTTTTCCCAAAGAAATCAAAATATATAAGGATTCCCCAAAATTGTTTTTATGACTGCATTAACCTGACTAAACTCACATTTCCGAAGGGAACAAAGGAGGTTGTATATGGCTTCCATGTATATGCAGATAATTATGATGATGGCCCTCAAAAGTTGATCTTCAAAGGAAAAAAGACTAAGTTGAAGGGCGTAAAGGCCAGCAATTATCTGGGAAGTGATGCTGTTGTTGATATTTTTTCTGTGAATTTGAAAAATAAGGTATTGATTTCTACCGGGAAAATTGTCGCACCTAAAAATTCAAGTGCGATACGATACGCAAAAAAAGCGTACTATATAAAAAATATCAAGCCTATCAACAACTGGAGAACCCATGGCAAGAAAGGCTTTAAACTGGCTAAGATCAAGTGGTCTTATTCCAAGTAATAAAATTATAGATCATAGGAGGTAAGCAGAGCATGAGAAAAAAGAAAGGAATTCTTATTACCGCCGTATTGGCGTGTGTTGTAGCACTGGGAGTTGGAGGCTATGCCCTGGCGGCACAGACAGGGAAAAAAGAAGTGGTGCAGGAAACAAAGGGGGGACAGACGATACTTCCGGTACTTAAGGTAACAGAAGATCTGGAAATGGTGAATCAAGAAGTCTGGGAACATTTTGTTTCAGAGACAAAGAAAGGAAATCCAGCAGGAATACGCGTGGAAATGGTAAAGAAACTAAAAGGTAATGTGGAAACAATCAGTACAGGGGTGTGGCACAATGTGACCTTTGATGGCAAGTTGTACCACTATACCAGTGATGATATGGATAAAACTTATCGGTATCTGTTCAGAGTTCATGGTACTCTGCCAAAGGCAGCGGATTCCAGTTCCTATGATGTGCTGGCAAATGAAAAATACAGTTTCAATGAAATTGCAAAATCCATGTATAGCAATAATTCAGAAGATATCGTTGACTTTGAGTTTGCACACTTTTAATAAAAGTAAATGATGGGGAGTCCCGCAAATGAACCAGTTGTTTGTTTGCGGGACATTTGAAAATATACAGAAAAATTGTTAAAAATGTGATAATTATTTGAGGGAATTTTGCAAGGGTTTTACTTCATCCATCGTTAGGTATAGTATAGGACCGAATAAAGAACCGTGAGGGATTGTAAGTAAACGAGGAGGAAGCCTATGAATGTAAACAGGGCAATTTTTATTCTGGCTGTAGCAGTGGCGGCAGCTGGGGCGGGGGTGATCTGGCAGAAAGAATCCATACCGGCCCCGCAGGCAGCAGTGGAGACAGCCATCAGTCAGGAAAAGTATGATGTTGTGTATTCCAGGGACGGCACAAAGGCGTATATTCATGGCGTGTGGGGATATGGTTACAATGGGGTGGAACGGTCGGCACCGTTGGAACAGGAGCCGGCTTGTGGTATAAGACTGCCACAGGAGAAGCATGAGAAGGTAACTAGCCTGACCATCGGGAAATTAGCCAGAATAACAGAAGTCGAAAGGAATGACTGCGAACAGGAAGATACGAAAGATCTGTTCTATATGTTTCCTAATTTGAAGCACATCACAGTGGAAGAGGGAAATCCTTACCTGAAGATGGAAGGCGATAAACTGTGCGAAATAGATTCAGGCAGTGGTAAGGTTCGACGGGTGCTGGCACAGCTTCATACGAAGGAGGGACGGCCATGAAAAAAAGGAAAATAATAATACTGATTGTCCTGTCCATGATTTTGGTGGCAGAAGGAGTTCTATATTTTACCAGTTCCAAGTCTTATGCAGATATTTCTGAAAAATTAAAGGCAACAGTGGTGGATGAAGAAAATGGAACTTTGCTGAATTGTCAGAACATATCCATTGACGGACGCAATTACACTCAGTTGATATGTCAGATCAAAAAGGGAGAGGTCAGGATTATCAGCCTGAAAACAAAAGATCGGGAACTGGTGATCGCAAACCGCATCGGATCCTATCCGGTAAAGGTGGTAGGAGGAAGCTGGACAGAAATTCCGGAGGCACGGTGGATGGCGGAGAATCAGCAGAAAACCGTAGATCTGGGCGTGGCATCCTGGATGGAAGAGGAGACGGTGAAGTATAAGTCCATAAAACTGGAGGAAGGCATCCAGAGAGTCGAGAAAGAATCCTTCTATGGCGTCAAAACAGAAAAACTGGAGCTGCCGTCTACTTTTATCCTGGCCGGGGCTCTTTCCTTTGCTCAGGCGGATATAGGAGAACTGGTTTGCCACAGTAAAAAAGTGTATCGTCAGTGGGGTGCCTTTTGGAACACACCGTACGTGAACCAGTTTCCGGAGGTCACGGAAGAAGATATTCGCGATAGAATACTTGGAACGGAAGAAAGTACGCAGGCATACGAAGTTACCAAGGACAGTATTTGTGTGCATCAAAGCATTAACCTAAAGGAAATGGAAAGGACAGATGCGCACATAATGATCCTGGATCAGCCGGTAAAATTTGAAGATAGCAATGGTAACATAGAGGACAGCCAGCAGGCTCCGGAATATGATACATATTTTAGTAAATGCAGCCAGGTATCACAGATAAAAATGGCAGCCTCAGATGCCCGGGCGGCGAAGAATGGGGAATTTTACGCACAGGATAATATGTTTGTCTATAAAAACCCGGAAAAAGGCGTTTATGCCTGCCCGGTCACCCGACAGGGAAAGGTAACGCTGGCAGATGATATTTGGGATGTTTATGATTGTGCTTTTGAAAAATGTGACAAGATAACAGAAGTTCAATTGCCGGCATCCGTCAGATGGGCAGGGGCTGCCGCTTTTAGTTATATGTTCTCTTGCAAGAAAATTACGGTGGACGAGAAAAGCAAATACCTGAAAAGCGTGGAGGGTGTGTTATTTACAAAAGATGGCCAGGTGCTTATCGCCTATCCGGCAGGGAAAAAGGATTCGGTTTATCAGGTGCCAAAAGGTGTACGGGTTATTGCAGACGGAGCCTTTATGGGCGCAGAACATTTAAAACTGGTCAATCTCACAACAGGTATGTATTATGTAGGGGAAAAGGCCTTTGCGGATTGCAAAAATCTGAAATATGTCCGGTGCAAAGATTCCATCCAGTACATTATGAAGTCAGCCTATGAAGGATGCGATAAATTCGCATATGCTTCAAGACCTAAACGAAAAAAGTTTGATAATACCTGTATTGAAGCCTTTATTGATTGGAAAAACAGGTATAAATATCTGGATTATTTGGATCAGGCAGCTGTGTATAAATTAAGATATACTTATGAGGGGAACTCCTTTTATAAAAAGTAAATATGATTACAAGGATGGGGGGCTTGCATCACTGTTCGCCAAAACAAGACAGATTTTTCCTTGACATTTCCCCCTCCATCCCTCATAATC
>HF998270.1 GCA_000433735.1 Clostridium sp. CAG:167
ACGACACCACATCATTTAATATAGTGCAGCGTAGTCAAGAGAGTAGACACATTTTTAAATACAATTTTCAGGAAAGACAGAATTACTCCTGGCTTTCCATGTAGAACTCCTCTATTTCATCTGGTGTATAATCACCAAGCGAAGAGTGAGGGCGTTTAGAGTTGTAACGGTTTATGTACTCGAAGCAACAAAGGCGTAGTTCATTCTGGTTGCGGTAGGATTTACGGTCGATGCATTCACGCTTCATATGGCGGAAGAAACTTTCGCAACATGCATTATCGTATGGATATCCTTTCTTTGAGAAAGACTGAACCGCGTTATATTTTTCCAAGGTTTGTCGAAATGTGAAAGCGGTATATTCAGAACCTTGATCTGAATGAAACAGTACATAATCAGGCTCGCCTCTGTCGAAGTAAGCCTTTTCAAAAGCTTTGATGGTTAAGTCGACATCATGACGGTTGGACAGGCTCCAGCCTACGACTTTTCTTGAAAATAAATCAATAACAACACAGAGGTAATGGAAGCGTCCATTTACCTTTATGTAAGTAAAATCACTAGCCCAGACAGAGTTTGGAGTAGAGGAATTGAACTGCTGATTAAGGTGATTAACACAAGGACCGTTGTCTTTCCAGGCACCTTTCCACTTTGGTTTTTCTGTGGAGCGCTTTGGTAGATTCATAGTGTTCATCAGGCGGTACACTCTAC
>HF998271.1 GCA_000433735.1 Clostridium sp. CAG:167
AGTTTGAAACGATGTGGCAGTTCCTGCTCGATGGAAGTGATACATCTTGGATTTTTGCATTTGATCACATTGGTAACTACTTCCGGAAGAGGCAGTGCTTTTTTTTCCACGATCTTATTGTCCTGGATCACGTTGATGGTGATATTTTCATCCAGCACGCCTAATACTTCCAGGTTTACGGTGATAGGACCTTCGATTTTGATAATATCTTTTTTGCCCATTTTGTTGCTTTTGGCGTTTTTAATGATAGCCACAGAACAGTCCAGGTTTTCCAGTCCCAGGTAGTTGTAGATTTCCATGGCACCGCCGGCCTTAATGTGGTCAATGACAACGCCTTCTTTTAGTCCACCGATATTTAACATACAGGGATCACCTCCAGTAAAGTCATGATCAGCGCCATGCGGACATACACGCCGTACTGCACCTGCTTGAAGTAAACGGCTCTTGGGTCTTCGTCCACTTCGGTAGCAATCTCGTTGACCCGGGGAAGAGGATGAAGGACCAGCATATCTTTTGGAGCTAATTTCATTTTTTTGTTATCAAGGATAAAACTGTCTTTCAGACGGATGTAATCTTCTTCGTTGAAGAAGCGTTCTCTCTGAACACGGGTCATGTAAAGAATATCCAGTTCAGGAAGGACATCTTCCAGAACACCTACTTCTTTATACGGAATGTTACCCGCATCCAGTGTGTCTTTGCGCAGATAATCCGGGATTTTCAATTCATCCGGGGAAATCATGACAAAACGTACATTGGGATAGCGGACCATGGCCTGGATCAGGGAATGGACAGTGCGGCCGAATTTTAAGTCTCCGCACAGACCGATAGTAAGGTTGTCAAGCCGTCCTTTGAGATTTTTAATGGTAAGCAGATCCGTAAGAGTCTGGGTAGGGTGGTTATGCCCACCGTCTCCCGCATTGATAACAGGGATCCGGGAGTGCATGGATGCTACCAGAGGCGCACCTTCTTTTGGGTGACGCATGGCGCAGATATCTGCGTAACTGGATATAACCCGGATCGTATCGGCAACGCTTTCACCCTTGGAAGCAGAGCTGGAATCTGCCGAAGAAAAACCAAGCACTTGACCACCCAGGTTCAACATCGCTGATTCGAAACTGAGTCGGGTACGGGTGCTTGGTTCATAAAAACAAGTAGCCAATTTCTTTCCTTTACAAACTTCTGAGTATCGGGTTGGATCTTCGATAATGGTCTCGGCCAGGGAAATCAGTTGGTTGATCTCGTCCACCGAAAGATCCAGAACATTCATTAAATGTCTCATGATTGACCTCCGTATTTCTCTTAATGTTGAATTTATTTTACATCATTTTACATGGTTTTACAATAGGGAAATGGCAGGGAATGAGAAAAATAAAATTGTTGTAGGAGGAGCGACACAGGAAGCAAGAAATGTGGTATGATAAGGCAAAAGGTGGTGGCTGATATGACAGATAAAAAAAGAATGGATGAGACATTTTCGCAGAGGTTATTACGAATGATAGATGAAAGGAATCTCAAAGATTCAGAAGTATATACAAAAGCAAATGTAG
>HF998272.1 GCA_000433735.1 Clostridium sp. CAG:167
AGTGCCTCCTGCCGACGCCCTTAAAATCCCATGCTCTGTAAATCTTTTTTCCGCCTCCATAAGAAACCAGCCCCCAGGAAGACAAACAGGGGAGTCCTTTCCCATCTCATCCTATAGTCAACACTTTCCCGCCTCATTTTTTACTTGCTGAAAAGGGGGCTTTTCCCGGAACAAGGGGTAACTTCCCGGACATGGGTTTTAAGTACGCCGGTATGAGATGCCTGTATATGCGTCAGCATAGGCATCCATACCGCTGCGCACTTAACAAGCGCAAGCGCCCATGGGAGGGAAATTACCCCTTGTCCGGGAATGTTCTCCCTTTCAGCAAACAAAATGATTATACTAACTCGATCAGTACTTCCATTGCTGCATCACCTTTACGAGGTCCGATCTTGATGATTCTTGTGTAACCACCATTACGGTCAGCATATTTAGGAGCGATCTCGTCAAACAAGATGTTTGTAATATCAACATCCTTTGTTGCTTTTTTCTTTCCAGCTGTAGCAGTTGGAACTTCTTTTACAGTATAAAGCATTTTCTTCATCTGACGACGAGCGTGAAGTCTGGATGGAAGATCTTTTTTGATCTCTTTGTCTACGGTATCGTATACAGTTACTTTCTTACCGTCTACAACTTCTTTCACTCTTTTTCCGTCTTTATCTTTCTGAGCAACCTTCGCCTGTACTGTTACAGTTTCGTAATTGTCTTTTTCACGAACTGCCATTGCGATCATGCTCTCAGCAATTTTACGAATTTCTTTTGCTTTTGCTTCTGTTGTAACAATTTTGCCATGGTACAACAGATTTGTTACCTGATTTCTCAGCAAAGCTTTTCTCTGGCTGGATGTTCTTCCAAGTTTTCTATAGCCTGCCATGATATATCCTCCTTGTTATTACTATTCTTCAGATTCTCCCGTACTGAGAGACAAACCAAGTTCTTTCAACTTAGCCAGCACTTCTTCTAAAGATTTACGGCCAAGGTTACGAACTTTCATCATATCTTCAGCGGTTTTTCTAGTCAATTCTTCAACAGTATTGATACCTGCTCTCTTCAAACAGTTATATGAACGAACAGAAAGCTCCAGTTCGTCAATGCTCATGTTCTCGACCATCTGAGTTGTATCCTCAACCGGTTCAGCAATGACTTCTGCCATCTTCGCTTTCTCTGACAGATCGATGAATGAATTCAAATGCTCGCTCAGAACCTTTGCTGCAAGGCTGACTGCCTCGTCTGGCTCCAGAGTTCCATTTGTATAGATATCCAATGTAAGCTTATCAAAGTCTGTGATCTGACCAACACGGGTATTCTCAACTTTAATATTAACACGCTCAATTGGTGTATAAATGGAATCAATTGCGATCATATCGATTGCCATGTCTTCTTTTTTATTCTTATCAGAGCTTACATATCCACGGCCGTTTGTTACGACCATTTCAATGTAAAGCTTAGAATCAGCACCACCATTTAAAGTAGCAATGACCTGATCTGAATTGATGATTTCAATATCAGAATCTGTCTTAATATCTGCTGCTGTCACAACGCCTTCACCATGTGCATCAATATACATGGTCTTGGTTGCGTTCAAGTCCTCACTGTTGTTCTTAATTGCAAGGCTCTTGATGTTCATCACGATTTCTGTCACATCTTCCTTTACTCCAGGAATAGAGCTGAACTCATGTACAACGCCATCAATTTTAATCTGGCTAACAGCTGTGCCAGGTAAAGATGAAAGCATGATTCTTCTTAAAGAATTACCCAAAGTAGTACCATATCCTCTTTCGAGTGGCTCTACTACAAAACGTCCATATTTTTTATCTTCGGAAATTTCCGCAATTTCAATTCTAGGTTTTTCAAATTCAAACACCACTGGACCCTCCTTTTTGGGTTACTTAATTATTTAGAGTACAACTCGACAATCAGCACATCGTTTACAGGAACATCGATTTCTGCTCTAGTAGGGATTTCTTTTACAACACCAGAAAGTTTTTCCTGATCTGCTTCCAACCATGCAGGTACTAATCTTGCTCCAGTCACTTCAAGGATGTCTTTATATCTCTGAGCTCCTTTGAATTTCTCTTGGATTTCAATTGTGTCACCAGCTTTTACCTGGTAAGATGGAATATTTACGCGTTTTCCATTTACCAATACATGCTTGTGATCTACGATCTGACGAGCTTCTTTTCTTGTACGGGCAAAGCCAAGGCGGAACAATACATTGTCAAGTCTAAGCTCCAACAAGATCATCAGGTTGTCACCTGTTGTTCCGTATTTCAACTTCTGCGCTTTTGCAAAATAGTTACGGAAAGGTTTCTCGAGAACTCCGTAGATGAATTTTGCTTTCTGCTTCTCTCTTAACTGACTACCGTACTCACTTAACTTTTTACCAGTTCTGGCATTTCTCTTGGATTTCTTATCAATTCCCAAGTATACAGGATCCAAATCCAAAGATCTACATCTTTTCAAAACAGGCGTTCTATCTATAGCCATTCTAATCTTCCTCCTTAAACTCTTCTACGTTTTGGTGGTCTACAACCATTGTGTGGAACAGGTGTAACATCCTGAATACTTGTTACTTCAATACCACAAGCCTGAATTGCACGGATAGCAGCTTCACGGCCTGAACCTGGTCCCTTAACCATTACTTCTACTGACTTCAATCCGTGAGGCAGTGCAGCCTTTGCTGCTGTCTCTGCAGCCATCTGAGCTGCATATGGAGTAGACTTTTTAGAACCACGGAATCCAAGTCCACCTGCACTTGCCCAGGAAATAGCGTTTCCTTCCATGTCTGTCAGTGTTACGATTGTATTGTTAAAAGATGACTGAATATGTGCCTGTCCGCGGTCAATATTCTTTTTGACGCGCTTCTTTGTCACTTTTTTAACTTGTTTAGCCACTTGTCTTACCTCCTAAATTATTTCTTCTTGTTTGCTACTGTACGTTTTGGACCTTTTCTTGTTCTAGCATTCGTCTTAGTTTTCTGTCCGCGAACCGGAAGTCCCTTTCTGTGACGAATTCCACGGTAGCATCCAATTTCCTGTAATCTCTTGATGTTCAAAGCAACTTCTCTACGAAGATCACCTTCTACAACCTGTGTACGGTCGATAACATCACGAATCTTAGAAACATCTTCATCCGTCAAATCTTTACAACGGATATCCGGATTAACATTAGCCTCTGCCAAAATTCTTTTTGAGCTTGCTACGCCAATTCCGTAAATATAGGTAAGACCTATTTCAACACGTTTTTCTCTTGGTAAATCTACACCGCTAATACGAGCCATGTGCGCTTTACACCTCCATTTTTATTATTGTAAATTTCGACGCTGTTGCGTCACTTCAAATTGTGTGTATTCACTGGGAACACACTGCAGCCGCTTTAAATCACAACAACTCTGCAGAATAAGAACCCGCCCCGCGTTCCTGCGGTTTAAGGAGACTTCTGCATCGCTTACCGTTGCGATATCACAACATTCCTGATTGTATGACGGTGGAATGCTGTAACACAGAAAGCAAGAACTTGAATATATTTACACGAAAACAACCTAAAGACGCCCTCTTTAGGTTTTCGAAATGATTCATTAGCCTTGTCTTTGCTTGTGTTTTGGGTTTTCGCAGATAATTCTGACTCTGCCCTTTCTTTTAATGACTTTGCATTTTTCGCAAATTGGTTTTACTGATGATCTAACTTTCACAGTAATACCCTCCTTTCAAAAAAGTCCGAGTACAATTGTAACATAATGTTTTTCAAATTGCAAGTGTGAATTCATTCTTTTTTTTACTTATCACGCCAAACAATTCTTCCCTTTGTTAAATCATAAGGGGACAACTCCAAAGTTACCTTATCTCCTGGCAAAATACGAATATAATTCATACGAAGCTTTCCGCTGATATGTGCCAGTACCTTATGTCCGTTTTCTAATTCTACCTGAAACATTGCATTAGGAAGTTTTTCGATTACAACTCCCTCGATTTCGATAACATCCGCTTTCGACATTTTTACCTCCATTCCGAAGCACCAGCAGTTTCTTTCTGCTTTCACGGTACTCCCTCTAACTAAGCAAGCGACAAAATTTCCGGATCGCCGTCTGTAATGAGTATTGTATTCTCATAATGAGCTGCCTTAGAACCATCTCTGGTCACAACAGTCCAGTCATCTTCCAGAATCCATATATCTCTCTTACCGGCATTTACCATTGGCTCAATGGCCAAAGTCATACCCGGACACAACTTAATTCCTCTTCCAATGGGCTTAAAGTTCGGGATCTGAGGATCTTCATGCATCTCCCGTCCGATGCCATGACCAACTAACTCTCTTACAATGGAGAATCCATTGGATTCCACATATTTCTGGATTGCTGATGATATTTCGTACAGATGTCTGCCTGCTCTGGCGAACTGGATCCCACGGAAAAAACTTTCTTTCGTAACATCGATCAGTTTCTGATCTTCTTCCGATATTTTTCCCACTCCATGGGTTCTGGCTGCATCGGACTGATACTCTTTATAGATCACACCTGCATCCAGACTGACAATATCTCCTTCAAACAAAACATGCTCATCTGTCGGAATTCCATGTACTACTTCATCATTAATCGATACGCAGATAGAGGCTGGATATCCCTCATATCCTTTAAAAGAAGGAATACAGCCCGCATTGCGGATAAATTCTTCTCCTTTGCGGTCAATCTCCAGCGTCGTAATACCCGGCTTTATGATTTCTTCCAGTTTTTCATGGACTTCTGCCAATATTTTACCGGCATCTCTCATTCGGTTGATTTCATCTTGGGATTTTACTGTTACTGCCATTATCCCGGCCTCCATTCTCTGCTATAATCTTTATTATTTCTCCAGAATTTTTACGATTTCTGCAAATACTGCCTGCAAATCTAATGTTCCATCGACTTCTTTGAGAATTCCTTCTTTTGTATAATAGTCGATCAACGGCTGTGTCTGATCGTGATAAACGGTCAGTCTCTGTTTTACTGTCTCCGGCTTATCATCATCACGCAGGATCAGTTCGCCGCCACAAGCATCACAAATGCCCTCTTTCTTAGTTGGGTTGAACTTAATATGGTAAGTTCCGCCACAGGCAACGCAGGCGCGTCTTCCGGACATACGGTTGATAATGTTGTCATCCGGCACTTCTACATCAATGGCATAATCCAGTTTTTCACCGATCTTATCCAGTGCTTCTGTTAATGCCTCAGCCTGTGGAATGGTTCTTGGAAAACCATCCAGTACATAACCGTTTTTGGCATCATCCTGAGCCAGACGGTCTACTACCAGATCTACTACCAGTTCATCCGGAACCAAAAGACCTTTGTCCATATATTCCTTTGCCTTCTGGCCAAGAGGTGTATTCTCTTTGATATTTGCACGGAAAATATCCCCTGTGGAAATATGTGGAACATTATATTTTTCAGAAATCATTTTTGCCTGAGTACCTTTTCCGGCACCCGGAGCTCCTAACATAACAATCTTCATAAAATACCTTTCCTTTTCTTACTATAACCCCAAGCGACCTCCCACCAAAAAAGACACTTCTGGCGGGGGGCCGGTTGAGTACATTCAGATTAATTTCCTAAGAAGCCCTTATAATGTCGAACTAATACTAAGGATTCAATCTGCTTGATTGTTTCAATTACTACACCAACTACGATGATCAAAGATGTTCCTGAGAAGGATACATCGGCACCAAATACTCCTGAGAATACAATTGGCAGTACACATACGATAACCATTCCAACTGCACCCATGAAAATAATGCTGTTCAATACACTTGTCAGATAATCTGTGGTTGGTTTACCAGGTCTGATACCCGGGATAAATCCACCTTGTTTTTTCATGTTGTTTGAAATCTCAAGAGGATTGAAAGTTACAGATGTATAAAAATATGCAAAGAAAATAACTAATGCGATGTACACCAGCAATCCCAATGAATATTTAAACTCTCCCCAGCTTCCTACTTTACACCAGGAACTCTGGTTGCAGACGGTCAAAAACTTCTGAAAGAAAGTAGCCTTTGGACCGGTTGCCGGTGAAATACCCGCAAAGCTGGCAATTACAACTGGAAGAGACATCATGGAACTTGCAAAGATAACCGGGATAACACCTGCGGTATTTACCTTCAGCGGAATATGGCTTGACTGTCCGCCAGCCACTTTTCTTCCCTGAATTTTCTTTGCATACTGTACAGGAATGCGGCGCTCGCCGTCCTGCAAAAATACAATAAATACATACATAGCTACAATGACTGCTACGATGATAACACCGGCAATCAATGCATTTGTGATATTGGAAGCACCCTTAATATAAGTATTATAAAGGCCTGCCAGATCACTTGGGATTCTTGCTACGATATTAATCAACAAGATAATGGATATACCATTTCCTACACCCTTTACAGTTATCTGCTCACCTAACCACATAAGGAAAGCAGCCCCTGCTGTCAAAGAAACAACTGCTACGATCATAGATACATATCCGCTCTCTTTGAAAATGTTCTGATTGCGGAATCCGATTACCATAGCAAGTCCTTCGATTACAGCTAAAACAATAGAAAGATAACGAGTATACTCATTAATTTTCTTTCTTCCGTCCTCACCGTCTTTCTGCAGTTCCTCCAGACGAGGAATGGCAATGGTAAGAAGCTGTAAAATAATGGAAGCAGTGATATAAGGTGTAATATTCAACGCAAAGATGGACATTCTTGAGAATGAACCACCTGTCATGACGTCAAGGAATCCGAGGGATTTGTTGTTGTTGAACATTTCCTGCATAACGCTGCCGTTTACGCCGGGAATTGGAATATTACATCCAATTCTCACGACGATCAGAGCAAACAGTACATAAAGCAGTTTCATACGGACTTCTTTTGTCTTAAACGCATTCTGAATCGTTTGAAACACTTAGATCACCTCTGCTTTTCCACCAGCAGCCTGAATCTTTTCTGCAGCACTTGCGCTGAACGCATTTACTTTTACTTCAAGCTTTTTGGTTAATTCTCCATTTCCGAGGATTTTTACCCCATCTTTAGGATTTTTGATGATTCCCTTTTCTACCAGAGCTTCAACTGTTACAACAGTTCCCTCATCAAATGCGTTCAATGTATCTACATTGATTGCTACGATTTCTTTACTGTTAATGTTAGTGAAACCTCTCTTAGGTAATCTTCTGTATAATGGCAACTGGCCACCTTCAAATCCAGGTCTTGGAGCTCCTGAACGAGCTTTCTGTCCCTTATGACCTTTACCAGCGGTCTTTCCATTTCCTGAACCATGTCCACGGCCTCTTCTAAACTCATTGCTCTGCTTAGAACCTTCTGCCGGTTTTAATTCTGATAAATTCATTTTGTGCACCTCCTTGATTAGATTTCTTCAACCTTTACAAGATGTCTGATCTGCTGAATCTGACCTCTGGTAGCAGCGTTGTCAGGCATCTCTACAGTCTTATTTACTTTCTTAAGGCCAAGAGCTTCTACTGTTTTTCTGTGCTTAGGAATCGCACCGATTGTAGACTTGACTAATGTAATTTTTAACTTTCCTGCCATTTCTTTGCACCTCCTAGCCCAAAACTTCTTCTACGGAAATACCGCGAAGTTTTGCTACTTCCTCTGGAGTCTTCATTGCTTTCAAACCTTCGATTGTAGCAAGAACTACATTCTGTTTGTTACGGGAGCCTAAAGACTTCGTACGGATGTTTTTAAATCCTGCAAGATCCAAAACGGCACGGGCTGGACCACCAGCAATGATTCCAGTACCTTCTGGAGACTTCTTCATCAATACGGATGCACTACCGAATTTACCAATATAATCATGAGGAATACTCTTGTTCTCATCCAAAGGTACTTCGATGAGTTTCTTAATAGCGTCCTCTTTTCCTTTACGAATAGCTTCCGGAATTTCCATAGCTTTTCCTAAACCTGCACCAACATGTCCGTTGCCGTCGCCAACTACAACTAACGCTGTGAATCGGAAATTACGACCACCTTTAACAACCTTGGTTACACGTTTAATTGATACTACTTTATCTTCTAATTCAAACTGACTAGCATCAATAATCTCACGTTTCATGTGTTTTCCTCCTTGATTAGAATTCCAGACCAGCTTCTCTTGCTGCGTCTGCCAATGCTTTTACTTTACCCTGATAAATATAACCGCCACGGTCAAATACAACTTCTTTGATTCCGTTGTCTAAAGCTTTTTTAGCGATCACGCTGCCAAGCTTTGCAGCAGCCTCAACATTGTTTGTCTTTGTAAGACCTTCCTTAACATCTGCCTGTGTAGTTGCAGCAGATACGATTGTATTACCAGCGACATCATCAATAACCTGTGCATACATATGGTTATTGCTTCGGAATACAGCCAAACGTGGTTTCTCAGGAGTACCAGACAAACGGCTACGGATTCTTCTGTGTTTATTCTTGCGAACTTCGCTTCTATTTGTTTTACTAACCATTCCTACTTACTCCTTTCTATTTCTTACCAGTCTTACCAACTTTGCGTCTGATAACCTCATCCTGATATTTGATACCTTTACCTTTGTAAGGTTCTGGTGCTCTCTTCTCACGGATTTCAGCAGCATATTGGCCAACTTTTTCTTTATCAATACCGGAAACAATGATCAGGTTCTGTCCTTCAACAGTAACTTCGATTCCTTCTGGATCTTCCATCTCTACCGGATGAGAGTATCCAAGAGAAAGTGTCAGTTTTTTACCCTGCTTAGCAGCACGGTAACCTACACCGTTTACTTCCAGTTTCTTCTGGTATCCTTCTGTAACACCGATGATCATGTTCTGGATCAGTGTTCTTGTAAGACCATGAAGAGATTTCATTTTCTTAAGATCATTTGGGCGGGAAACTTTTACTTCCTCTCCCTCTTTTGTAATGGACATTTCTGCAGGTAAAACTCTTGAAAGAGTTCCCTTTGGTCCTTTAACCGTCACCTGATTATTTTCTGCAATATCTACAGTTACGCCTGCAGGTATAGCGATAGGCATTCTTCCAATTCGTGACATGCCGGTACCTCCTATATATTTTTTAGAGTTGATTGTTTCATATATCTAAACTTTCGTTTGGTAAAGATTACCAAACAAAAGCAAGTACTTCTCCACCAACATTTTCTTTGCGGGCTTCCTTGTCTGTCAGGATTCCCTTGTTTGTAGAGATGATAGCGATGCCAAGACCACCTAATACTTTAGGAAGTTCTTCTGCACCAGCGTAAATACGAAGACCTGGTTTGGAAATTCTCTTCAAACCGGAAATGATTTTTTCATTCTTGTCCTTACCGTATTTCAATGTGATGTGAATAGAATTAAAACCATCCACTTCTACAATTTCAAAACTCTTGATGTATCCTTCTTTCAAAAGAATCTCTGCAATAGCGGTCTTCATTTTGGAAGCTGGAACATCAACTGTATCATGTTTTGCAGTGTTTGCATTACGGATTCTTGTAAGCATATCTGCAATTGGATCACTCATTGTCATTTCGTTATATCCTCCTTTACAACTTGCGAAGCAAACGCTCTTACCAGCTTGCTTTACGCACGCCAGGAATCTGGCCTTTATATGCTAACTCACGGAAGCAAATTCTGCAAATTCCGTATTTTCTAAGATAACCATGTGGACGACCACAGATTTTGCAACGATTGTATTCTCTTGTAGAGAATTTTGCTTTACGCTGCTGTTTAATCTTCATAGATGTTTTAGCCATGAATTCTTCCTCCTATTTATTTCTTGAAAGGCATACCAAACTGTGTCAAAAGTTCACGAGCTTCCTCATCCGTCTGAGCAGTGGTAACGAAGATAATATCCATACCTCTTACTTTATCCACTTTATCATACTCGATTTCAGGGAAAATCAACTGCTCTTTAATTCCAAGAGCATAGTTTCCACGGCCATCAAATGCGTTAGGATTTACACCACGGAAGTCACGAACTCGTGGCAATGCAAGGTTGATCAGACGATCAGCGAACTCATACATTTTTGCACCACGAAGAGTTACTTTACATCCAATTGGCTGTCCCTCACGAAGTTTGAAGTTAGCAACGGATTTCTTTGCTCTTGTTACAACAGCTTTCTGACCTGCGATGATCTCAAGATCACTGATTGCTGTATCTAATACTTTTGAATTTTCTTTTGCTTCACCAACGCCCATATTGATAACAATCTTATCGAGCTTTGGTACCTGCATAATATTTTTATACTCGAACTTTTTCATCATTTCCGGAACAATGTCGTTCAAATATGTTTCTTTTAATCTAGCCATCTTTAACAGTACCTCCTCTCTTTATTAGTCAATAACAGCGCCTGTTTTTTTGGCATAGCGAACTTTGTTATTGTCTTCTACTTTGAATCCAATACGGGTAACTTCGCCATTAACAACATACATAACATTGGATACATCGAAGAATGCTTCTTCTTCTACGATGCCGCCCTGTGGGTTGGACTGGTTTGGTTTGATGTGCATCTTTACTTTGTTGATGCCCTCAACCTTAACTTTAGAGCCTTTTACCTCAAGGACTTTTCCTTCTTTACCTTTATCTACACCGGCAATAACGCGAACGGTATCACCTTTTTTAATCTTTGATGTTGCCACTTAGGGACACCTCCTTATAATACTTCTGGTGCTAAGGACACAATCTTCATGAATTGTTTGTCTCTTAACTCTCTAGCTACCGGTCCGAAAATACGAGTTCCTTTTGGAGTCTTATCATCTTTGATGATTACTGCAGCGTTTTCATCAAAGCGGATATAAGATCCATCTGGACGACGAATTTCTTTTTTTGTACGAACTACAACAGCCTTTACAACATCACCTTTTTTAACAACTCCGCCTGGTGTTGCATCTTTAACCGTAGCAACGATGATATCGCCAACTGCCGCATATCTTCTAACAGAACCGCCAAGAACACGGATGCACAACAACTCTTTTGCTCCAGTGTTATCAGCAACTTTTAATCTGGTTTCCTGCTGTACCATAACACAAATACTCCTTTCATGAGTCTCATTATATTGGTTTTATTTAGCCTTTTCGATGATCTCAACAAGTCTCCATCTCTTGTCCTTAGACAGTGGTCTTGTCTCCATTACCTTAACTGTATCACCAATGTTGCACTCATTGTTCTCGTCATGAGCTTTTAATTTATAAGTTCTTTTTACGATTTTACCATAAAGTGGGTGTTTTACGTTGTCCAGTACTGCTACAACGATTGTTTTGTCCATCTTGTTACTTACCACTTTACCTGTACGGGTTTTTCTCAGATTTCTTTCCACAACAAAATCCTCCTTTCCTAGTTAGCTGCTTTCTTTTCCTGAGCCATTGCTGTCTGAATACGAGCAATGTTTCTTCTAACTTCTTTAATTCTGCTTGTATTGTCAAGTTGGTTTGTTGCGTTCTGGAATCTTAAGTTAAAAAGTTCCTTCTTAGCAGCTACTAACTCATCATTCAGCTCTGCCAATGACATATCTGCTATTCCATTTAAAAATTCCTTACTCTTCACTGCCCGAACCTCCTTCTAAGTCTGCACGAGAAACGATCTTACATTTCAATGGCAACTTGTGCATTGCAAGACGAAGTGCTTCTCTTGCTGTTTCTTCTGGTACACCAGCAATCTCAAACATTACTCTTCCTGGCTTTACTACTGCAACCCAGTACTCCAGAGCACCTTTACCTTTACCCATTCGAGTTT
>HF998273.1 GCA_000433735.1 Clostridium sp. CAG:167
CGCCAGCAGCAAAAATAGGGATAACAACGGCCACTGCGGGACGGCTGACCTTTGGCATAACTCATGGAAGCACCACAGTAAGGGCAGCGAAGCAGGCCGCCGCAGAGGTAGTGGGGGCAGGCAGAGGTACTGTGCCGCCAGTTGTCGTTTTTTGCCGGGAAGAGGGCACAGAGCATCTTCCACTCTGCAGCGGTGCAAAGTGGCGTGTGGCGGCCATCGGATAGGATAACAGAGGTCTGGGGGGTATCACTGGACATGCTGGCGGTGGACTCAGCTTGACAACCGGAAGAAACACCCGGCGTCCAGCGTACTTTCCCGGCGTAAAAGGGATTTTGCAAAATATAACGGATACTGCGGCTGTCAAAGGCATGGCCTCGTTTGGTACGGAGCCCCTGACTGTTTAGAAGCCTGGCAATGGAAGTGGGAGAACGGCCGGCCAGGGCATATTCTTTGATCTGTCGGTAAATGGCGGCCTCCGGTTCATAGACTTGGGGGATCAAAGTGCCGGGTGGTTTTTGATACCCCAGAGGCGGCGGACTCTGATATCCGCCGGATAATGCTTTTTCTGTCATGCCGCGGCGTACCTCGCTGGACAGGCGGATGGAGTAATATTCATCCATCCACTCTATGATGCGCTCGATCAGAGAGGAAAAAGGCCCGTCTGGAAGGGGTTCACTGACAGAGATCACCTGAACATTATTTTTCTTTAAAAGGGACTTGTATACAATGCTTTCTTCCTGATTTCTGGCAAAACGGCTGAATTTCCATGTGAGGATGTAGTCAGGGTGGGCAGCTTCTTTTGCAAGAGAGATCATTTGCTGAAAATCACTGCGGTTGCTGGCTTTTTTCCCGGAGATACCGGTATCCTGAAACCAGCGGAGGATCTGTATCTTGTGGGCGTCGGCCCAGCGCTGGATCTCCCGTTTTTGGGCGTCCGGCGACAATTCTTCCTGCATATGGGTGGATACCCGGATGTAGCCAAAGGCAGTAGAAAGAGATGGATTCATAAAAACACTTCCGGAAGGATTTGTTATACTTTATGAAAGAAAGCAGGTCCTTCATGTTGGATAATCCGAAGATCCTGCACATAGAATAAAAAGCAGGAGCGTTAAAAAATGAAGTTTGTCAAAATGTCAAAGGGCAGAATAGCAAAGAGAGGTTGAACGGCCGTGAATTCAAAGAAAGAAATCATCCATAACCACCTGGAAACAGGAGAGAAGACGGTATCCTGGGAGGAATTGTCCGAAGAACAAAAGAAGAACCGGGCCAGACAGATTTTTGCTACACTGGCCCATTCTCTGGGATACAGAGAAAAAGAACAAAGGATTGATTGACAGCAATTTTTCATATCGGTATAATAAAAAATATCAAATAGAGGAGAAGACAAATGAAAAGCAGAGAATCTTTTAAAAGCCAGTGGGGATTTGTGCTGGCGTGTATCGGATCGGCCGTAGGAATGGGAAATATCTGGATGTTTCCAACCAGAGTGTCCCTGTATGGCGGCGGATCTTTTTTGATCCCGTATTTTATTTTTGTAGCATTGATCGGGTTTACCGGTGTCATTGGTGAAATGAGTTTTGGACGGGCTACTAAGTCAGGACCTGTCAGAGCCTTTGGACTGGCATGTAAAAAGAAGGGAAAAGGTGCTCTGGGAGAGTGGCTGGGAGCCATTCCGGTTCTTGGATCCCTGGCTATGGCCATCGGTTATACCGTTGTTATGGGATGGATCGTGAAGTATGCATGGGGTGCCATCAGCGGTGCCACGCTGGCACCGGCAGATGTAGATGAGTTTGCCGGCAGTTTTGGTTCCATGGCTGCCGCCTTTGGAAATAACGGCTGGCAGATCGGAGCCATTGTTTTGTGTATGCTGATCTTGATGTTAGGGGTCAGCGGAGGGATCGAGCGGGCCAACAAAGTGATGATGCCCGGCTTTTTCCTTTTGTTTGTGGGACTGGCTGTTTATGTGGCATTTCAGCCGGGCTCGGTGGAAGGATACAAATATATTTTTCGTATTGACCCGGCGGCACTGGCCAGACCGGATACATGGATTTTTGCCCTGGGACAGGCTTTTTTCTCCCTGTCAGTGGCAGGAAACGGTACTCTGATCTACGGATCCTACCTGTCGGACAGGGAAAATATTCCGGCGTCTGCCGCCAGAGTAGCTGTTTTTGATACATTGGCTGCTTTGCTGGCTGCCCTGGTGATCATACCGGCTATGGCCACCACGGGAGCTAAATTAGATCAGGGAGGCCCGGGACTTCTGTTCATTTTCCTGCCTGCACTGATGAAAGGAATGCCCGGAGGACGGATCATCTGTATCATCTTTTTTGTGGCCGTTGTGTTTGCAGGTATGTCGTCTTTGATCAATCTGTATGAGGCGCCGATCGCCACCGTACAGGAAAAGTTAAAATTAAAACGAGTGCCATCCTGCGGTGTCATCGCCGGCATCGGTCTGGTTGTGTCCCTTCTGATCCAAGGTATCGTATCAGACTGGATGGATGTGCTTTCTATCTACATCTGCCCGCTGGGTGCCGGACTGGCAGGCATTATGTTCTTCTATGTCTGTGGAAAAAAATATGTGGAAACCCAGGTAAATAAAGGGCGGGAGACGCCGCTTACCAAATGGTTCTATCCGGTCTGCCGGTATATATATGTTCCGGTGTGCTTTCTGGTGCTGATACTGGGGATTGCCCTGGGCGGCATTGGCTGATAAATGATGCAACAAAGATACAAAAATCATTATAATAAAACTCATCAAGCCAGGGAGGTATGATATGGCAGAGATATTGATCGTAGAAGACGAAGAACCCATCTCTAACCTGATCAAAATGAGTTTGAAAAAGGCCGGCTATCAATGCAGACAGGCATTTGATGGTTATGAGGCGGCGGATTGTATGGAAAAAGACCGGTTTGATCTGATCTTGCTGGACATTATGCTGCCGGGGATCGATGGCTATGAATTGTTGGAATACAGTAAATTAAATAAAACGCCGGTTATTTTTATCACCGCTATGGGAGATCTGAATGACCGGGTAAAAGGACTGCGGGCAGGAGCGGATGACTACATTACCAAGCCTTTTGAAATGATCGAGTTGCTGGCAAGGGTGGAGACGGTTTTGCGCCGCTATCATAAAACAGAGGACGAAATCCAGGTGCTGGATGCGATGATCAATATCCCGTCCCGCACCGTTATGCAGAATGGGCAACAGGTTGAACTGACTATGAAAGAGTTCGATCTGTTGCTGTTTTTGGTGCGCAATAAAAACATTGCCCTGTACCGGGAAACTATTTATGAAAATGTGTGGGAAAATGATTATATGGGAGACAGCCGCACCGTAGACCTTCACATCCAGAGACTGCGCAAAAAGATGAACTGGGGAAAGTTCATCAAAGCGGTGTACAAAGTAGGATACCGACTGGAGGTGTAGCGTGAAATTATATACAAAAATATTTCTTAGTTTCTTTATTCTCATCGCTGCCGCCTTCTGTCTCTGTGGAACATGGATGATTTCGGCGTCTTTCGACGCGGCGAAGAAGCGGGAGATCCAGATGGGAATGAGCCGGAATGAACTATACCGCACCACCTTTCGCAGTGCGGCAGACTCCGTGCCGGCGGACTATTTTACTACTCACCATTCTCTGCGGGAGATCGTTGTGGCGTTAAAAGACGGCATGGATGATAAAAACGGCGCATTTTGTCTGTATGATGAAAATAAAAATATTGTTTACTCTACCATAGAAGAAAAGCAGGATGTGGCTTTACTTGAAAAAGTAGACAAGCAGCATAAGGCTTATAAGATTGAGGAAAAAGATGGTAAATACACATTAAGAGTAGTCAGTTACATGATGCTGTCTGCCAACTTTAAGGGATACTATGTAGAGACCCAGACCAACATTGGGTCTGCCTATACACAGCGGCAGGATATGGTGAGAATGTATCATTATATCGTATGTGTGGTGCTTCTTTGCTGTGTGATCGTGTCCCTGATCCTGTCTTATTTCCTCACTTACCGCATCCGGGGATTGTCGTTATCCGCCAGAGCGTTTGCAGACGGCGACATGGACCGGAGGGCCCTGGTAAGGGGAAAAGATGAAGTGGCGGTGCTGTCAGCTGATTTTAACCAGATGGCGGACAGCCTTCAGGAAAAAATGCAGGAACTGGAAGAACATGCCAAAAGCCAGGAGGCCTTTACGGCGGCATTCGCCCATGAACTGAAGACCCCCCTCACTTCTATTATCGGCTATGCGGAACTGATCCGGTCCATGGCCCTGTCCAAGGAAGAGGAAATGACAGCAGCGGATTACATCTATTCCCAGGGAAAAAGACTGGAATCCCTTTCTTACAAACTGCTGGATCTGTTTGTGCTGCAGCAGGGACAAAAGCCGGAAAGCCCGGTAAAGATGGAAAAAGTGGGAGAAGAAACGAAAGAGATCATGGCACCGGTCCTGGCAAAAAAACAGCAGAGACTGACGCTTTGGATGGAACCGTTTACATTGACAGGAGAAAAAGATCTGCTGATTTCCCTGCTTTGTAATCTGATCGATAATGCCAGAAAGGCCTCCGGAGAGGGAAAGAAAATAACCGTCCGGGGCACAAAAGAAGAGGATGGTTATCAGCTGACAGTAGCCGATGAAGGAAAAGGAATCCCGACAGAGGAAATTCACAAGATTTTTGCCCCATTTTATATGGTGGACAAGTCCCGCTCCCGCAAAGAGGGAGGCGCCGGACTGGGAATGTCGTTGTGCGCTGAAATTTTACGCCTGCACGGAGCACAGTGGAAGATAGAGAGCAAAGAAGGACAGGGAACCTGCATATATCTGCATTTTCCGGAAAAGGAGGAGCCATGAAAAAGATACTGAAAGCATTGGCCTTTCTCAGCCTGGTTGCCCTGGCTGCCATCGCGGCTGTGAAACTGCCGGACTGGATTGCAGCTGGGGGCAAAGATGCCGGAGTGGTAGTAGTGGATGACACAACGGATCAAAGCGGATCAAGATCTGTCAGAACATATGAGGATACATTGAAGATTTTGGCGTCCGGCGCAGAAAGCACAAAACTATTTGAGACCAAAAGCCTGGATCAGCTGTTAAAGTACGATGAATCCTTTATGAAAAAACTGGAAAAACAGTTGAGCCAGTTTGCCAAGATCAAAGGACTGGATTTTTCTATCTCCGAAAAACAGTTGAAAAAGAATTTTACCAAGGCCGGTTATTACAATATACGGGACAATGAAAACGGAACCAACGGCCTGTCTCTGTGGTGCCTTTCCTTTAAGAATAAGAAAAAAGGAACCAGGTACCTCATTGGCTTTGACCTGGAGCAGGAGAAGATCTTTTATTATGAGGAGAAAAAGACTACCAAATTATATTCTTATAAAGATGACGGAAAACTGTTGGTTTACCGGATTGGTGCGGCACTTGCCAAGTATTACGGTGTCCAGAAGATCGGGAATGAGCTGAACTATTACGATGGTGTGTTAAGTGGCTATCAGACCGTTGAGTACGGAACCGTAAACATTCCTTTGAACCTTTATTTTTATGAAAGAAAGGACGGTGTTACCTATAATGCTTTTTCTTTTAATTTTGGCGGAATCTTCTTTGATGACAGTATAAAGAATGAAGGTAAAACGGCGATGTTCGATTCATCCACCGCTATGATAAAATGATACAACTTAGATACTTTTTGCATGAAATTTAGATGCATCTGCTGTCTATAATAACCTCATAAACCCAAAGGAGGTATTGACAACAGATGAAAGAAAAGAAAAAACATACCAGCGTTGCCCTGGTTGTCATCGTTTTAGCCGTATTTATCAGTATGTGCGGTATTATGTTTGCAAAGGGAAAAAAGACGGCAGGC
>HF998274.1:0-4910 GCA_000433735.1 Clostridium sp. CAG:167
GCTTTCGCTATGACAAACGCGTGGCTATCTGGTATGTGTATTTGACATACCGATACCCTTACGCTGTTTGTTGTAGCGGAAGCGCTCACGGAACACAGAATTTTCCTCCCTTTTATTCTTTCCCTGAAACCACATTTCCTGACTTGATAGAAAATTTCATTTAATTAAATTGCACTTAATCGGCAAAAATGGTATACTAATGCATAAAGTTATAGAAAATGTGTTGGAGGATGAACATGGCAAAGTATAATGAATCAGCAGAAAATTATTTGGAAACGATCTTGATGCTTAGCAAAAAACTTCCGGTGGTGCGCTCTGTGGATATTGCGACGGAACTGGGATTTAAAAAGTCAAGTGTCAGTGTTGCCATGAAAAACCTGAAAGAGAAAGAACATATAACAGTGACGGATGCCGGATTTATCTATCTTACGGATTCTGGCAGACGGATCGCAGAAATGATCTATGAGAGACATGAGATCCTTACCAGCTGTCTCAAGACCCTGGGAGTTGATGCCGCAGTGGCGGAAGAGGATGCCTGCAAGATTGAGCATGTTATCAGTGAAGAGAGTTTCCAGGCCATCAAAGATCATATCAGCAAAATGAAAGATAGGTAACTGTTTACATAGGATTTGCTTTTAGGGTGTTGGCGGTTTTGAAGATCGAATAAGAGAAAGAAGTTTTATTTGCAAGAGATGTAACGCAAGGCGTCATTAAATGCAATAAAATTTCTTTTTTTTATGAAAAATGGGGGCGATTTTCGACAATTTTGCGCATTAGCTATTGTTTACTTGACGGCTTTGCCGGGAATAAGGTAACATGAAATTGTAACGAAAATATTAGTGCTTGCTGTTTTATTTAAAAAGGTATGAAAAAATATTATGTTTTTGAAATTGAAAAAGATGGGTACAGGTTGATTTTAGACAGATTGCAGGAGATAAGTGATAGATTTTGCTTAGTGGAACCTGTGGCTGATACAGAGGAGTTTCCATGCGAACTTCCGGAACCTAAAAAGACGTTGGAAAAGTACATGATTGAAAGAATATTCGGATTTTTTTCAGTATGAAGATCAGATGGACATTGCTTTTTTTGAAAAGGAACATTGTATTTTATATACGATATCGCACGAAGGAATTGTGGCAGTAGATATGGATTACTGGGGGAATTTCTTTGATAAAATAAAATGCAGGCTAATAAAAATGAATAAGGAGGGACAATAAATGAAAAGAAAACTAGCTATTTTTATGTCTTTTGTCATGCTGTTCAGCACGGCGGTGATCCTGCCGGCAGACAAAGAGCATCCGGCAAAAGCAGAAGAGACTGTCACGGCGTCAGGATATTGGACGGATGTGGCAGAACCATTCCAAACCAAGGATGCAAGTGGTAATGTTTTGGGAGACTCAAGAGACAACCCGATCCTGATCGAATCTGCGGAACAGCTTGCCTATCTGGCAAAGGAGATCAATGAGGGAACGAAAGAAAATAATATTTCCAGAGGAAAGTATTATCGTCTGGAAAAGAATATTGATCTGTCCGGAAAATACTGGACAGCCATTGGAATCTATGGACAGGAATTTCAGGGATCCTTTAACGGAAACGGAAAGGTGATCCAGGGACTGACGGTAGATGAAACCAAGACGAAAAAGACAGCCGGATTTTTTGGTGATGTGTATGCCATAGAGAAGGGCTGCGGATTACTTGAGGATATAACAATTCTGGGTGCGGATATAAAAGGAACCTATTGTTATAAGCCGGAAGGTGGATCAGGAAATGACAAGATTGATTCCACCGGTTATGGTGCGATTCTGGCGGCCTCCGTTTTTGGAAACGATAAAGAGAATGCGATGGCAGAGGTTGTAAGCTGCCGGGTACAGGGAAAACTGGTATTTGAAGGAGACTGGGCTGATGGCGATGGAGAGACCGCGGTAGGAGGTATCGCTGGTTATACCAGTTATGCCTATATGAGTGAATGCAAAGCCCAGGTTAATATTTATGGAGATGGCCGTATGGGTGGATTTATCGCCGTAGCAGGAAATAAGTCCCAGTTTATTAGCTGCCGGGCAATGGGTGTAGTTGACGGTGCCTGGGGCGTTGGTGGATTCGTAGGAGAAGCCTGGGAAGAAAGCACTTTTAAGTATTGCTGTGCCAATGTGACAGTGTATGCGTATGACTGGAATTCAGGCGGCTTTGCAGGATATGCCAATGAAATGCCCCAGATGCTGGGGTGTGTGGCTTCGGGAAATGTAGCCAGTAACTGCGTGAATGGAGAAAAATACTGGAGTCCACAGAGTGGTGGATTTATAGGATATTGTAATGGAACGGTTGAAAACTGTTATGCACTGGGAAAGGTTTCCTGTATCAATGAACAATATCCGGCAGCTGGTTTTGCGGGTGTTAATGTGGATGGTGGAACCATTAAAAACAGTTACTATAACAGTGGTCAGCCTTCTTATTGCAGTGGTGTTAATGATAATCGGACAGGAGACAGCAGCACCTGTGAAGTGACTGAGAAAGATCTGACAGAGTTAAACAAGGAACTGCACGAAAACATTGGGTATGCTTACTCGACAAAATGGGAAAACATATCATTGGCAGAGGGATGTGCAGAAGGATATACCGGAGACATAAAGTGTGCTTATGATTCGGAATTGGTGGCAGCAGGTCAGGTGTACCAGCTGAAAGCACATTCTTGGGACGAAGGCGTCATCACAACACAGCCTCAGCCGGGCAAGGAAGGTGTCAGAACATTTACCTGCCGGGGATGTCATAAGATAAGAACGGAAAAAATAAAAGCGCTGCCAACAACACCGCCGACAGCGACCCCGACTGTAACACCAACGGTGAAACCTACCGTGAAGCCGACAGTCAAACCAACAGTAACACCAACAGTAACACCGGCTCTGCAGAAGAGCACCAAAGTTACTGTCAGTCAAAAACTGACCCAGACAGTGAAATCCGCAAAGACAACCAATGGTCTTCGTTGGAATCCGGTTAAAAAGGCGGATGGCTATATCATTTATGCATCTCTGTGTAATGAAAAGGGAAAAGAGCGGAAGTTAAAAAAGGTTGCAGAGATCAAAAACGGCGACACAACATCCTACATTCACCGAGGATGCAAGAAAAATACATGGTATAAATATAAGATCGTAGCCTATCGTAAGAAAGGCAAGAAGAAGGTTAAGATCAACAAATCACTGGAACTTCATTCTCTGACAAAGGGCAGTCGTGTTTATGCCAACCCGTCTGCCGTTAAGGTTTACAGTGGAAGTAAACTGACCATGAAAATAGGTGAGATGAAGAAAATCCATGCAAGAGTGATCCTTCCGGAAGGTAAAAAGACCAAATGGCATACGAAGAAACTTCGTTATATTGTGGATAAACCTTCTATTTTAACTGTATCCTCAAAAGGTAAGATCAAGGTGAAGAAAAAAGGAAGTGCCGTAATCTATGTGGTTGCACAGAACGGAATCAGTGCAGAAATAGAGGTAAAAGCGGTGGCTAAAAAATAAACTAGAAAAAATAAAAAAAACAGTTGACAAATTCACACAACAAGGGTATTATAATAAATGCGTTGTGCGAATAGCTCAGCTGGATAGAGCACTTGGCTACGGACCAAGGTGTCGGGGGTTCGAATCCTCTTTCGCACGCTGACAGGAGATATCAGATAGATCTGATGTCTCCTTTTTTTATTACTGAAATATAATCGGAAGGATAAAGTGAAAGAAAAAAATATTGACTTATACATAATGTTAGTGTATACTAACCAAAGTAAATGAAAACTAATATCAATTCATGAACTGCAAAGGAAGGATGATGCAATGATGCCTTTAACGATGGCGAAGAAGGGTGAGCCAAACAAAATTATAAAAATTGGCGGTAAGGACGAGACGAGACGATTCCTTGAAAGCCTTGGCTTTGTTGTAGGCGGAGAGGTAACAGTTGTGTCGGATATTGGTGGAAATATGATCTTGAATGTTAAGGATTCCCGGGTCGCCCTGGGCAAAGACATGGCACGGCGGATCATGATTTGAGGAGAAACCGTTATGTGCGAAGCACATAATTAAAAATCGGTTCCGACGACCTGCCGCCGAGCGAAGGCGAGGGGGCGTTACACATAGGAGAAACCAATACGACGAAGTCGTATTTTAAGATGGTTTCGACGACCTGCCAACCAGCGAAGGCGAGGGGGCGATACAGAATGGTCAATACATTTATTATTCGAGGAGGAAGAACGATGACTTTAAAAGAAGCATCCATTGGATCAACTGTGACAGTGAAGAAAATCACAGGAACAGGTCCGGTCAAACGAAGAATTATGGACATGGGTATTACAAAAGGCGTGGAAATTTACATCCGCAAAGTAGCACCTTTGGGAGACCCGGTGGAGGTTACAGTGCGAGGATATGAACTTTCCCTTCGCAAGGCCGATGCAGAAATGATCGAAGTGTAATAAAAAGAGGGAAAAATTTTTGCACAATAGTTAGTGTGAACTAATTATAGCAAGTCTAGTCGAATAGAATATAGACAAAACAAACTATAAAAGAAGTTACATAAACAAGAATGGAGGAAAAAATATGTCCACAAGAATTGCTCTTGCTGGTAACCCCAATAGTGGTAAAACAACACTGTTTAATGCCTTAACCGGTGCCAATCAGTTTGTCGGAAACTGGCCGGGTGTTACGGTTGAAAAGAAAGAGGGTAAACTGAAAAAAGTATATGGAGGTTCGGAAGAGGTTACTATCACAGACCTTCCTGGTATTTACTCTTTGTCACCATATACACTGGAAGAAGTGGTAGCTCGTAATTATCTGATCCAGGAGCGTCCGGATGTAATCCTGAACATCATCGACGGAACCAACCTGGAGCGTAACCTGTACCTTTCCACACAGTTGATGGAATTAGGCATTCCTGTT
>HF998274.1:4917-13258 GCA_000433735.1 Clostridium sp. CAG:167
GCATTCCTGTTGTTATGGCTGTCAACATGATGGATGTTGTAAGAAAAAATGGCGACAAGATCCACATTGACTCTTTGAGTAAAAAACTCGGCTGTGAAGTAGTTGAGATTTCTGCACTGAAAGGTGAAGGTCTTGAAAAAGTATCTGCCAAAGCCATCGCAGCAGCGAAGAAGGCTAAGAACACAATCGTTCACAAGTTTGATGAAAAAGTTGAACAGCACATCGAGAGTGTGGAAGAACGTCTGGGAAGTGATGTGGCAGAAGAGCAGAAGAGATTTTTCGCGATCAAACTTCTGGAGCGGGACGATAAGATCGCAGATCAGATGAAGAGCGTGCCGGATGTATCCGATGAGATCGCAGCATTGGAAAAAGAATTTGATGATGATACCGAGAGCATTATTACTAACGAGCGTTATACATACATTACATCTATCATTGACTCTTGCTGCACAAAAGCATCCAAGAACAAATTGACGATTTCTGATAAAATTGATAAAGTAGTAACAAACCGTTTCGCAGCACTGCCTATTTTTGCTGTGATCATGTTCATTGTATACTATGTATCTGTAACAACCGTGGGAACCTGGGCAACAGACTGGGCAAATGATGGTGTGTTTGGAGATGGATGGCATCTCTTTGGTATCGGTGGCAGTGCGTATGAAGAAGCAGCGGATAACTACAGTCAGGCAACCAATGCACTGGATGCGTATGGCGTGCTGGTAACCGATGATGAAGATGCTGTGGATGCAGACGCAACGCAGAAAAACATCGATGCGTTCAAAGCACCATCCGAAGACAAAGTTTCTTATGAAGTAGAGGATGAGGAAACTCTGGCTGATGACAACATTGATGTATATTATGATAAAGTACCGGACGGTGCAGATGAAGAGACAACCAATGGAATGTCTTATCTGGACGCAGTTCAGTATGTAAAAGACAATGGCTTTGACGAGCCGGATCCGGCTTCTTACGGAGTATGGGTACCTGGCATCCCGGGATTGATCGAAAAAGGTCTGGACGCTGTCGGATGTGCAGACTGGCTTCACGGACTGATCATCGATGGTATTGTAGCCGGTGTTGGTGCCGTGCTTGGATTTGTGCCGCAGATGCTTGTATTGTTTATTTTCCTTGCTTTCCTGGAGGCATGTGGATATATGGCTCGTATCGCATTTATCATGGACCGTATTTTCCGTCGCTTTGGATTGTCAGGTAAATCCTTCATCCCAATGCTGATCGGATCCGGATGTGGTGTTCCTGGTATCATGGCATCCCGAACCATTGAGAGCGACCGCGACCGAAAGATCACGATCATGACTACAACCTTTATTCCTTGTGGAGCAAAACTTCCATTTATCGCCATGGTAGCAGGTGCTATCTTCGGCGGTGCATCCTGGGTAGCGCCATCTGCTTACTTCCTGGGTATTGGAGCAATTATCGTTTCTGGTATTATTTTGAAAAAGACAAAATTGTTTGCTGGTGATCCGGCACCATTCGTTATGGAACTGCCTGCTTATCATCTTCCTACAGTAGGAACCGTTCTTCGCAGCATGTGGGAGCGTGGCTGGAGTTTCATCAAGAGAGCAGGAACCATCATCCTTTTGTCAACGATCATTATCTGGTTTACAACATACTTCGGCTGGGTAGAAGGAAGTTTCCAGATGCTTGCTGAAGATCAGATCGAGTACAGTATCCTGGCTCGTATCGGTAAGTGCATTGCATGGCTGTTTGCACCTCTCGGATGGGGTAACTGGCAGGCAACCGTGGCATCTGTCACAGGTCTGGTAGCAAAAGAGAACATCGTTGCAACCATGGGTATTCTGTATGGCGGCGGAGACACTTCTGTCTATGCAACCATGGCTTCCCAGTTTACAGCAGTAACAGGATATGCTTTCCTGACATTCAACCTTTTGTGTGCACCATGTTTCGCAGCAATGGGTGCGATCAAGAGAGAGATGAACAACACCAAATGGTTCTTTACAGCCATTGGATATCAGTGTGGATTTGCTTATATCATCGCATTGATCGTAAACGGAATCGGCGGTATGTTCACAGGAGCATTCAGTGTATGGTCTGTCGTAGCGATTCTTCTGGCTGTTTCGCTGATTTATCTGCTGGCTCGTCCGTATAAAAAGGCGAATACTTTGAAAATGTAAGATCCTGCTTGAAAATAGGAGGTGATAAGGGATGGGAACAGTTTTAGTATGTGCGGTCTTAGTATTGATCGTAGGTGCCATTGTGTACAAAATGGTAAAGGACAAAAAAAGCGGAAAGTCGCCACGCTGTAGTGGTGACTGCAGCAAATGTCACGGATGTCATTAACACTTGAAATATAATATGAATATAAAAAATGGAAAGTTTTTCTTAAGAGGAAACTTTCCATTTTTTGCTTTCTTTTTTCCATGAAATGAGGTAAAATGTAAGTGATATTTAAGACGCAAAAAAAGAGGTGTTTGGGGATGAAAAAACAGAAATTTAATTTTGAATATTTAGTGGATGTAGTAAATGGCTTTTCCCCTTGTATGAATGATTATTTGTATGTGTATGATCTGAAGAATGATACATATTTTATAACGGAATCTGCGTTAGAGCGATTCAGACTTCCGGGAAACTTATTTCACAATGTGGTAGAGAGCCATGCATTATTTACCTATCCGGATGATGTACCGATGTTACAGGACGATCTGGGCAAGCTGCTGCGGGGAGAACAGAAGATGCACGACTTGAGATACCGCTGGCTCAGCAAGGAAGGAGAGCCTATCTGGATCAACTGCAAGGGAAGGATCCTGGCAGACGAAGAGGGCGAAGCGGCGTTTCTGGTTGGCTGTATCAATGAGATTGGAAGACGACAGGAAGCGGACAATGTGTCAGGACTGTTGGGAGAAAATCTTCTTAAAGAGTATTGGCCGAATATGATCAGTGAGTATCCGGTAGCACTTCTGCGCATTGGTATTGACGGATTTAAAGAGATTAATGAAAGACTTGGCACTGAATATGGAGATATGGTATTGAAAGAAGTGGCCAAGAGCATAGAGCAGTGTCTGGAAGAAGGACAGAGTGTATTCCGTCTGTTCGCAGATGAATTTTTAGTAGTGGATGTAAAGCATGATTCGGTTGAAGAACTGGCGGATCTGTACGATCAGGTAAGAAAGAGTATTGATGTGCTGCTGACGCTGCATCATTATGAAGTTTTGTATACCATATCCGGTGGCATTACCCAGGGGGATGCGGTGGATGCGGATTACATGAAGACTATGAAGTATTCGGAATTTGCCCTGCAGGAGGCGAAGCGCCGTGGAAAGAATCAAGTGTATTTGTATGAAAAACAGGATTATGAAGACTGGCGCAAAAAGCGTAATCTTATGAATATGCTGAGACGGTGTGTGACAGATGGATTTAAGGGATTCCATTTATATTTCCAGCCGATTATTTCCAAGGATGAGGACCTTCTGTATTCAGAGGCACTGCTGCGGTTTCAGGATGAGGATGGCACATGGATCTCACCGGTAGAGGTGATCCCTTTGCTGGAGGAGAGCGGTCTGATCATTCCGGTAGGAAAGTGGGTCATGGAACAGGCTTTTACCTGTTGCAGAGAATTCCAGAAATACAGGAAAGACTATAAAGTGTCTATCAATGTATCATATATACAGATTTTGAAGAGCCCGATCTGTACGGATCTGTTGGAGGCGGTACATAAGGCCGGCATTACCCCGGACAGCGTAGTTATTGAACTGACAGAAAGCGGCTATCTGGAAAAAAGCAAGGCGGTTGTCAGTGCGTGGAACAAGTTAAAGGAATACGGGTTCCGCATTGCTGTGGATGATTTTGGTACAGGATATTCCAATTTGCAGAATATCGGAGAACTGGGACCGAATATAGTAAAGATTGATCGTACTTTTACCATGAAGGCACTGAGCAATGAGTATGAGAGCGAGTTGTTAAAGCATATTATCTATATGGTACACAGTATCCAGTTGGTGGTAGTCATTGAGGGCATTGAGACCAGTCAGGAACTGGTCCGTATCCGGGAGATGGATCCGGATTATATACAGGGTTATTATTACAGTAAGCCATGCAGTGGCGCAGAGTTTTGTGATAAATTTATTGTGAGCAAAGAAGGGAAAGTGTGAAGCGAGTTAAGATTTGTGGAATTACAGGAGAACAGGAGATTGAATGGCTGAATGAGTACAAACCGGATTTTGCCGGTTTTGTGCTCTTTTTCCCTAAAAGCCGCCGGAATATTGAACTGGAAAAGGCGGCAGAATTGATCCGGCTGCTTTCGCCGGACATTGAGACGGTGGCCGTTGCGGTAAAACCTACGGCAGAGCAGGTAAAAGCCATCAAAGGAGCGGGCTTTGATTATATACAGATTCACGGTGAGGTACCAGATGAGGTGCTTCAGGCAGCAGATCTGAAAATATGGAAAGCATTTAATGTGACAGATCTTTCGGAATTTGACCGATATAATAAGAGAAAGGAAATCTGTGGATTTGTACTGGACGCTGCAGCACCGGGAAGCGGACAGGTTTTTGAATGGGATCTTCTGAAGAAATTGCCGGAGACTGATAAAATGAAACTGCTGGCAGGGGGCTTAGATCCTGAAAATGTAGAGCAGGCGCTGATGCTGAAAGGTATTGATGGTGTGGATACCAGTTCCGGTGTTGAGAAAGAGGATGGAAAGGGTAAAGACCGAAAGAAAATAGAGTTGTTTATTGAAAAAGTAAGGGAATGGTGATGATATGAAGGATCAGTGGAAAAAATGGAGAGAGAAGATGCTTAGCCTGTGGCAGGGAAAAACGGGTAAAGCGGCAGCGGGACTGGCTTTTGCGGTAGTTGCCTGTCTTGGACTTTTTGTGGTGCTTCCATCTTTGGCGGAAGAAGGTGGCAGCCATGACGGTGTGGAGATCATAAATGTTACAGAGACGCCAGAAGCATCTGAAACACCGGCGGCAGAGGAGACGGAAGAACCGGAACCGGAGACAGAGACGGAAGAACCGGTCATTACGAAAGAGCCGGAAGCAACACCGGCAGAGACGGAAAAAGCCGAGAAAGCAGAAGATAAGGCAGAGGTCTCCCAGACACCGGAAGCAGAGACAACACCGGAGACGAAGAAGAATGAGACATCCCAGTGGCAGAGTGAAACGATCAAGAAGAGGGCGGCGGCGAATCAGCCGGCTAAGCAGTCTGCGGTAGCGGAACCGGTCATAAAGACGCAGCCACAGGATCTGCAGGTGGATTATAAAGCCATTGACAGCACAACCAAACTCAGTGTTGAGACAGAAGCGGTGGACAGTGATGTGATCTTGTCTTACCAGTGGTACTGTGACGGAGAAAAGATCAGTGGACCGGCAGCAAAAGAACGGGAGTTCATAGTAGATGAAGATCTGAATGCCGGAAAGTATGATTATTATTGTCAGGTAACGGCAACCGATGTGGAAGATGAGAACAATCAGGCATCTGTAAAGTCCAGTCATGCTACGGTTACAGTCAACAAGATCGCACCATCTAAGGATCAGTTTGTTTATAAAATAGAGAACCAGTATTATTACACAGCGGAAGCCCAGGCCATTGATATTTCTGTCAAGAGCGGTATTGAGGGAATGGGTTCTGTGCGGATCAGTACATGGAAAGGCGGTCAGCAGACGAGTTTTTTGACGCCGGGAACTTACGATCTGCGAATTACGGTGTCAGAGGGAACGAACTACAAAAAAGACGAATTTCCGCTGACTGAGACGGCTACTATCAAGCAGATCACACCAAGCGTATCCTATTCCATTCAGGGTGTGAAAGGAAACAAAGTAGATGGGATGCAGTGGTATACAGGAAATGTTTCTCTGAAAGCACCAAGCGGTTACAAGATTGCTGCTGAAGAGACAGGAGATTACCAGGATGCCATTGTGTGCGATACGGAAAGCACTACATCCCAGATTGATGTGGCGCCAGAAGAGGTGTATCTGAAACAGACTTCCACCGGAGCAGTAACAAAGCCATACAGCGTGGATGCGTTTGCCATTGATAAGACAGATCCGACCGGTACATTTTCCGTGGACACAGATACATGGAGTGCGGCACTGAACCAGTTGACTTTTGGAAGATTTTTCAAAGATACCGTTACGGTTACTTTAAATGCCAGTGATCCTCAGAGTGAGTCGGATCAGCTGAAATGTTATCTTCTGGTATCGGCAGGGGAGAAAGGTATCCCAGCCGCAAATCTGCCGAAGCAGTCATGGGGAAGCGAACGCACCTCGGTTAATGTAAGTGATGCAGCAAAATTTGTTGTATACGGCAAGATTGTAGATGTGTCAGGAAGAACGGTTTATGTATCTTCTGACGGTATTGTCATCGACAGTGAAAGTCCGGTTATTACTTGCGAAGGCAAGACACTGCAGGATACTTATATTGCAGATGAAAAGACTTTTCAGGTAGCAGATGACAATCTGGATTCTATTTCTTACCAGCCTCAGGGTGGCACAAAACAGACCATCAAAGATAAAGATACATTTACTCTTACCAGCCCGTCCCAGACCGGAGCTTCTACCCAGTATGAAGTCAGTGCGGTAGACCGGGCAGGAAATGAGACGAAAGTTACCATTACCATGGTGAACCCGGTAGATGATTTTGATGTGAAGGCTATGGATTTTGGAACCGTTACTTACGGATATGATAACAGCAGTCAGGAACAGGCGATGAACATTGTTCTGAATGCCAAGTATAATGTGGATTATCAGCCAAAGATCGTCAGCGTAGAGCCGATTGTCCAGGATGAAAAGAGTTATTTTGAGACGGTGCTGCAGGAAGATGGTTCTTACAAGATCCGACCGGTGGCAGGACTTCATACCGGTACTTATACCCAGCAGATCCGTGTGAATTATGAGGGAGAACGGGCGCAGTCAACTACCAAGTTTTCATGTACGATGACAGTAGACAGAGCAACGTTGATGGCAGCCTATGAAGGACATCAGGTGTACTACAACACTATCCCGGATTTTACAGATCATGTGAAAGTAACGGGATTTGTCAACGGAGATACACAGGAGTCTCTGATGACCAGTGAAAAAGATGCTTTCAGTGAAGCACTGAAAGTGGCATTTACAGGCCGGGCAACCAGAGAGGCGTACTACGATCTGGCACCGGCAGGTGGTACCTTAAAAGATTACAAGATCCAGGCGGCTACCGGTACATTGACGGTTGTGCGCAGGGATGCAGCCAAAGGAAAAGAATACAAACTCCAGGGAACAGAAGGTAATAATGACTGGTACACATCCAATGTGTCGATTCAGGCAGGTGCCGCCGGCAAAGAGGCAGCCCAGGGATATCTTATCAGTACCAGTGAGAATCCGGATTCCTTTGCAGATACGATTTATTCGCCAGATGACTGGCAGAAGGAAACAACGGTTTCCGGCAGTGCTGTTTCTTTCTACATCATGAACAAAGAAACCGGAGAGATTTTTAACCAGTCTACAGAGACCGTTAAAATCGATAAAACAGCACCATATCTGGCAGAGGGCCAGGGAATGAAAATAGCCTCCAGCCTGTGGAGAGAATTTTTGAATGGAATCACATTTAATAAGTTTTTCAACGACACCATTGCGGTGGAGATCACCGGTTCGGATGCACTGAGCGGACTGGATGAAGATGGCATACAGTATTATGTTTCATCCAAAGCTTTGACCCAGAGTCAGCTGCAGAAGGTGGCATGGGAAAGTGGCAGTTCCTTTAATCTGGAACCAAAGACACTGGACCGCTCCGTAGTATATGCCAAGATTACAGACCGGGCCGGATTGTCCCTGTTTATTTCCTCAGATGGAATGGTCTTTGACAACAAGGTACCGGATATCGAGGTAGTAACAGATGGCGAAGAGTATATTACGGAGGAAAAAGAAATCACCATATCCGATGTGAACCTGACAGCAGCTACTTTATATGAGGGAACTGACACTACGGTTTCCGGCACAGCCATTACGGTAGAGGGACAGGAGGCGAAGATCACGATCCCTTGTCCGGATCAGGGATCCAAGGAATATACGATTATTGCCAAAGACGGCGGTGGAAATGTATCTGAAAAATCATTTACCATTACAAAACCGATTTACGATATTACGGCAGACCGGGTAAAACTGAAAAATCTTGTATATGGATTTGGAACAGCACCGGGACAGCTGGTTACATGGAAAAATACAGAAGAGGCCAATGCGGATGCTACCGTATCGGAAGTGGTTGTAAAGGACACCGGGCATTTTGCTGTAAAAGAAGATAATGGAAGATTTTACATTCAGGCGGCCAAAGGAATTGATGCCGGCAGTTATGTGACCAATGTGTATGTCAAATACAATCACGGAAAAGT
>HF998274.1:13269-14719 GCA_000433735.1 Clostridium sp. CAG:167
GGAAAAGGGGAAGAAACAAACCGCCTCCCTTACTGTAGACAAAGCGGTGCTGACAGCCCACTATACCGGACAAAATGTGTATTATCATGAAACACCGGATTTTGTGAATACAGTAGAGGTGAAAGGATTTGTAAACGGTGAGACGGCAGAGACAGCAGCCGGTTACAAAGCACCGGAAGTCACCATGAAAGGTAAGGCGGTAGAGACTTGTGTTCTGGAGCCATCCGGAGGAGAAGCAGACAACTATCGGTTTACCTATACAAAAGGAGTTTTGATTGTAAACAGGAGAGATGCGGAAGCAGGATCGGACGGACAGTATCAGGTAAAGGGCACCCGCTCGGATACAGGATGGTATTTGTCAGATATTACAATCCAGCCGGCATCCGGATGTGCCATTTCCTTGGACGAAGATGGAAAAGATCCACAGGAGCGGCTGGTTTTGACCAAAAACACCGACGCAGGAGTAGCGAATTTCTATCTGACAGATGAAAAGACAGGAGAAGTTTACAAAGAGGTTGCCTTTGATTACCGGAAGGATTCAGATGCACCGCAGTTTACCAATGTAAAAGATGGTGATACTTATACTGTCAACAGCCGGGAGATCACAGTCAAAGATGACTACCTTGCCAGCGTTACGGTCAACGGTGTGGCGCAGGAAGTAGTGGACAATGAGACATCAACCTTTGCCCTGAGTGCCGACGAGGTCAGCAAACTGTTTGTCATTGTGGCTACGGACTATGCAGGAAATGTTTCCAAGTGCAGTGTAGTACTGAAACAGCCGGCACAGATTGAAGATCAGGAAGACAGCAAAGCCCAGACTACATCGGAGCCGGCAGATAAGACTCTGGATTCATCCCAGACGACAGGCAGTACCACCAAGAAAACGGTCAAGATCGTACAGGGAGCACCGCAGACCGTTCTTTCTACGAATGCAAAAGACCTGACAACATCCGTGCTGACTGAGGCAGAACAGCGGGCAGCGGCACAGGGAAGTGATGTAAATGTCGAACTAAAAGTGCAAAATATCGATAATTCGGTTCCACAGATGGATAAAGAATTGATCATCTCTAATTTGAATGGTTATTCGGTTGGCAGATATATGGACATAACACTGTGGAAGACGGTAGGAAGCGGATCGGCCAAGAAGGTAACTGAGACCAAGAGTCCACTGGCAGTGACGATTTCCATACCGGAGGAACTCAGAAAGACTTCGGATACAGTAGAAAGAAGTTTTGTGATCTTCCGTGTACATGGCACGAAAGTGATCATGTTGAAAGATCAGGATGCCGTGAAAAATACCATTACATTCAAGACAGACCAGTTCTCGACTTATGCACTTGCATACAAAGATGTAGTGAAGGAGAGCAGTCAGAATACATCGGTATCTTCAACATCCGGAACCAGCAAGAGCAGCAGTACAGCCGGATCCCAGACGGGAGAAGGAACCGGT
>HF998274.1:14729-18722 GCA_000433735.1 Clostridium sp. CAG:167
CGGTGCAGAAAGTGACACATCCCCATCCACAGGAGATGCGGCACCGATTCTTGTGATGATCCTCCTGTTTGTTGTGGCAGCAGTGGCAACGGCGGTGATCGTATACTTGAAGCTGCGTAAAAAGACAAAATGATGAAATGATTTGCGAAAAACCCTAAGATGTAGTTTTGAAAACCGCGTCTTAGGGTTTTTGTGTTGACTATCAAATAAAATCGTGTTAGGATACAGTAAAGAATGATTTTGAAATGAGAATGGAGGTTATCTATATGAGTCAGAAAAGAACAAAATTAAAAGATAGAGTGCTGCCGTCTTATACGAAAGGCGAAGAGATATTTAACATGGTTTCCCACATTGTAGGGGGAGCGCTGGCGATAGCGGCGTTGGTACTTTGCGTGATCTTTGCAGTGATTTACAGCGATGCATGGGGCGTTGTAGGGGCAGCGATCTATGGTGCTACCATGATCCTTTTGTACACTATGTCCAGCATTTATCATGGACTTCATCCGAATATGGCAAAAAAAGTATTCCAGGTCATTGACCATTGTACGATTTATTTCCTGATCGCAGGAACCTATACACCGGTTACGCTGGCAGGGCTCAGGCCGGAGCATCCGGTAGTGGCTTTTGTTATTTTCGGTGTTGTGTGGGCGGCTTGCTTTGTAGCAGCGACCCTGACAGCCATTGATCTGGAGAAATATCAGAAGTTATCTATGGTGTGTTATCTGGCAATGGGATGGTGTATCATCTTTTTTATCAAGCCAACGGTTGCCTGTCTGGGATTTGGAGGAACAGTCTTTTTGCTGACCGGTGGCGTTGCCTATACAGTAGGAGCGGTATTATATGGAATTGGCAAGAAAAAGAAATATATTCACTCTGTATTCCACCTTTTTGTGCTGGCAGGAAGTATTTTGCACTTTTTTATGATCCTGTTTTATGTTATCATGAGATAGGAAATAGAAAAAAATCCAAATGGAGGAATATAAAATGATAGTAGAACCAAAGGTGAAAGGATTTATCTGTACCACAGCGCACCCGGTTGGATGTGAGGAAAATGTACGGAGACAGATTGCATATTGTAAAGAAAAAGGCCAGATTGACGGACCGAAGAAAGTGCTTGTGATCGGAGGTTCCACCGGATATGGACTGGCCAGCCGTATTGCTGTTACCTACGGATACGGAGCAGATACCATCAGTGTTGCGTTTGAAAAAGAAGCCAAAGGAAAGCGTACTGCATCCGCCGGATGGTACAATACAAAAGCATTTGAAAAACTGGCAAAAGAAGACGGTTATTATGCAAAGTCTTTTAATGGAGATGGTTTTTCTGCTGAGATGAAACAGCAGGTGATCGAAGCGATCAAAGAAGACTGGGGCAAAGTAGATATGGTGGTTTACAGCTTGGCAGCGCCGAGAAGGACCATGCCGGATGGCACTACCGTTTCCAGCGTGTTAAAAACAGTAGGAAAAGAATTTACCAACAAAACCATTGATCTTAGAAACAATGAAGTAAAAGAAGTGACGGTACCGGTAGCAACGGAAGAAGAGATTGAGAATACAGTCAAAGTCATGGGCGGCGAAGACTGGGAACTTTGGATCCGGGCACTGGCAGAAGCAGATGTTCTGGCAGAAAATGCTGTGACACTGGCTTATTCTTACATTGGACCGACTGTAACCCACGCCATCTACAAAGACGGAAGTATCGGCCAGGCGAAGAAACACCTGTATGAAACATCAAAAAAACTGCAGGAGGAATTTGCTGATAAAGGACTTCAGGCATACATATCTGTGAACAAGGCACTGGTAACCCAAAGCAGCGCAGCCATTCCGATCGTTCCTTTGTATATTTCACTGGTTTATAAAATCATGAAAGAAAAAGGACTCCATGAAGGATGCATTGAGCAGATGCAGAGATTGTTTGTGGATAAACTGCCGGCAAAAGAAGTGGATGCAGAAGGCATGCTTCGTCTGGATGACTGGGAACTGCGTCCGGAAGTACAGGATGAGATCGCCAAAGTCTGGGATCAGGTGACCACAGAGAATATTGGACAGTTAGGTGATATTGAGGGATACTGGGAAGACTTCTACCAGATGTTCGGATTCCACTTTGATAATGTGGATTATGGAGCCGATGTGGAGGTGGGCTGACAGCCCCCAGCAATGAAGTTCCGGTAATTTTGAATGAACGAATGTGAATAACGACGACTGATGGAAAGGGATTCCTTTGTAGTGAGGAAGAGCTTTCCATCTTTTATTTTTCCGCAATATTTCAGATTCACAACGGTGGAGCGGGAAATAGCACAAAATCCATAAGGAGACAATTCTTCCAGAAGGGATTTCAAAGAACGGCGGCATAAATGGCTGGAATCTGCCGTCCACGCAAAATTCTGTGTGAGCAGGTTTTATACTGTCAAAATAGTTGAAAATCGCATCTGCCACCGGATTGTTGGTGGAGATGGAGGCTGTCTGTGACTGGATGTGGGACAGGTCGTTGAGGTAGGTTAAAAGTTCGCCATAGTCCTTTCTGGCAGCCAGTTCCTGCATGGCAAGTATGTGGTGTTTGTAATCGTGGCGGAACTTTCGTAATGCTTGATCTTTCTTTTGCAGATCCAGATAATGCTGCTTTTCCAGTTCCCATTGGTATTGCTGGAGGCGTGAATTTTCCTCCAATTTTTCCTTGCTCTTTTTTAATTTCAGATACAAATAGAATATAGTCGAAAACATCAGCAGCAAGATAAGGGTAAGGATCACCATAAGGCGCCGTCCGACGGTGCTCATATCATAATTAAAAAAGGTGTTTAGTATTCCCATCAGACCCAGATGTAGAAAACAAAGGCCGGAAATGAACAGGTTGTTTTTCGCAGAGAGCCGGGAAAAGGGGAAAACGGTCACTGTGCTGCGGTAAAGCGGGATGCAGAGCAGTAAAAAGAACAGGGAAACAAAAATACGGCAAAGGGATAAAATCAAAGGATTGTCTAAAACATTTGTGCCGGTCAAAAGCGAATAAAAATATAGCCCATAACATTCTGCCAGGTAGGAGATCAGTGTGTAAAGGGAAAAACATACTAAAATATGATCCAATTTTGCCTGGAAAAGCAGGTATAAACCGAACAGGATAATAATGCGGTAAGAAAAATCCGGGGAGTAGAGATACAGAAAACAACTTCCCCAAACAGCCCAGACACACCCCAAAGAAATGTGTAAAACAGATTTTTTCGGTTTCAGATGGAACACAAAGCAAAAAACGGACAAGTAAGTAATAAAATCGATTATAAATACAATGGATGTCAAAGTGATGTGCCCCTTCCCTGAGTTTTTTGTATGACATCATATTACTATATAGATACCGGAAAAGCAAGGGAGCCCATGCGGATTTGTGCGCCGTTCGTCGCGAAAAATGACCGCTCGTCGCAAAAGGGTGTACAAAGAAAGAAGGCTTTCGTATAATGGAACTGCGAAGAGAAAATTACATAAAAGAAGAGGTGGATCAAGATGAAAAAGAGAATCATTACAACTGTCATTTTTCTGGCTGCCCTGGTGCTGGTATCATGCATAATGGTCCAGGTAAATCATAGTGGCAGGGTTTCGTCCAATGGAAAGCGCCTTGGGGAAGCTCTAAAGCAAGTGAATAAAACGGAGATTACATGGGATGAAGTGGTGCCCTTTGAGTGGGATACCATGTATTGTTTTACACCCTATACAAGTAAAGAAGCAATGGTGCAGACGGTTGGATTTGACAGCCGATTTTTGCAGGCAGGTGAGTATGATGATATGGTGAACCTTGTGTTTGTCAAAGATCAGGAAGTCGTGGCTGCGGTGTATGGTCATGGGGCAGACCTTGGCTATCGGTTATCTGCAGGAGAAAAAATTAAAAAGGGAGACGGGACGAAATTTGCGGTGGAGAAGAAAGGACAGCGGATATATTTTAGCGAGAAGGCGGTTGCGGATAGATTAAAAAAATAAATAAAAGGGCGAAATATTACAAATATATTAAAATTC
>HF998275.1 GCA_000433735.1 Clostridium sp. CAG:167
TTCCCTACGATTTTCCCTCCATTTAGCTTATATTTAATTTTATATTTCTTATAAACTGCTTTGGCTGTTTTCCCAGGCTTTAACTTTGTGACCTTTTTCTTGCCCACATACCATTTTCTTTTTCCTTTTAATGTATCCAACGCAATACTTACATTTGAATTATTCACTATTTTTTTGAGAGCATAACAATTTGCAGCAAATCTTGGGGATACTTTTTTTGCTGATTTTCCTATTGTCACAGTTTTTAATTTCGCACAGCCATTGAATGCATCTGCCTTAATCGTTTTTACCGTGTCAGGGATTTTGACCGTACTGAAATTGCAGTATTCAAACGCCCTTTCATCTATCTGTGTCAGCATTTCCGGCCACTCAATGCTTTTCAAGTTTGTACAATTTGCAAAAGAAACCGCTGATATTTTTGTCAGACATTGAGGGAAATGTACCTTTTTTATATTATTTATTCCTGCAAATGCATAGATCCCCAGTTTTTTCAATGACTCAGGCAAAACAATACATTCCAATGAACTATTTTCAAAAGCCCCTTCTCCGATTTCCGTCAGAGTGTCCGGCAATTCTACCTCTATTTTTTGATAATTCATTCCTTTAAAAGTCTCTTGATCAATCTTTGTCACTCCTTTATGAATGACTATTTTTTTGATCAATTTGTTAATCTGCTCATCCTCATTAAATTTTTTTGTAATTGAGCCCGTTCCGCTAATGCTCAGCACTCCATCAGCTGACAAAACATAGTCGCAATCTGCACCACATTTTCCTGACACTTCCGCAGCTCTGCTTACAGGAGCCGCGGAGGTAAATAGAATGGAGAAAGTCAAAATTACACTAACCACTTTTTTTAACATATTTTTTCCCTACCGAATTGTTATTTTCTTTTTTCCCAGCCAGCCCCAGGATGGTGCTGCAAGATCCTCTGAATCTTCCAGGTAAAGCTCCAGATACCGGCTGGCTTCTACATAGTATGTTTTTCCCTTTTTTAATTTTCCTGACAATCCCTTTCCATAAGGTGCTGTGGATAAAACATACTTTGCGTTCGTCATATCTTTCGTTTCCGAATATCGATAATAATACCGGTCCGTACTTTTTTTGTAACCTTTTTTCTTATGCTGACTGTCTTTGACCGTGACCTTGATTCTGCCATGGTCCGATGTGACCTTGTACTTTTTCAGAACCGCTTCTGCTTTCAGCGTTCCATATAATTTAGCGGGAACTTCATACTTACACAATTCCCAGTCATTTTTTGCCACAAGATTCCATCCGAAAAATGTATAACCTTTTTTCTTAACCACTTTAGGAAGTTTTGTCCTGGCACGGTAAGTATATTTTTTCGGAGACTTTCCTTTGACCTTTCCTCCATTTAACTGGTACTTGATCCGGTAACTCCGGTATTTTGCTGTGGCCGTTTTCCCCGGCTTTAACTTTGTGACCTTCTTTCCTGCCACATACCAGTATCTCTTTTTATTCATATCTTCCAGAGAAATCGTTGCCTTTGAATGATTCACAATTCTTTTTAATGAATAACAACCACTGATAAAATCTTTTGATACTTTTTTTACTGATTTTCCAATGGTGATGGTTTTTAATTTTTCACAGCAATAAAAAGCCCCCTGATCAATCTTTTTTACTGTATCCGGCACATGAAACTTATCGAAATTGCAATTACTAAATGCATAGGCCGATATTTTTGTCAAATTTGATGGCCATACCACCTTCTGTAATTTCACACATTCTGAGAAAAAACCAGATGGTATCTCCTTCATATTGTCAGGCAGATATGCCGTTTCCACATC
>HF998276.1:0-13220 GCA_000433735.1 Clostridium sp. CAG:167
AAGACCGGCAAAGACGAGATTTTTCTCTGGTGTGGCAGGCTGGGATGAAAAGATGCCATAAGCAACGGCCAGGACCCGGTAAGCTTTGCCGGCATAATCATGGACGGTGCGCCGGAGTTCTTTTTCCAGAGATAAAGAGAGAGGAACTTTGCTTCCTTCCATATAAATAGAATGGCAGGAAGCAAGAATTTTTTCCGGTGCGCCTTTTGAAATGACCAGATATCCATTGCGACAAGGATGGACCGTGGTCATTTGGCGGCGAAGGGAGTCAAAGGGCATTTCCTGCAGGATGGGATAATCCCGGCGCAGTTTCTCGGGAGAGATTTTCTGCTCTGTGGAAAAATGCCGCAGAGCCGTCTCTGTGGCACCGCTGTCGTGGCTGCACAGGCATAAAAGAGAGGAAAAATCTCCGGGAGAAAGGCTGGTTTGATATTCTTCCACGCTCATTTGGTTCTGAGTGAGAGTTCCAGTTTTATCCGAACAGATCAAGGTGGCACTGCCTAATGTTTCTACCGCCGGCAGGTGGCGGATAATGGCATTTCGTTTTGCCATCTTTTCCACGCCCAGAGAAAGCATAATGGTGACTAAGGCCGGAAGGCTCTCCGGAATAGCGGCTACACCAAGGCTTACGGCGGTGAGGAACATGCTGAGAACACCGTAGCCTTTGTGTAGACCCAGAAAGAACAAAAGAACACAGATTCCAAGGGCGATCAGACCCAGAGTGACACCCATACGGTTTAGATGACGGGTCAGGGGAGTGTCAGGTGCTGATTCCTGAGAGAGGACATGGGCGATCTTGCCTACCTGGGTGTTCATTCCCGTTTCAGTGACACAGAACAGACCATGCCCGGCGGTAATAAGTGTTCCGGCGTATACCATATTGGTCCGGTCTCCCAGAGGGAGATTTTCCCGGGAAAGTACATGGGTCTGCTTGATGACGGGATCGGACTCGCCGGTCAGGGCGGATTCGTTGGCAGCAAGTTTTTCACACTGAAGGATCCGGCCGTCTGCGGGAATCAGATCCCCCAGAGACAGGCAGACCAGGTCGCCGGGAACCAGAAGGGAAGAGAGAACGGACTGCCTTTTTCCCTCCCGCAGAACCAGACAGTGAGGTGTCTGGAGGGTGTCCAGAGATTTCAGAGCCTGGTGCGCCCTGAGTTCCTGATACACACCAAAGCAGGCATTCATAATAAGGATAGCCAGAATGATGAAAGGATCAATATAATCTCCCTGTTTCGTGAAAAAAGCTGCGGCAAAAGAGATGGCAGCGGCTAACAGCAAGGTAATGATCATAAAATCCTTGAACTGGTCAATAAACAGGGAAAATAAACTGCGGGACGGAGCCGGTGCCAGCGTATTTGTTCCATACTTATTTTGATAGTCTGCTACCTGGCTGTTGGTAAGACCTGTGTCCCTGCTTGTGCGAAAATGAGACAGCACCTGGCTGCCGGTTTGTGTATGCCACATAGAAACCTCCCTGGATTTTGTTGGATCGTGTCGTTTTTTATACCATTTACCCAGGAACTTTCATAGAATGATAAAAAGGACCGGAAGGAACAAATCTATGAAACTGATGATACTGCTGGCGGCAGGAGTCAGTCTGGATACCTGGGGGATTGGTGTATCCTATGCAGTTTCCGGCATAAAAATACCTGTATCATCCAAAGTGGTGATCGGCTGTATCAATTTATGCATGACTCTAATGGCGGTTTTTATGGGACAATGGCTGGGACGGTGGATCCCGGTACAATGGATCAACCGGATTGCAGGAGGAACTCTTGTGATCCTGGGGATACGAATGTTGTGGAATATAAAAGGCCGGGAGGGGCTGGGGTTTGACAAAAATGCGTCCAGGATCCTGGAGTGGAAAGAAAGCGCAGCGATGGGGATCGCTATTTCGGCGGATGCGGGAATGGCGGTGCTTGGACTGATAGGACAGGGAAAAATGATCTATTTTTTTCCTGTGCTGGCGGCGGCCAGTTCACTCCTTTTCCTCACTTTGGGAGGGCGGATCGGAGGAAAGATAAAGAAGATATATCCGGCAGGAGGACTCTTTTTAGTTATATTGGGATTGATGCGGATTTGCCAGTAGCCCCAAATTGCCTTCTTGACAAAGGTTTTTTAAGTTGCTATCATAGAGCCGTATGCATATTTATTGATGCAGCAAAAAACGAAAATAATGGAGGTAACTATGAACAAAGGAATCCGATATGTGAGAACGGTCATGCTGCTGGTACTGATGTTAGTATTAGGAGCTGCTTTTTCCGGTGGAAAAGCAGAGGCAGCCAGCAAGTATATGATCAAGATCAACAAACAACAGAATGTTGTTACAGTTTATAAGATGAAAGGTGGCAAATACAAAGCGTACAAAGCCTTTGTATGTTCAGCAGGGTATGCCACTCCTACGGGAACATTCCGCCTGGGAGAAAAGATGCGATGGCATACACTGGATGGCCCAAGTTACGGACAGTACTGCTCCCGTATCGTAAACGGGATTTTGTTCCATTCTGTATGGTATTACCAGCCAAACCAGGCAACTCAGTCTTATGTCCAGTACAACCGTCTGGGAACGACAGCGTCCCATGGCTGTGTGCGCCTGACTACAGCAGACTGTAAGTGGATCTACGACAATGTGCCAAGCGGCAGCAAGGTAGTGATCTACCGTTCCAAAAAACCCGGCCCTCTTGGTAAACCAAAAGCCATCAAAGTCCGCGGCTACACCGGCTGGGATCCAACGGATCCAAGTTCATCCAACCCATATAAAAAGAAAAAACCTACCATTACTGTTAATAAAGATACCAATGTGTCCTACGGAAGTAAGTTTAATGTCAAAAAAGGTGTAAAAGTAACTAATTCCACCGGATTTAATGCAAAATCTTTGTTGAAGACATCTATTTTGTACAAAATGGATTCAAAGACCAAGTACAAAAAAGTAAAGAAAGTAAATACAAAGAAACCGGGAAAGTACAAAGTTACTTATAAGGTGAAAGATGAGATCAAACATACAGCAAAGAAAACCGTTGTATTTAAAGTATTGACAAAGGTAAGTGTGGGATCCATCACATTGAACAAGAAGAGTGCAACCTTGTACCTGGGCGGACAGAATGCGAAGAACAAGTTTACTCTGAAAGTTAAGAAGATCAAACCGTCGACCGCTACCCACAAGACGGTAACATTCAGCAGCTCCAACAAGGCAGTTGCAAAGGTAAGCAAGAAGGGTGTGGTAACGGCGTTGAAGGCAGGAAGTGCCAATATCTATGCTAAGGCTACAGACGGATCCGGAACTATCGCTGTATGCCGTGTGACTGTAATCCAGTACATGACATCCATCCAGATGAGTGCACCGGCTACGACGCTGGCTGTAGGAAATGCAATGCAGATTCGTGCTACCGCCGTGCCGGCCGATACAAGCAACAAGGAAGTTACTTATACAAGTAGTGATGTTTCCGTTGCCAGTGTCAATGCATCCGGCAGCGTAAGAGGTTTGAAACCGGGAACGGTTACCATTCAGGCAAAAGCTAAGGATGGCAGCGGTGTAGTAGGATCCATCCGCATTACTGTTTCCTATCAGTACAATAAAACTACTACTATGGTAGGGGCAAAGACAGTAGCTTACGGAACATCATGGAACGATGTGCTGAAAGTTCTTCCGGCCAAAGTAACCGTAGCAGACCATTATAACAAGACAGCACAGGCAACCGTAAAATGGACATGTGCATCTTATAAAGCTACAACGGCAGGCACTTACAAGGCTACCGGTATTGTTACTCTTCCATCCGGATGGACGGGCAAACCGGCCACATTTACTGTGAACATTACTGTACAGGCAGCTCCGGTTATTTCCGGAGGCGCCGTAACAGGAAACAAATAATTGATTGAAACAGAAGCAAGAATCGAGGTTAATATGAGTCAGAGTTATAATCCAAAAGAGATAGAAAAAAAATGGCAGAAAATCTGGGAGGAGGAAAAAGCATTTCAGGCAACCAATGATTTTACAAAGCCAAAATACTATGCGCTGGTTGAGTTCCCATATCCATCCGGACAGGGACTGCATGTAGGTCATCCAAGACCATATACAGCACTGGATATCGTTGCCAGAAAGAGGAGAATGCAGGGATACAATGTATTGTATCCAATGGGCTGGGATGCCTTTGGTCTTCCAACTGAAAACTATGCGATTAAAAATAAGGTTCATCCGAAAGAAGTAACCAAAAAGAATGTAGCCCGCTTTAAAAAACAGCTGCAGTCTCTTGGATATTCCTTTGACTGGGATCGCGAGATCAACACCACCGATCCGGAATATTATAAATGGACACAGTGGATCTTTTTGAAACTGTTTAAGGCAGGCCTGGCATACAAATCCGAGATGCCTATTAACTGGTGTACATCCTGTAAATGCGGACTGGCAAATGAGGAAGTAGTAAACGGCGTATGTGAGCGCTGCGGAAGTCCTGTTGTCCGCAAGATCAAGAGCCAGTGGATGTTAAAGATCACAAAGTACGCAGACAAACTCATCGATGATCTGGACGGACTGGATTACATTGAACGTGTCAAAGTTTCACAGAAAAACTGGATCGGCCGTTCTTATGGAGCAGAAGTAGACTTCCAGTTAAAAGATAAAGAAGAAAAATTGAGAATCTATACCACCAGACCAGATACTCTGTTCGGTGTTACCTATATGGTTGTTTCACCGGAACATCCATATCTGGACAAATATAAAGATGAGATCAAAAACTGGGATGCCATTGTAGAGTATCGTGAAATGGCAGCCAGAAAATCAGATTTTGAGAGAACCGAACTTGCTAAAGATAAAACCGGTGTTGCCATTGACGGATTGACAGCGATCAACCCGGTAAATGGAAAAGAGATTCCGATCTGGGTATCTGATTATGTATTGATGAGTTATGGAACCGGTGCAATCATGGCCGTTCCGGCTCATGATACCCGCGACTGGGAATTTGCCAAGAAGTTCGGTCTGCCGATCATAGAAGTGATTGAAGGCGGCAATGTAGAGGAAGAAGCATTTACGGATGTAGCAACCGGTACACTGGTCAATTCCGGATTTTTAACAGGCAAATCCGTGGCAGAAGCAAAAGAAGCCATCATCAAATGGCTTGATGAGCAGGGCGTAGGAGAGGCAAAGAAAAACTTCAAACTCCGTGACTGGGTATTTTCCAGACAGCGTTACTGGGGCGAGCCAATCCCGATCGTAAAATGCGAGAAATGTGGTTATGTGCCGGTACCGGAAGAAGAACTTCCACTGCGCCTGCCGGAAGTAGACAACTATGAGCCGACAGACAACGGAGAATCTCCGATCGCCAAGATGCGTTCCTGGGTAGAGACAACCTGTCCATGCTGTGGCGGAAAAGCTGAGAGAGAGACCGATACCATGCCACAGTGGGCGGGATCATCCTGGTATTTCCTGCGTTATATCGATCCGAAAAATACAGAAGCACTGGCAAGCAAAGAGGCTATGAAATACTGGCTGCCGGTAGACTGGTATAACGGTGGTATGGAGCATACAACCCTGCATCTGCTGTACTCTCGTTTCTGGCATAAATTCCTGTATGACCAGGGTGTTGTGCCAACCAAAGAGCCATATCAGAAGAGAACATCCCACGGCATGATCCTGGGAGAAAATGGCGAGAAAATGAGTAAGTCCAGAGGAAATGTAATCAATCCGGATGATATTGTAAATGACTATGGTGCAGATACACTCCGTACTTACGAAATGTTCATCGGTGCATTTGATGCTGCTGCTTCCTGGTCCGATGACGGTGTGAAAGGATGCCGCCGTTTCTTAGAGCGTGTCTGGAAGTTAAAAGACATGGTAACAGACGAGACAGGTTATTCCAAAGATATGGAAACCAAAATGCATCAGACCATTAAGAAAGTCAGCAATGATTTTGAAAATCTGAAATACAATACAGCCATTGCAGCAATGATGGCACTCATCAATGATTTTTACAAAAAAGGAACTGTTACAAGAGACGAGTTTAAGACACTGATCGTACTTTTGAACCCGGTAGCACCTCACATTACAGAGGAACTGTGGAGTCTGATGGGATTTGAGGGCAGATTGTTTGAGACAAGCTGGCCGGAATTTGAGGAAGAAAAGACCGTAGATAAAGTACAGGAAATTGGTGTTCAGGTTAACGGTAAAGTCCGCGCAACCGTGGCGCTGGCAATTGATGCATCCAAAGAAGACGCGTTGGCAGCAGGAAAAGAAGCCATTGCGGATAAACTGGAAGGCAAAAATATCGTAAAAGAGATTTATGTACCGGGCCGGATTATCAATATAGTTGTAAAGTGATGAGTGATTTGGAGGAGAGAACCGTGAAGATCAGTGTGATCATTCCATTAAAGAACGAAGTGAAATTCTTGCAGGATTGTCTGGACAGTTTAGAGGACCAGACCTGCAAGGACTTTGAAGCCATTATTGTCTGTGCAGGCAGCAAGGCAGAAGATGTAGAAGCAGTCAAAAGCAGGGAAGTAAGTTTCCCTGTGAAAGTGGTTGTCATGGAGGGCGATGTGAATGTGGCCATGGCAAGAAACGAAGGAATCCGTAACAGTCAGGGCGAATTTGTATTTTTCCTGGACTGTGATGATTACCTGGAAGACATTGCGTTTGAGTGGCTTTTAGAGCGTGCTGCAGACCATGATGTGGTCCTGGGAAGAAAAAAGACAACCTGGTTTGGAAGAAAAACATTTTTAGACAAGAGAGAGAAAGCCCGTCAGGAAAAACAGGAACTGCTGGAGCAGGAAAATTCTGAGGAAGAAGAGGATGGTGCAGCCAGTGGAGCCGACAAGGACGAGCGCATTATTCCTGAGATCCGGGAAAGTGATGAAGAGTGGATCAAGGCATTTGATCATGTAGTGCGAAGCAACTTTATGATCACGGGTGTATCGGCGCTTGGCATTTTGATCCGTCGTTCTTATCTGGAAGAGCACGATATTTACTTTGATGAAAGTTATATTTATAATGCGGATCTTCCATTCTTTACCAAGATGATGCGTTACACAGACCAGGTGATTGAAGTGCGTACCATCTTTTACCGTAAGAGAAGACACAATGATCCGATCAACCAGCCGGCACTGAACCAGATCCAGGATCAGAAGACCAAGCTGATGGAGGTAATGAGGGCTTATCTTTCGATGAAAGAGGATGTAAAAGGCAGAGATGAGCGTGCGGATATTTCCGTGGACGGTAAATTTATCCGATATTATGTCCGCCGTGTTGCCCGTTTTTATGTGCAGTGCGAAGACAAGAAAGACAGAGAAGAAGTGTATCAGATGGCATCTCAGTGTCTGCCTCATGTTACAAAGGCAGCGGCCAAAAGAGCCATGCATTATTCCCAGCGTCTTTTGAAATATTCTGCCTCCCACAGTGTGGATGAGATCGCTGTGAAGGTTCGCAGACACAGCGCCAGACAGACTCTTTTCCGCAATATCAAGAGCCGCCGTGGCATGGAAAAACTGTTGTACCGCAAGGTGTTTGTTAAGAGCAAATTAGAGAAAAACATGGTTATGTTTGAGTGTTTCTTTGGCAGAAACTATTCAGACAGCCCGAAGTATATATATGAGTATCTGGCGAAAAACTATCCGGACGAGTACCAGTTTGTATGGGTTGTAGCAAAACGCACCAAGATCCCGTACAAGGCAAAGACCGTGAAGCGTTTTTCCCTGCGTTACTTTTATTACATGGCGAAAGCCGGATATTTTGTATTCAATGTACGCCAGCCAAACTGGTTTATTAAGAGGGACGGCGTGAAGTTTTTGGAAACCTGGCACGGCACTCCGCTGAAAAAGCTGGCCTTTGATCAGGAGGAAGTAACCTCAGCGTCCCCAATGTATAAGAAAAATACATACATTGGAAGCCGCAACTGGGATTATCTGATCGCACCAAACAAGTTTAGTTCCGACATTTTCAAACAGTGTTTTATGTTTGACAAGACCATGCTTGAGACCGGATATCCAAGAAACGATATTCTGTATTCCAAGGGAGAAGAAAAGGACAGACTGGTCCATGAGATCAAGGATGAGTTAGGCCTGCCAAAGGATAAAAAGGTGATCTTGTATGCACCGACCTGGCGTGATGATGAGTTCTATGGAAGCGGCCAGTATAAGTTCACACTGGAACTGGATCTGGACCGTCTGAAGAAAGAGTTTGGAGATGAGTATGTGATCGTACTCCGAACCCACTACTATGTAGTAGATGCCCTGGATCTCACACCGTACAAAGGATTTGTGTACAACGGAAGTGTCTACAACGACATTGCCCGACTGTATCTGATCTCCGATGTGCTGATCACAGATTACTCTTCTGTATTCTTTGATTATGCGAACTTGAGAAGACCAATGATCTTCTTTATGTACGATCTGGAAAAATACAGAGGTACACTGCGTGGATTCTATTTTGATGCAGAGGCAGAACTGCCGGGACCGATCCTGCAGACCAACGATGAGATGGTAGATGCTATCCGCCATCTGGATCAGATTGAAGTAGATTACAAAGAGAAGTACGATGCGTTCTATGACAAATATTGTGCATGGGAAGACGGTACATCCACAGAAAAAGTAGTAAAAGCTGTATTTGGTAAATAAGGAGTGAATGGGAAAATGTTTCAGTTAATGAAACATTTTTCTATTATGTAAGTGTTAGGTGAAAAAAACATCTGGCAGCAGGAGGAAAAGAAGTGAAAAAAATAAGCGTGATCATTCCCTACAAGGATGAGGCAAAATATATAAAGGACTGCGTGAGTACCATACCGGAAAGTGCAGAAATAGAGATCCTTTTGGTGGCAGATGGCGGGAAAGAGACTGTACCTCAGTGGGTTTTTGAGGACCAGAGGATTTCCGTGATTCTCCCAGAAGAAGGAAAAGGGGGCGTGGCAGCCTGCCGGAATCTGGGAATCCAAAAAGCCCGGGGAGAGTATGTGTACTTTCTGGATGCGGATGATTATGTAGCAGAACCGGCGCTGTCAGCTTTGATGGAGGCGGCAGGAGAGGAAAGACTTCTTCTTACCGGACCGGTGGCATACAGCTGGTACAGCCCCATCAATTATACCCCTGATAGGATCCAGTGGGAAAATGAAGAACTGGTTCAGGAGGAAAAAGAAGCTTATCCTATGACGGAAAAAGACTGGGAAAAACGGTTTGCTACCCTGATCAGTGCCAGACATATGATGATAAAACGGTCTTTCTTGCTGGAAAACCAGATTTGTTTTTCAGAGGATGAGATATGGCACACTGATGTTGGTTTTATGATGGAAGTGCTGTCCGGGGCTTATGAAAAAAGTTATATGGTGCCACAGGCTTTATATGTGTCCAGATACCGCAATGACCCGGTACATTTTCCGTCTCTGACACAGCAGGAGAACAAAGAAAGTGTGCAGGACTACAAGGTGCAGTATGAGGCGGGAAAAAAGGCAGCAGGAAATATCCCAGTCTTACAGGAAATCCTGCATCACACCCTGATCCACTATGTGTCGGGGCATTTCCACCATATCCTCACTCTGGAGGAAGTAAAGAACTTTGCCCCTCTTTTGCAGGAAATACCGGACTTTTCCGAAAAAATAGATACCTATTCGTTTTGGAAGAAAAAGACATTAAAGGCCATCCGCAAAAACAAGGCAGGACTGGCACTCCGCTTTGACCAGATGAACACATTGATGGTAAAAAAGCAGGGGCGTTTTGGAAGCAAGGTGCAGTGGTACCGGATCCCGGAACATTTTATATTCAAGAAACTGCCGGTTAAGAAAAACTGGATTTTGTTTGAGAGTTTTTTTGGCAAAAGTTATTCGGACAGTCCCAAGTATCTGTATGAATACCTTCAGAATACTTACGGAGATGAGTACCGTTATATCTGGATCCTTAACGGCAAGTCGGAGAGCCTGGAAAAAACAGGAAAGCATACGGTATGTAAAATGAACAGCCTCCGTTATATGTATTATACAGCCCGCTGCGGCTACCGTATTTTTAATGTGCGGCAGGCAGGCTGGTGTAAAAAAAGACCGGGAGTTGTATTTTTGGAAACCTGGCACGGAACCCCGTTGAAAAAACTGGCCTTTGACCTGGATGATCTTTTTTCCACCAACCAGCGTCTGAAACAGGTCTTTTATGAACAGGGAAAAGAATGGGATTATCTGACTTCCGCAAACCCGTTTTCTACCGAGACATTTTCCCGGTGCTTTGGAGTGGAAAAAGAAAAAATCCTGGAATACGGTTATCCGAGAAACGATATTTTATATGCAGAGAACAAGGATGAGATTGCAGTACAGGTGAAGAAAGAACTGGGGATCCCGGAGGGAAAAAGAGTGATCCTGTATGCGCCGACCTGGCGTGACAATCAGATGTACCGCCGGGGCGAGTACAAATTTACCCTGGCCATGGATCTGGACCGGATGCAGAAGGAATTTGGAGCAGACAGCGTGATCCTTCTGCGGACCCATTATTACATTGCGGATATGCTGGATTTTTCCCAGTATGAGGGATTTGTGTTTAATGCCAGCCAGTATGAAGATGTGTCGAGGCTGTATCTTGCATCAGATCTTTGCATTACGGATTATTCTTCTGTATTTTTTGACTATGCAAACTTAAAGAGACCTCTTTTATTCTTTGCCTATGATTACGATGCATATGCTGATGAGATCCGCGGACTGTATATCGACATGGAAAAAGAACTGCCGGGTCCGATTCTTCGCACCAATGAGGAATTAGTTCACGCCCTGCATCATATGGATGAAATAGAAGAACAATATAAACAGCGTTATGCAGAATTTTACGACCGTTTCTGTTGTGTAGATGACGGCCATGCCTGCCAGCGCACGGTAAACACCATGTTTAAGAAGGAGTAGTGATCTTGGAGAGAAAACTGTACAAGCTGGTAAAAAAACTGGCCATTTTATACTATCGTTTTTTGTGCCTTGTTCTGCCGGTTAATCAAAAAAGAGTTGTGTTTGACTCAAGCCTTGGAAAGAGTTACGCCGGCAATCCAAAGTACATCTACGAATATCTGGTGGCCAATGGCTATGATATCAAGTGGGACTGTATCTGGTTTTATGAAAAAGACAAATACAATATACCCGGCATGAGCCGTCAGGTCCAGTACGGAAGAATGAGGTACCTGTATTATATGGCTACAGCCAAGATCTGGGTGTTTGACAACAGGCAGCCGGAGTTTCTGATCCGCCGCAAAGATACTTATTATATCCAGACCTGGCATGGCACGCCGTTAAAAAAACTGGCGCTGGACATGGAAGATGTATTTATGGTAGGAGAAACAGATATCAACGAATACAAGAAACATTTTGCCAAAAATGTCCAGACCTGGGATTACCTTATATCCCAGAACGCGTTTTCCAGCGAGACCTTTGCCAGGGCCTTTGATTTCCACAAAAAGATGCTGGAGATCGGTTATCCGAGAAATGATATTTTGTTCCGGGATAACAACGAAGAGGCCATTAAACGGCACAAAAAGATGCTGGGACTGCCGGCGGATAAGAAGATCATTCTGTATGCGCCTACCTGGCGTGATGATGAGTTCTCGGAAGACGATAAGTATGAGTTCCGGCCGAAGATTTCTTTTGAAAAACTGCAGGAGGAACTGGGGGACGAATACATCATGATCGTTAAGTACCACTATCTCATTATGGATGCGGTGGACTGGACGCCTTACGAGGGATTTGTGTACCACTTTGACCAGAGCCGCGATATTGCGGAACTGTTTTTGGTGGCAGATCTTTTGGTTACAGATTATTCGTCGGTTATGTTTGATTACAGCATCCTGAAGCGGCCTATGTTCTTTTTTGCTTATGATTTTTACAAGTATAAAAATGAACTGAGAGGATTTTATTTCAGTTACCGGAAAGAAATGCCGGGGCCGATCTCTTCTACTACGGAGGAATTGATCCGGGATATCAGAGAGTACGATGGCTCTTTGTATGAAGAGAAATATGAGAATTTCTGCCGCCGCTACAACGGCGTAGATGATGGAAGTGCTTCCGGACAGGTGGCGACACTGATGGATCTTCTGATTCCGGCACCGTGTCCGAATGTATATTATGAAAATGAATAGATGGAGGGACTAAGATGGAGCAGATCGCAAGTTTTACAGTAAATCATATGAGACTTTTGCCGGGGATTTATGTCAGCAGAAAAGACAGTACCGGACAGGATGTGGTGACTACATATGACATCCGTATGACCAGACCCAATTTCGAGCCTGTTATGAATACGGCAGAGATACACACCATAGAACATCTGGGTGCTACTTTTTTGAGAAATCATGAAGAATGGGGAGACCGTATCGTGTACTTTGGTCCTATGGGCTGCCGTACCGGATTTTATCTTATTGTGGCCGGAGACTACGATTCAGAGGATATTCTGCCGCTGATGAGAGAGATGTTCGAGTTTATACGAAACTATGAAGGAGAAGTACCGGGTGCCGCACCGGAGTGCTGTGGCAATTATCTGGATCTGAACCTTCCGATGGCAAAATATCTGGCAGATAAATACCTGGATCAGGTACTGACCGGGATCACACAGGATCGATTAAAATATTCATAAGAACCTTGTCTTTTGCATAGATTGTTAAAAAACAAAGACATCTGGTAAGGGGCAGGAGGTTTGCAGAAATGATAGAATGGGATAGCCGTATGCAGAATAACCACAGTGTAAAGGTTTTGAAAGCGGCTATCCCATTTTTGGACGTTGAGGTAGGGCAGGACATTGATATGGCAGGTCTTTTAAATGCCGTCCGTCCTTTTCTGGATAACCAGGATGCCAAATTCGCCGATATGGTACTGCAGATCGTCCAGTGGAAAGATATGCTGCAGATGGTCCAGATGATGCAGCAGATGGCCCAGAGCGAGATGGAACAGGAGAACTATGAATAATTCTGTATTTGAGCAATATGAAATTTTTAAGAAGATGGATCCGGTGAAGATCCAGGTCATGAAAGAACTGGCAGAGCAGATGGAAGGAAAGGCTTTGAAAGATGCGGCACCGGTCATTATGGCGGCCAGTAACAAACTAAAACAGCAGGGCAAATCCTTTACGCCGGAAGAGACGGCACTGCTTCTGGAGATTTTGACAAAAGATATGACACCTCAGGAAAAAGCGAAGGTGGAAATGATGAAGAGCATGATGCGAAAAAAAAGATAGAACTGTTATCATGAATATGGTAAAATACCTATTAACTACGCAGAATGCGGAATTTA
>HF998276.1:13300-21424 GCA_000433735.1 Clostridium sp. CAG:167
TTTTGATGGCGAGAAAATTCTGGATTCATTGAATCTGGATATAAGGGAGAATGAGTTTGTGACTCTTTTGGGACCCAGTGGCTGCGGCAAGACCACCACGCTGAGGATCATGGCGGGGTTTGTAACGCCGGATGAAGGACAGGTACTTTTGCAGGGAAAAGACATTGCCAGAGTACCTGCCAACAAACGGCCTATCAATACGGTGTTTCAGCGGTATGCTTTGTTTACACACATGAATATTGAAGAAAACATTGCCTTTGGTCTGCGGATCAAAAAAATGTCAAAGAGCCAGATTGATGAAAAGGTCAAATGGGCACTGAAACTGGTAAACTTAGAGGGCTTTGAAAAGCGTATGCCGGAGTCTTTAAGTGGTGGCCAGCAGCAGCGTATCGCCATAGCCAGAGCCATTGTCAATGAGCCAAAGATCCTTTTGCTGGACGAGCCTTTGGGGGCACTGGACCTGAAACTGCGCCAGGAGATGCAGTATGGACTGATCCATCTGAAAGAAAAATTAGGAATCACATTTGTCTATGTGACCCACGATCAGGAAGAGGCGCTGACAATGTCTGACCGTATCGTCGTCATGAACAAGGGTTATATCCAGCAGGTGGGAACGCCGGAAGATATTTATAATGAACCACAGAATGCTTTTGTGGCAGATTTTATCGGAGACAGCAACCTTCTGTCGGCAACGATGATCCGGGACAAAGAAGTGGAGATCCAGGGGCAGAAGTTTGCCTGTGTGGATGTGGGATTTGGACAGAATAACCCGGTGGATGTAGTGATCCGGCCGGAAGATATGATCCTGGTAGAACCGGAGCAGGGAACCATCCGCGGAAAAGTAGTGTCGCTGATCTTTAAGGGCGTACACTACGAGATGGAGGTAGAGGCACTGGGAAGAAACTGGCTGGTACACAGCACTCAGATGGCACCGGTAGGAGAAGAAGTAGGGCTTTTTGTAGATCCTTTTAACATCCAGATCATGAAAAAACCAGAGAATGCGGCAGAGGAGGTGCTACATGAAGACGAGTAAAAGCAGGACAGGCTTTTTTTCCTTTCCGTATGTGGTGTGGATGATCCTGTTTGTAGTGGTGCCCCTTCTGATCATGGCGTACTATGGATTTACGGATCAAAACGGAAATTTTACATGGAGTAATATCCTCAGCATGGCAGAGCCGATTCACAGAAAGGCACTGTGGACTTCCGTCCGGCTGTCGGTGGTCTGTACCTTGATCTGTATTTTTCTGGCACTGCCTCTGGCGGCGGTGATCCGCAGCCTACACATAAAAAGCAGTGGTTTTGTGATCTTTATCTTTATTCTGCCTATGTGGATGAATTTTTTGTTAAGGACCATCGCATGGCAGTCACTATTGGAAAAAACCGGTGTGATCAACCAGATCATCCAGTGGTTCGGACTGCCGGTCCAGAATATGATCAACACCGAGGGGGCAGTAGTCCTTGGCATGGTATACAATTATCTGCCGTTTATGGTGCTGCCGGTGTACAATGCGTACATGAAGATCCATGATGATACATTCAATGCAGCCAGAGATCTGGGGGCTGGGAAAGTACAGATTTTCCGGCGCATTACACTGCCTTTGATCCTGCCGGGGATCGTCAGCGGCAGTACCATGGTCTTTGTACCGGCACTGACGACCTTTGTACTGTCAGACCTGTTAGGCGGCGCCAAAGTCCAGCTGATCGGAAATATCATCGAGCAGGAATTTACTACGGCAAGCAACTGGAACCTGGGGGCAGGGCTGTCTCTGGTACTGATGGTGCTGGTGATCGGCAGTATGGCCATCATGTCTCATTATGATAAAAGTGGAGAGGGGGCTGGCATATGGTAGGAAAAAAAGTATCGGGCGTGGCAGGAAAAATTTATCTGGCATTGATCTGTCTGTTTTTGTATATGCCGATTTTAACCCTGGTAGTTCTTTCCTTTAATGCTACCAAAACAAGGGGCCGGTTTGCCGGCTTTAGTCTGCGCTGGTACCGGAGCCTGTTCCAGGATCAGAGCATTCTGCATGCGCTGTTTACTACCCTTCTCATTGCGTTGATCTCAGCACTGGCAGCTACGGTATTTGGTACCATTGTGGCCTTTGCCATGAACCACATGAAGAAGTGGAAAAAGACCACTCTTATGTCTCTGACCAATATTCCTATGCTGAATGCGGATATTGTGACAGGAATCTCGTTGATGCTGTTATTTATCGCAGTGAATTACACTATGGGATTTTCCAGCGTACTGATAGCACATATTACCTTTAACCTGCCATTTGTGGTCCTCAGTGTGGCACCGAGACTTGGCAGTATGAATACCAGTGCTTTTGAAGCGGCACAGGATCTGGGAGCGTCAAAAGCCTATGCATTCTGGAAAGTGATCTTTCCGGATATCATGCCCAATATCCTTACAGGATTTTTGCTGTCATTTACCATGTCGGTAGATGATTTTGTCATTACTCATTTCACCAAAGGCGTAGGGATCGACACCTTGTCTACCATGATCTATACGGAGCAGAAAAAGGGAATCCGGCCGGAAATCTATTCTCTGTCTACATTGATGTTTGTGACCATCTTTGTACTGCTGATTCTTTACACCTTGCATAAAAGCCATGCAGAGAAGATCAAAATCCGTGCTTCCTCCCGGATGGAGGCAGCTTCCCGGTGGATCTCACTGTCCCTGGTGCCGGTGGTATTTCTGGTGGTGCTGTTTGGATATTACAGTACAAAGACAACCAGCACCGGCAGTCTGAAGGTTTACAACTGGGGGGAGTATATGGATCCCCAGGTGCTGGAACTGTTTGAAAAAGAAACAGGTATTTCCGTTACGTATGATGAATATGAAACCAACGAATCCATGTATCCAATCATAGCCAAAGGGGCAGCAGACTACGATCTGATCTGTCCATCGGATTATATGATACAGAAAATGTCCGATGAGGGACTGCTGGAACCTATCAACTGGAGCAGAATCCCCAATGCGAAAAATATTGACGACCAGTATTTTGAATTCGCCAGAGGATATGATGAGAACAATACTTACAGTATGCCGTATCTGTGGGGGACAGTGGGAATCCTCTACAACAAGAAAATGGTGAAAGGTCCCATTGACAGCTGGGGCGTCCTGTGGGATACCAGATACCAGGACGATATCCTCATGCAGAAAAGTGTGAGAGATGCCTTTGGTGTGGCACTGAAATATCTGGGATATTCCCTGAATACCACAGACGAGGCCCAGTTAGACGAGGCGAAGCAAAAATTGCTGGAGCAGAAACACTCCGGGGTGGTACAGGCCTATGTGGTAGATGAAGTCCGGGATAAAATGATTGCGGGAGAGGCGGCCATGGGCGTGATCTATTCCGGCGAGGCACTTACCTGCATGGAAGAAAACGAGGATCTGGCTTATGTGATCCCCAAAGAAGGCAGTAACCTGTGGATGGACAATTTTGCTATTGTCAAAGGAGCGAAAAATAAGGAAAATGCGGAGAAGTTTTTGAACTTCTTGTGCCGTCCGGAGATCATGAAGATGAACTTTGAATACATCACTTATTCCGTCCCAAGTTCCAAAGCAAGGGAACTTTTGCCGGATGAATATAAAAACAGCACCATCGCTTTTCCGGCACTGGATTCGCTGAAAAACTGTGAAGTACTTAAGTATGTAGGAAAAGACGGTGACAGTCTGTACAATCAAAAATGGAAAGAAATCATGTCTGAATAACAGATACGAAGGGAGAAAATTATGGATATTGCAAAGAAGATTGCAGAAGAATTGAAAATACAGGTGTGGCAGGTAGAAGCTGTTATCAAGCTGATCGACGAGGGAAATACCATCCCATTCATTGCCAGATACCGAAAGGAGCAGCACGGCACCTTAAACGATGAGCAACTGCGAAATCTGGAAGAGAGATTGACCTATCTGCGGAATCTGGAAGAGAGAAAGCAGACCGTCCTTGCCAATATTGAGGAGCAGGGAAAACTGACGGCGGAACTGAGAAAGCAGATCGAAGAGGCACAGACTCAGGTGCTTCTGGAGGATCTGTATCGTCCTTATCGTCCAAAGAGAAGGACCCGGGCTACCATCGCCAAGGAAAAGGGATTGGAAGGCCTTGCTAACATTATGTGGCTGCAGATGACAGACAAGCCCATGGAAGAAGAGGCGGCTGATTATGTCGATCCGGAAAAAGAAGTGAACACGGCAGAAGAAGCACTGCAGGGAGCCAAAGATATTCTGGCAGAGGCAGTGGCAGATGAAGCGGATTACCGTACTGCCATCCGAAAGACTACTATGGATCAGGGACTTTTGGTTTCCAAGGCTAAAGATCCGGAAGAAAAAACAGTTTATGAAAACTATTATGATTTTGACAGTCCGTTGAAAAAGATCAGCGGCTATCAGGTATTAGCCATTAACCGCGGAGAAAAGGAAAAAGTCCTGACGGTAAAGATCGAGGCACCGGAAGAGGACATTCTCCGTTATCTCACGAAAAAGGTTATTACACGAGAAAATGAGCATACTACACCATACTTACAGGAAGTGCTGGAAGACAGCTACAAGCGTCTTATCGCACCGGCTATCGAGCGTGAGATCCGGAATGATCTGACAGAAACAGCAGAAGATGGCGCTATCCGTGTCTTTGGAAAAAACCTGCACCAGCTTCTGATGCAGCCGCCTATCGCCGGCAAAGTTGTCCTTGGCTGGGATCCGGCTTTTCGTACCGGATGTAAACTGGCGGTTGTAGATGAGACAGGCAAGGTGCTGGATACCGTGGTAGTATATCCTACCATGCCCCAGAATAAGGTGGAAGAAGCCAAACGAACCGTGAAAAAACTCATTGATAAATATAACATTGACCTGATCTCTGTAGGAAATGGAACGGCATCCAGAGAGTCAGAACAGATCATTGTAGATATGCTAAAAGAGATCAACCGACCGGTTCAGTACATCATTACCAACGAAGCAGGGGCCTCTGTTTATTCAGCCAGCAAACTGGCAACAGAGGAATTCCCGCAGTTTGATGTGGGACAGCGTTCAGCCGTATCCATCGCCAGAAGACTGCAGGATCCATTGGCAGAACTGGTGAAGATCGATCCAAAGAGTATCGGAGTCGGCCAGTATCAGCATGATATGAACCAGAAAAAATTAAGTGAAGCACTGGGAAATGTAGTGGAAGATTGTGTAAACAGCGTCGGTGTGGATCTGAATACAGCATCGGCTTCTTTGCTGGAGTATGTATCCGGCGTGTCCAAAGCCATTGCGAAAAATATTGTTGCCTACCGAGAAGAAAATGGCCGGTTTGAAAGCCGCCGTGAACTTTTGAAAGTGGCGAAACTGGGACCGAAAGCCTTTGAGCAGTGTGCCGGTTTTATGCGTATCACCGGAGGGAAAAATCCGTTAGACGGAACCAGTGTGCATCCGGAGTCTTATGAGGCAGCCGGGGAACTGTTAAAAAGCCTTGGTTATACTACAGAAGATGTGAGAGGTGGTATTACAGGCTTGTCTCTGATGGCGAAAAACCATAAAAAGATGTCGGAAACTTTGGGAATCGGAGAAGCGACCCTGGAAGATATTATGAAAGAACTGGAAAAACCGGGAAGAGATCCTCGAGATGAGATGCCAAAGCCGATCCTTCGCAGTGATGTACTGGAAATGAAAGATCTGAAAGAGGGTATGATTCTGAAGGGAACCGTCCGTAATGTCATTGATTTTGGTGCCTTTGTAGATATAGGTGTCCATCAGGATGGACTGGTGCACATTTCCAAACTGACGGACAAAAAGTTTGTGAAACACCCACTGGATGTAGTGAGTGTAGGAGATGTAGTAGAAGTAAAAGTTCTCAGTGTGGACATGCAGAAAAAGCGGATCCAGTTGTCCATGATACTTTAAAATTAAATTCTTATCGATCATTTACAGCCAGGATGACAATGTTGTCCTGGCTGTAAACGATTTCGTAGGAACTGGCCAGCGTGTCATAGTCAGAAATCTGGTAACTGCCCAGTTCCCAGGGACCGATCACAATATAATTTACGCCGTACTCATCCAGCAGAGAATCTCTGGCATCCGGATCTTCGTACATGGATTTGACTGCTGCTTCATTGCCGGTATAATCCACTCCGTGATAGTACAAAAAGGAAGAGGAGCCGCAGACGATATTGCGCCCGGTAAGAGAGGCAATGGCGTTGTTGTGGTTGGTAGCGGTAAGGAATGTATCAGTTGGCTGTGTGTTTTTTTCCACCCACTGACAGGCTTTTACATAACCGTTGTCATACAATTCGTAGTCAGAAACCCACTCCCGTCCCATGGTAAGGATGGCGGCAAAGACGCCGAGGACGGCGGTAACCGCCACAGCGGCCGGCCGGACAAAGCGTCCCAGTCTGGCAAAATGCTGTGGCAGGGTATCCCACACATAATCGGCTGTGGCAATGCAGAAAAACAGGTATGCCACTAACAAAAGTTTGTTGTTGTCATAACTGTTGGGCTGGAACAGGACAAATTCGCACAAAAGCCAGAGAAGTACGCCGGGCATGGCCATATGCCGTTGTTCTTTTTTCCCGAAGATCAATAGGAGAATCGGAAGCAGGAACATGATGCCCAGATTTTTCAGGTAGAAAATAAAGTAAGTGTCCTGAACTTCCGGATTTGAATTAGCCCAGTTGAAGCCGCCCCGGACAAACTGTTCTCCTTGTGCCTGACGGAATGTAAAGCCGAAAAGCTGAGGCAGGGCAAGCAGCAAAACAATGGCTAAAAAGAAGCCCCAGCGCAGCCATACACTTTTATCTTTTTTCCAGACATCCTGGCTGTTGTAGGTAAGAACACCCAGGATGGCAAAAAAGCAAAGCAAAATCATATAACCGAAAGTCAGCAGCATAGAACCGGAAAAAGGTTCTTCTGATAACTGGCGGACGCTGACAAACTGCATAAAGAACAATATGCCGCATACAAGGACGGCCCGCCATAGAAGGGAAAGAGAAGGTGCTTTTTTCCCCGCCAGAGAGGCCAAATCCTGGGCAACAAAAACGGCACAGCAAACGCCCAGAGCCAGGAAGGAATGGGTGTGGATCAGTACCAGTCCGCCTGACAGAATGGCAGACAGGATCCAGTAATTTTTGTCATGATTTTTGCGAGCCTTTAATATCAGAGCCAGCACCGGAAAAAGAATGGCCCAGCCAAACAAGGTGGCTCGCTGAGGGATCAGCATATCGCAGATTACATTGTGCCACTGTACATTGGCCTGCACATAATTGGTAGGAGTTTCGTAAAAGGCAGTAAAGATCCGGCGGAAGTTTTCACTGTTAAATCCCTGGTTGATGAAATAGTAAAATCCAAGTCCGCCATTGAAGAAAAACAAGGCGAAGGCAAGGATGGATTTGCCCCGGTAACTAAGTCCCAGGTTTGTATAGATGGTTTTGGCTACGGCATACATACCGAAAAACACCTGCGCCAAAGCGGCATACATAGGAACCAGGTAGGCCACCCGCAGCGAAGTGCCAAATAAATACAAACTGGAGGAAATGCTGTCGGACAAAAACGGATAGGCAAGTTTCGTCCCCGGCAAAATGGAATATTCCGGTGGAAAGATCTGCTGTTTGGCAATGCTTGTGATAAAGCCAAGGTGCATATTCATGTCACCATAGGTACTCTGGCCGGAATGAAGGGAAAGTCCCTCCCCTGCAGACAGAGTATGGCCTGTCAGCATAACGGCGGTAAACAAAAAGACCGGGATCAAAAGCAGAATAATGGGATCGTTAAGGATCCACTGCTTACATGAAATATGAAAGGACCGTCCGCTGCGCCAGTCACAGTCGGATACTTTCAGCCATAAAAAGGCGGTCACAAGAGCCATGGCTGCCAGAGCCAGAATGTGGGCTGTTTTACTGAAACCAAGGAAAAAGGCGAAAAGAACCGGAATCCACTGCAGCGAAAAACTGCCTAAAACCGATCCGGCCAGTAAAGTAAATCCCCACTTTTCTTTTTTCAGGAATAAGGAGGCAATGATGATCCCCATAAACTGAAACAAAAGAAAGTACAAAATCCCCATAAGGTTGCCTGCCATAGAACCAAACATAAAAAATCCTCCAATCAAAACAATGTTGTGAAAATTATACTTTATCCCTATGGGGATGTCA
>HF998276.1:21507-29388 GCA_000433735.1 Clostridium sp. CAG:167
ATTTGCGCTCCGTGGGCGTTTGCACTTGTTAAGTGCGTAGCGGTATGGATGCCTATGCTGACGCATGTACAGGCATCTCATACCGACGCACTTAAAACCCACTCGCTGCAAACCTTTCTGCCGCAGGACTGGGAGGTTAAAGGAGGACAGCAATTTTTTGGTACGTCCATCTCCCGGAAGAAAATCGACATCAGAGTGGTTCCTGCCTTGTAGGGGGGATTCCCGGACCGGAAGGTCCCTTTTCAGTATTGCAGTAATTTTACCGAAGCCGTTTCATGGAATGAGTACAAAGACGCAAGTATCTGGCATGCGTTCTGTGCATGTCGATACTTCTGCGCCTTTGTTGTAGCGCAAGCGCTCATGGAATGAAACGGCTTCGGTAAAATTACGGAAACTGAAACCTTGTCAATGAATCCCGCTTTTGCTATACTAAGATAGAGAGAAAACAGATGGAGGTATCGAAGGTGTCGTTTAGAGTACAAGTGAAATTAGATTTTAAATCCTTAGGACAATTTTTGTTATATCATTATTATACACAGGTTTCCGGCCTTTTCAGTCTGCTTTTGAGCATTCTGGCATTGGTGTTTGCCGTGTGGCGCTGGCCGGTGCTGACGGTGCAGGGTAAATGTGTGCTGATTCTGATCGCCCTTATGTTTACGGTTTTGCAGCCGCTGATGATTCTGATGAGAGGCAAAAGACAGCTTCAGTCAGAAGATTTTCAGGATTCATTCAGTTACTTATTTAATGAAAGCGGCGTCAGCATCAGTCAGGGAGACAAAAGCCAGCAGTTCCCATGGGAAGATATTAAGAAAATCCGTTACCGCAAGGATGCAGTGTATGTATACATGACTTCCGTTCAGGCGTTTGTACTGCCGAGAGAGCAGTGCGGCAAGCGGTTTGACGAACTGGTAGCCTATATGAAGGAGAAGAAAAAATAATGGTTTGGGAAAGCTTTTGCGAAAAAGATACAGCAAAGATCGGGGAGACCCTGGCCAGGGAAGCAAAGCCGGGAGAAATCTATTTATTAGAGGGAGATCTTGGCGTTGGAAAAACCGTATTTGCCAAAGGATTTGCCCTGGGACTGGGGATCACAGAACCCATTACCAGTCCTACGTTTACCATCATTCAGGAATATGAGCAAGGGCGTCTGCCTTTTTACCATTTTGATGTGTACCGGATCGCAGATGAAGAAGAAATGTTTGAACTTGGCTATGAGAGTTACTTCTTTGGACAGGGCGTGTGCCTGATCGAGTGGGCATCTCTGATCCAGGGACTGCTGCCGGCTGAGTGCCGCACGATCCGTATCGAGAAAGACTTAGAACGGGGATTTGACTACCGCCGGGTAGAGCTGGTGGATGGAATTGCCCTGATAGGAGAGATGACAGAGTGAAAATTTTAGCAATAGACAGCTCCGGGCTGGTCGCCACGGTAGCTTTATTAGACCAGGATATTCTGGTAGGAGAATACACGATACACAATAAAAAGACTCATTCCCAGACATTGCTTCCTATGATCGATGCTATGTTGTCCATGGCAGAAGTGCCAGTGGAAGAACTGGATGCACTGGCTGTATCAGCGGGACCGGGATCCTTTACCGGACTGCGTATTGGAGCGTCTACGGCAAAGGGACTGGCCCAGGGACTGGACATTCCTATTGTGGCTGTCCCTACCCTGGAAGGGCTTGCCTATAACCTGCAGGGGGCAGACAGTGTAGTCTGTGCCATGATGGATGCCAGAAGAAACCAGGCTTATTATGGCGTGTATGATGTGAAAGAAAATACCCCTCAGGCACTGGTTCCCCAGGCCGCCGCACCAATCGGAGAAGTGATCGAGGCTGTAAATAAACTGGGACGGCCGGTTATTTTTGTAGGGGATGGTGTACCTGTATTTAAAGAACAGATCGAAGCGTCCCTGACTGTTCCGTATCAGTGGGGAGCCGACAGCGTAAGATACCAGAAGGCTGCTTCAACAGCCGCTTTGGGAAAGATTTATCTGGAGCAGGGAAAAGGGACTGCGGCCAGAGATTTTGCCCCGATTTATCTGAGACTTTCTCAGGCTGAGAGAGAACGCATGGAACGGGAAAAATCAGACAAATGATGAGGAGGTTAGAGTTTTGCTGGATGTATGTCTGCTGGGAACAAGTGGAATGATGCCATTGCCCAAACGAGCGTTGACGGCATTGATGACGAGATTTAACGGAAGCAGTCTGCTGATCGACTGCGGAGAGGGAACCCAGGTCAGTATCCGCCAGCAGGGCTGGAGCATGCATGATATTGACTTGATCTGTATTACCCATGTACACGGAGACCATGTCAGCGGCCTGCCGGGACTTTTGCTTTCCATGGGAAATGCAGAGAGAAGACAGCCCCTTCTGATCATTGGACCCAAGGGAACCAGGCGGGTGGTAGAAGCACTTCTGACCATTGCCCCGGGACTTCCTTTTGAAATAACGATCCAGGAACTGACACAGCCACAGGAAACGATCCGGGCCCATGGATACACCATCCGGGCGTTCCGTGTAAATCACACGGTGACCTGTTATGGTTACAGCCAGATCATAGAACGGACCGGAAAATTTGATGTGGATCGTGCCAAAGAAAGCCAGATCCCCATGAAGTTCTGGAGCCGTCTGCAAAAGGGCGAGACCATAGAGGAAGAGGGAATGGTGTACACGCCGGATATGGTTTTGGGAGAACAAAGAAAAGGCATTAAAGTAACCTATTGTACCGATACAAGACCGGTGCCTGTGATTGCAGAAGAAGCAAAAGGAGCGGATCTTTTTATCTGTGAAGGAATGTATGGAGAACCGGAGATGGCGTCGAAAGCCGTGGAAAAGAAACATATGACATTTGTGGAAGCGGCAGAACTGGCCAGAGTGGCAGAGCCGGGGCAGATGTGGCTGACCCATTTTTCACCATCGTTGATCCGGCCGGATTTTTATATGGAGGAACCAAGAAAAATCTTTGAAAGGACTTATCCTGGAAAAGACAGGAAAACCGTAGAGTTGAAGTTTCAATAAAAGAAGGGAGTGAGGGATATGAAATCTTTCAAACCATCAACAGGAAAAAAATTAGCAGCCTTTTCCTTTTTTATGTGCATGGTAGTGATCGGCGGCATGGCGGTTTATTATCAGTATATGAAGAGGCAGCAGCTTAAGTCAACGACCCAGACACCCACTACAGAGGTGCAAAAACTCATTGACAAAGACTTGGACCAGGGGTATCCGGAGACACCTGTGGAAGTAATGAAACTGTGGGGCAGATACAATCAATGCCTGTATAATTCGAATATGACTGATGAGCAGAGAGAAGAACTGGTAAAAAAACTGCGTTATATGTACAGCGAGGAACTGGCACAGAAAAATCCGGAAAAAGAACATGTACAGAAATTTCAGGCAGAGGTAGATCTTTTTAAGAATAAGAAGCAGCGTATCGTCAGTTATACGACAGATAACGGCATCGCGGTTCAGTATAAGAATGTGGGGGATAAGCAGTGTGTCCGGGTAAGACTTTCGTATTTTATCAATAACGATGGAAGTTATACAAAAAGTTATCAGGACTTTATTCTGGCCAAGGAAGATGACCGGTGGAAAGTTATGGGCTTCCGGGCAGTGAAAAACACCGAAAGTACCAAGGAAGAAGCAGAAAAAAACAGTGACAAAAAATAAAGAGGTGTTAATTTGAGTAAGGAAAAGACAACGGTGCTAGCCATTGAGAGTTCTTGTGACGAAACGGCAGCAGCGGTAGTAGTAAATGGAAGAGAAGTACTGTCTAATGTGATCTCCTCCCAGATCGATATACACAAATTATACGGTGGTGTGGTGCCGGAGATCGCATCCAGAAAGCATATAGAAAAGATCAACCAGGTGATCCAGGAGGCGTTGGAGGAGTCTGACAAAACGATGGAGGATATAGATGCGGTCTGTGTTACTTATGGACCGGGTCTGGTAGGTGCGCTGCTGGTAGGAGTAGGTGCCGCTAAGGCACTGGCGTATGCCACTCACAAGCCATTAGTGGGAGTCCATCATATTGAGGGACATATTTCCGCTAATTTCATTGAAAATAAAGATCTGGAACCACCGTTTTTATGCCTGGTAGCGTCTGGCGGCCACAGTCATCTGGTGATCGTAAAGGAATACGGAGAATATGAAATACTGGGACGCACCAGAGATGATGCGGCCGGAGAGGCCTTTGATAAAGTGGCAAGAGCCATCGGACTTGGATATCCGGGAGGACCAAAGATTGATAAACTGGCCAAAGAGGGAGATCCGGATGCTATCGAGTTTCCTAAGGCATCTATTGATGGTGCACCATATGACTTTAGTTTCAGCGGTGTAAAATCGGCTGTGTTAAATTATATCAACGGCTGCAAAATGAAGCAGGTTCCATATAACGAGGCAGACATAGCAGCATCTTTCCAAAAGGCAGTTGTAGGGGTGCTGGTAGATCACACAATGAAAGCAGCAAAAGACTATGGCATTAAAAAAGTAGCCATTGCGGGAGGTGTGGCGTGCAACTCAGCACTTCGCCAGGCGATGGAAGATGCCTGTCAAAAGCGCGGATATAAGTTTTACCGGCCAAGTCCTATTTTGTGCACGGACAACGCAGCTATGATCGGAGCAGCAGGTTACTATGAGTATAAAAAAGGAGTCCGTCACGGATGGGATCTCAATGCTGTACCGGGATTGAAACTGGGAGAAGAATGAAATAGGCGGAATTTGTAAAAAAGATTAAAAAAAACTTGACATTTCCTCTAAAAGGGTGTTATACTAATCAAGCAGTCTTGTGGAGAGGTGTCCGAGTGGTTTAAGGAGCCGGTCTTGAAAACCGGTGACTCCGAAAGGGGCCGTGGGTTCGAATCCCACCTTCTCCGTTTCTGTTTTAACAACAGAATTCAATTAAATACAGCTATATGAATTTAGCATTGGAGAAGTACCCAAGCGGCTGAAGGGGCTCCCCTGGAAAGGGAGTAGGTCGTTAATAGCGGCGCGAGGGTTCAAATCCCTCCTTCTCCGTTGTGCGTCAGCACACATTAATTCATAGGGGCATAGTTCATCGGTAGAATAAGAGTCTCCAAAACTCCAGAGCTGGGTTCGATTCCTAGTGCCCCTGTTATTTACAAAGGATTACACAGAAATGTGTAGTCCTTTTTTGCTGCAATTTTTTTGAATTTGTTTGCAAGGTTTCAGCTAGATCCATCGTTAGTTTTTATATACCAGTAAAAAAGGAGAGGTGAGATGGTATGAAAAAAGCAGGAAAATTATTTGTATTGGGAATGATCGCCATGGGAGTTTTAAGTGCCTGTGGTACAAAGGATGAGCCGAATGGGGCGGCTTCTAAGGATGTGGAGACCAGTGTAAGGACGGCAGCTCCTTCTTACACGCCGGCGAAAGAGACGCCGCTTACCCAGGTGGCGGAACATCCGGTTCAAACAGACACAAAGGAGTGCGTACTATCGGTAAAAAACTGGGACGACCCCAAAGACGGTCTGGATATAAACTTTACCCGGTTTGGAGATGGTGGTGCGTCCATTGATGCATCCATGTATCATCAGGAAGGGCTGATTGCCTATGAGGAAAATTTTAAAAATGTAGTGGATAAGAACTCAAAGCAGTATTATACAGGCGAAATAAAATACACAGATTATGAGAAAAAATCCCACACGGCCGCAAGATATGTAAAAAACGACAATTCTTATGTGATTTATGAAACAAAGTATAAACGGAAAAAACACCATTATATCGCAGTGCTCAATCAGGTATTCCAGATGGATGATCCGGAGGGGACCCAGAGGATCGATTTCCCTTTTATCTGCTGTGATGACATAGGAAGAGGGGATGTTTTGTCGGCGTGGCTGCATAATGAGGACAGCTGGCAGGAAAAAATATTTGGAAGATATGATTATAAGCAGTTAAAAGAGTTTTACACTGCTTTTTCTGAAAAAACAGTTTCCTGTGATGACCAGACAGAGACAATCCGGGTGGCAGGAAGATTCTATAATGAACAGAATGAGCCGCAGCAGAAAGGCACTGTGATCCTGGATCTGAAAAATAAAAAAGTCACAGTAGAACGGGATGATAATACAAAAGTCTGGGATCATACGGATTATCTGAAAAGCCTGAAGAAGAATTATGTTAGTGCAGGCAAATACAAAGGAAGAGAGTTTTTCTATGACGAAGGCAGCGCTCTGATATTCAGTGAAAAGAATGGAAAAATGACTTTGGCCATAGAGGATCAGGATGAGCAGGGATTTTATCTGGAAGATACAGGATGGAACTGCGTAGGCGAGTATGTGGAGATGAAAGTTTCTAAAAAGTCAAACAGTAAAAACATATATCTGGATGTGATCGTGCATTTGCTGGAGGATGGAAGTAAATCCGAGATAAAACGCACGGTGGTACTGGATGGAAATGGGAGATATATAAAATGCAGGAAGTAATTTGAATGGAATTGTAAACTTGGTTAAGTTACTGGTTGTGCAGTGCACTTTTTAAACCGGCAATACGGCGGCGGCTAAGTTTTAGTTTCACGCTGTTTTGAAGGATAATAATGTTTTCATGGGTATCTTGGGTTGTATAGTGTTTTAAATTGATGATTGCGGAACGGGAAATTTGATAAAAACCTAATGGTTCCAAAAGGGTGGCCCATTCCAGTATGGCCTTTCTGGAGGCATAGGAGGAACCGTCTGTGCAATAAAAAATAGTATATTTTTGGTCGGATTTTAAGTAAAGAATATCTCCGCAGAGAAGGGAATCAGTATGATTGACTTGAATGGAATGTAAGTCTTTTTTTAGGTGAGATGCTCGATTTAAAATTTTTTTTACAGATTCGATGGAAGCGGGCTTGCGTATAAATGAAAGAACATTATGCCCAAAAGCATCTGACATAAATTCTTGGCGGTTAGAACAGAAAACGACAAAAATAGAAGAATTTATTTGTTCTAAATAGTTTTTTATGTCAATTCCGGTCTGAAAGCTGTCGTTTAAATCAATGGCCAAAAATAACAAATCTAAATCAAAAAAATGACTAGAGTGAAGTAGTTCGTTTGGGGTGCTAAAAGTAAGAATATTAAATTCGTTTAATTTTGCACAAATATTTACAAGTTTTGTTCTTGATTGTTTAGAGTTGTCACAGATTCCAATTAACATAAATAATCCTCCCAACAGCTACGCTGTATTTAGTATCCTAAAATGCTTTACTCGATAAAGTATAAAATAAAATAAATAAAATGTCAAAAAGAAAAAACATAAATGTCGAAAAATATCAAAAAAATAATCCATTCATCACAAAAATCGACCATTCATCACATTTTTATTGCGATTTGTTTATAAAAATGATAGGATTTGTTTTGGAAATTGCGCAATGACAATAATGGTGGAAGGAGAGTGCAAGTATGTTGAAGATTTTAAAGGGGGAAATATGACGTGGTTGGTGGGAATTGGCGAAATTGATAATATTAGTAAAATGAAGAAGAAAGCAGGTATTAAAAAATGAAAATGAAGAAAATAGTTACATGGGGACTGGCAATGGGCTTAATGGCAAGTTCGCTGTTTGGTACAAGTATTTATGCAGCTAGTGCAGGATCTAGGAAAATTAATGATACATATGGAACAATAAGAGGAGAAATAGAAGGTGGGAAAAATGCCAGAAGTAAATGTTTTGCTGTAGAATCTAAAGTTTCCAAGAAAGTTGTTCCGAGATTAATGGCTGGAATTGAGGTGTACAGATATTCAACGGGTAAATATATCGGAGCAGAAACATCTGGATGGCAAAGAAATTCCAAACGTGCTGGTTGTGACATTGATATGGCACATTTTGGAAATAAAGGATATGTGTCTATTAAGTGTACGGCATATGGGACACACGAAGCCATAATTAAGCC
>HF998277.1 GCA_000433735.1 Clostridium sp. CAG:167
TCCAAGCACGAGTAATGCTGTTGATAAAACTAATTTCTTCATAACAATTCCTCCTATTTTTGTTGATTTATGCCTACATCATAGCACATATTGTTCTATGGTTCAATAGTCCATTTTGTTCCAACAATATCAGATGGATTATGTACAATTTATAATATTACTGTGTTTTACTCGGATTTATTCCGTTTAATATCACCCTTAATATCAGGAGGTTTTATTACATGAAGATGCAGCGTATTCGTGATCTGCGAGAAGACAACGATTTAAAACAAATAGACATCGCGGACTACTTACACATTAGCCAGCGAACATATTCACATTATGAGACAAACAGCCGGAGCATGCCGGTTGAAATGCTAAAGCGGCTTGCTCTCTACTACAATACAAGCATGGATTACCTGGCAGAACTTACCGATGAGAAGAAGCCCTACACAAGAAGCAAAAAAGCACTTACAAAATAAAAACACATCGCATTTGCAATGTGTTTTTATTTTATGATTCTTCCTCTATATTTTCCTCTTCTTCTTTTGGATAAATCTCATCCAATGTTCCATAACGGAATCCCTTTTTCTTCAAATATTTTATAACCGTGGGAAGTGCCTGTGTATTTGATTTTGATACTGCATGGATCAACGGGATCATGCCATTGTGATAGTATGTTTTAAACCGATTTATAACATACTCTTTTCCCGGCTGTCTGTTCGTATCATAATCGTAGTAAGCCAGACTCCAGAATATGGTAGCATAACCAAGGCTCTGAGCCACTTTTACACTGCGCATGCTGAAATTTCCCTCCGGCGGCCGGATAAATTTATCCATTTCATAACCGGTAAGTTTCTTCATGGTGCGGGCACACTGTAAGATTTCTCTCTTCAGCCGTTTCACACCCAGTTTTGACATCTGAGGATGGGTGCAGGTATGATTTCCTACCAGATGGCCTTCCCTCTTCATGCGCTTCACAAGTTTTGGTGTTTCTTTGATATAGGCCTCCGTGACAAAAAAGATTGCCTTTACTTTGCACTTTTTCAATGTATTTAATATCCGCTTTGTATAACCGGCTTCATATCCACAGTCAAAACTAAGGTAAACCACTTTGTCTTTCTTGCTATGAGGCCCCACATAATAAGCATTATATTTCTTTAACTTCCATCCTCTCGGCCCGGATCCGGCCGGTTTCTGGTGCCTTGTATTCTGACCCAATCCCCAGCAGTAGGTCTTGGTAGAATAGTCAGAAAGTTTCTTTTTCGCCTGCACCTGTTCTGCCGGTTCCAAAAGCATCCCTGTCAGGATACACAAAACCAGTAAAATCCCCAATCCACTTCGTCTTCTCATATTCAGTACCTCATTCTTCTTTCTCCGTCTGCTCCATAGCCTGTGTCAGGGCTTCTAAAAACAGCGAACATTTCTCTGCAAATTCCGTAGCAAACGTCTCTCCCAGTGAATCCATTACCAGATCCCGGACCCGCTGGATCCGGCCGGAATTTTCTCTCAGTGTCTCTATTCCTCTTTCTGTCAGTGTAATACTTGTATTTCTCCGGTCGCTGGACAAATCTCTTTTTTCTACCATGTTTTTTTCTGACAAGGATCGTATCATTCTGGATACAGCAGGCGATGACACCCCCATATCCTGTGCCAGAGTACGGACTGTGGAGACCTCCTGTACCTGTACCTGCCTGTGAATCTGCACCAGCAGAAAAAATTCCGCCTTAGATACCGATACAAAATCCATTTTTTCCACAATCCGGTTAAACATTTTGAACAATTCAAAATAGCGTTCTTCTAATGTTTCCAATCCATCTCACCTCTATAAACATAATAACATAATCAGCGCTCCAATAACAGCACCAATTGCCACCAGTAAAAGTCCCAGGTCAAAGTAAGCCATCGCCAGGGCCACTACCGTTCCCACAAAAGATGCCGCCATATTTCCCGTAGCATAAAAAATTCCGGGAAATGTCAAGGCAGACAAAACAGCATACGGAACATAATACAAAAAATCTTTTATGAACCGTGACTTGATCTGTCTCTGGAACAACGCCAGCGGCAGAAAACGGATCAGATAT
>HF998278.1 GCA_000433735.1 Clostridium sp. CAG:167
ATTTACTTTGGCAATTAAATTTCTGCACTTTTTTGAAATTTGTTTGCAAGGTTTTCTGATTTCCATCGTTAGTATTAATATCAAGGGAAGTTGATAAATATGATTTACGAAAAAAGAAAGGAGAATTCATATGAAAAGTAAAACAACAAAATTATGGATTGCCGGTGGCATCATGGCAGCAGCGTTCATGACAGCCGCTACCTTGCAGACGGATTATATAACAGCCGATGCAAAAGCAAAGAAGCAGGAAACAAACAGCACAGTAACTTACAAAGTCAAAGGAAGTACACTGACGATCAAGGGCTCGGGAAGCATGTCAGCCAGTATGAAATTTGGCAGCAAAAAGAAAACCAAAAAGATCAAAAAGGTCGTTGTAAAGAAAGGTGTCACAACTATTTCAGCCAATGCGTTTAAAGACTGCAAGAAACTGACCAGTGTTTCACTTCCGTCGGGACTTTTGAAGATCGGAAAGGGAAGTTTTAAAGGAACGGCTATCAAGAGCATTACTATTCCGGCCAGCGTAAGGTTAATGGGAAATCAGGCTTTCAGTGGCTGTACAAAATTAAAAACAGTTACTCTGTCTGACGGCTATCAGTGCTTTGGATATGACAGAGATGAGGGACCGGCGCAGTTAGCGACGGCGACACTTGATAACGTCATAATAAGAAATCCGTTAAAGAGTTTGGATGATCTCACCTGGCTTGGATTTAACACGAAAAATTACACGCTGGCGGCAAAGGACAGCAATTATAAATCCATTGATGGGGCTGTATATAATAAAGACGGCAGTAAACTGCTTTATGTACCGACAAAGAAAACAGGATTAGGTCTCACTGCTGACTGCAAAGAAGTGGATCTCAATGCATTTTCACATTATATCGGAGATGATTTCTATTCAAGATGTAAAAACATGGGAACCATTGTTTTGCCGGCAACTGTTACAAAATTGACTACATCCGTCTGTGCTGGCGATGAAGCCGGAAAGGGACTGCATTTTGATATTCAGAATAAGAATCTGGATGAAGAAAGTATGGCAGCCCTCATTGATTTTGTAGGAATTGATACAGCAAAATCATGGTTTCCACAGGATTTCAGAGAAGAAGGGTTCTTCACGATCTGCAAAAGTACTTATTTGTATAGCGTAAGCAATGCAGGAAAGAAAGAGAAAAAATTGACATTACCGGAAGGAATCAAGACGATCCGTGAAAATTCACTGGCATATCTGGCAGCAGAAGAAGTTGTTTTGCCAGAGGGACTGGAGACGATCGGAACCAGAGCGTTTGAGGGAAGCCGGGAGCTGAAAAAAGTGAATTTCCCGGATAGTGTAAAGAGTATAGGAAGCAGGGCATTTTATGATACAAAAATGGGAGACTGCATTCCGGCTCGCTTTGCCAGCGGTAAGGATAAGATTTACAAAGAAACAGGCACGATTGAGTCAAATATTGATAACAATCAGTTGATTCTGGATGGTGGTGAACACACCTATGAATTCGTAGATACAAATACCAGAATATTTAGATTCAGTGTGACAGAAAGGTGCACAGTAGAGGTTAGAAACTCCCTTAGTTACACCACTCTTAAGGAAGCTAAATTCCAGAAAAAAGTAGATGACAACTGGGTTAACCTGGAAGTCATAGGTTCAGGAAATGATGTATACCGTGATCTGACATGTACGGTGGAACCGGGAGAATATCGCGTGGTATATGAGGCTAACAGCAAAGCAGGTGTAATTAATCTGACAGCAACTGTATATACCCGGGCCTGCTATGTACCTGAGAAATACGGTACCAAAAAATCTAAAGCGGTAGAACTGGGAGAAAAAGAATCTGAAGTAGATACTTCTGAAACACCACAGTATTACCGCCAGGGTTATATGACCTACAGTGATGCAAACACAAAATGGTTTAAGTTTACCAAGAAGAAAAAGACATCCGGCAAATTCAAGATCATCAACCAGAACGTAGGATACAAAGGTAAAATGACCATCAGCATTTACAAAAAAGGAAAGAAAAAGGCCGTAAAAACTATTAAATGTAAGAGTATTGACCGCAAGGTAAACAGCCTTAAGGTAAAAGGAAAAGGAACCTATTATGTAAAAATTTACCGTACTTCAAAGTCAACAGTCGGTGAATACACCATCGGTTTTAACTATGGCAAGAAATAAGACGGATGATTGCGGAGGAGTAGAAATTGTGATAAAATGATACCAAATCTGTAAAGTACAGGAGGTATTGTTTTATGAGTAAAAAGTACGCAATAATAGCATTAACAGGAATTGCCGCTGTGCTGGCTGCCGCACCTTCGAGTAAAGCAGCTGTTACAGCGGCAAACAACTATAAACAGGGGAAAGTGTACAAGATCACCCCTAAGTCAAAGCCGTTTAAGAACAAGTATGTAAAGGCTCCTACTTATAACAAAAAGACCAGAACATATTTTACCATCCGCTCCTATATGGAGAAGTTTCAGAAGGCGAAAAAGGGTACTTTGGTCTTGAAAAAAGGAACTTATAAGATCACTAATACGATTCAGGTTCCATCTAATGTAACCATTATTTTGGAAAAAGGTGCCAAGATCGTGAAATCTAATCAGACCGGTACAAAGAAGATGAAGGCAGCTACTACTATTTTTCAGTTGATCAAACCTTCCAATCGGGAAAAATCCAATGTATACGGCGGCCACAATGGAGAGAAAAACATTCATTTCGTAGGAAAAGGCAGCAATGTGATGAATCTGAAGTATCTTAAGGCGAACATTGCTATTGTAATGGGGCACAACAAGGACATTACGGTCTCAGGCATTACATTCCAGAATGTGAACACAGGACATTTTATTGAGATGGATGCTTCTCAGAATGTAACTATTTCCAAGTGCAAGTTTAAAAATGTAAAAAGCGGGTCAGATTATGTGAAAGAAGCCATCAATATTGATACTCCGGATAAGGAGACCAATGGTTTTAACAACATCTGGTCCAAACATGATAAAACACCAAATGAAAATGTAACGATTTCGGGATGCCAGTTTACCAATCTTGGAAGAGCCATCGGTACCCACAAATACAGTGCCAGCGGTGATACACAGATCTATCATAGAAACATTCAGATCTTGAATTGCAAGATTTCTAATATGCGTTGGGATTCGCCGATCCGTGTTATGAACTGGAAGGATTCTGCTATCAAAAATACAGTGATCCAGAATGTAAAACAGACGGGAAAAAGCGATACACGGGGTGTGTTAGTAAGCGGTGCTGTGAATTTTACCATGGCGGAAAATACATTTATAGGAATGGGGCGTCCGGCGCAGTGTATTGCCTGGAAAAATGATGGCCCAGGATCTGCTTACCCGATTACCTATAATGATTTTACAGAACAAAATCTGGCAGATATGGCGACGAATAAAGGAAAAAAACTGACAGAGCAGTATATCCGCATCAGTCCGGAGTACAATGTATTTGAATATGCCCAGATCATAACAATCAAGCCTGCAAATAAAAAGTCAAGGCTAAATTGAAGAACATTGAAAATTTTATACAGGTTGAAAATTAGGTATCAAAATAAGACCACCACACCAGTGCTGGCCT
>HF998279.1 GCA_000433735.1 Clostridium sp. CAG:167
TTTATAAGAGAAAGGAAAGATAGAGCTATGCAACTCGGAATTGTGGGATTACCCAATGTAGGAAAAAGTACATTATTTAATTCACTGACAAAAGCAGGAGCAGAATCAGCTAACTACCCATTCTGTACCATTGACCCCAATGTAGGAGTGGTACCGGTACCGGATGAGAGACTGGATGTCCTCAGCAAGATGAACAATTCGGCCAAGGTAGTACCGGCAGTCATTGAATTTGTAGATATAGCAGGATTGGTAAAAGGAGCATCCAAGGGAGAGGGACTGGGCAACCAGTTTTTATCTAACATTCGTGAAGTGGATGCCATCGTTCATGTGGTACGCTGTTTTGAAGATTCCAACATTGTTCATGTGGATGGCAGCATCGATCCACTGCGTGATATTGAGACCATTAACCTTGAGTTGATCTTCTCAGATGTGGAAATCCTGGAAAGAAGAATTGCCAAAACTTCAAGAGGTGCCAAGAATGATAAAAAACTGGCAAAAGAAGTAGAACTTTTGCAGCGTCTGAAAGCCTTTTTGGAAGAAGGAAATCTTGCCAAGAATTTTGAGTTGAAAGATGAAGATGAAGAGGGATGGTTTGCAGAGTACAATCTTTTGACTGCCAAACCTGTTATTTACGCAGCTAATGTAGCAGAGGAAGATCTGGCAAATGATGGAGCAGACAATGCACAGGTTGCCAGTGTCCGCGAATTTGCCGCAAAGGAAAATTCAGAAGTGTTTGTGATCTGTGCACAGATTGAGCAGGAGATTGCAGAGTTAGATGAAGATGAAAAGAAGATGTTTTTAGAGGATCTTGGATTAAAAGAATCCGGTCTGGAAAAACTGATCCGTGCAAGTTATCGTCTTTTGGGACTGATCAGTTATCTGACAACGGGTCCGGATGAGACAAGAGCATGGACCATCACAGAAGGAACCAAGGCGCCACAGGCAGCAGGTAAGATCCATACAGACTTTGAAAGAGGATTTATCCGTGCGGAAGTGGTCAGCTATGACAACCTTGTTAAATATGATGGAATGAACGGTGCCAAGGAAAAAGGACTGGTCCGCTCAGAAGGAAAAGATTATGTAGTACAGGATGGCGATGTAGTGCTGTTCCGCTTTAATGTCTGATAGAAAAGACAGATTGGAGGAAGTATGAAAGGAGCAGATATTGCTTTTCCGAACATAGGAATCTATTTTTCAAATGTGCCTAAAAGTGTTTCCGTGGCAGGCTTTCAGATTGCCTTCTATGGCATTATTATTGCCTGCGGTATGCTGCTAGGTATCGTGATGGCCAGGTGGAATGCTAAAAGGACGGGCCAAAATCCGGATATCTATACTGATTTTGCTCTGTGGGGAATTTTGTTTGCTCTCATTGGAGCCAGAGCCTACTATGTGATCTTCAGCTGGGACAGTTATAAAGATGATTTCATGCAGATTTTTAACATACGCGGCGGCGGTCTGGCTCTTTACGGGGGTGTGGTCGGGGCTTGCGGGGGTGTGATCGCGGCGGTTATTACAGCCATCGTGTACTGTAAAAGAAAGAATTATAACTTTCTGAAATTTGTCGATACGGCAGTGACCGGACTGATCCTGGGACAGATCATCGGGCGGTACGGAAACTTTATGAACCGGGAGGCCTTTGGAGAGTATACAAATTCCTTGTTTGCCATGCGCTTGAAAGTGGATGAAGTGAATCCAAGCAGTATAACGGATGCTATGACGGAGCATATGCAGACCATAGATGGTGTAAATTATATACAGGTACATCCAACCTTCTTGTATGAATCGGTTTGGAATCTGATCATTTTGATTCTGATGATACTGCGCATCAAGAAGAAGGCATTTAACGGTGAAATTTTCCTGATCTATCTGATCGGATATGGAATAGGAAGATGCTGGATCGAAGGACTTCGTACCGATCAGTTGCAGATCGGCACAACCGGGATTGCTGTTTCGCAGGTCCTTTCTGCTGTGCTTGCTCTGGCCGGAATCGCTGCCTGGGTGCTCTTGTTCAGAAAAAATAAAAAAAGAACAAAAAAAATATAATTTAATACAGAAACGATATGTAGTATAAAACAACTTATTAAGAGAGAAAAACCACTAAGTATAGGTTTTTCTCTCTTTTTTTATGCATTCGTTGAAAAATTTTTATGCTTGCGTATTCCCATAAAGTGGTGTAAGATGGTGATAAAAGTGGTGCGAAGTGGAGGAAAATGTCACGAAGTGGTGTGATTGGCATAACACATCCATCACGAAACGGAAGTTGGTGAATGATTATGTTTATGGGTACATACGAGCATGGACTTGATGCCAAGGGAAGAGTGATTGTTCCTGCAAAACTCAGAGAAGACTTGGGCGAGTCGTTTGTGGTCACATTGGGTCTCGATGGATGCCTGTTTGCATATCCCATGTCTGAATGGGAGAAGTTCATTGACAAGTTGAAAGAATTGCCGGGGACAAAAGAAGCCCGTATGCTGCAAAGGCATTTTATGGCCAAGGCGGCACCCTGTGAAGTTGACAAACAGGGAAGGACTCTTTTACCGGCAAAGTTAAGAGAGTACGCAGGATTGGAAAAGGAGATTGTCTTTGTAGGAGTTTTGTCAAAGATTGAGATCTGGAGTAAAAAACGCTGGGAAGACAATGATGATTATGACAACATCGAAGATATTGCCGAGGATATGTCACAGTTTGGACTGAGTTTCTAATGAAAGGGGAGAAGGCTGATGGAATTTAATCATGTTTCCGTTTTATTAGAAGAGGTAATCGAAAATCTGGACATAAAACCGGATGGTGTGTATGTGGATGGTACCTTGGGAGGAGCCGGACATGCTTCCAGAGTATGTGAAAAATTAGGCCCCGAGGGTATGTTTATTGGTCTTGATCAGGATGAGACGGCGATCCGGGTCTCTACGGAACGCCTGGCAAAATTCGGTGAAAAGGTTCATATCGTCAAAAGCAACTATGTTCACATGAAAGAGGTACTGAAAGATCTTCATGTAGAAAAAGTGGATGGTATTTTGCTGGATCTTGGTGTGTCATCCTATCAGTTAGATACGGCCGAGAGGGGATTTTCCTATATGGAAGACGCACCCCTGGATATGAGAATGGACAGACAGCAGAGTATCAGTGCCATGGAGATTGTGAATGAGTATCCACAGGAAGAACTGTATCGTATCATCAAAGAATATGGTGAAGAGAGGTATGCCAGAAATATTGCAAAAAACATATGTCTGGCAAGAGAAGAAAAGAAAATTGAGACAACCTTTGAATTAGTTGATATTATCCGCCGCTCCATGCCGGCAAAGGCACGGAATGGAAAAGGGCATCCGGCCAAGCGCACCTTTCAGGCAATCCGGATTGAATGCAATCACGAATTGGATGTGCTGCGTCAGGCGCTGGATGAAATGATCGATTTATTGAGCGATTCCGGAAGATTGTGTATTATCACATTCCATTCTTTAGAGGACAGAATGGTAAAACTGAAGTTCAGACAGGCAGAAAATCCATGTACCTGCCCTCCGGACTTTCCGGTATGTGTGTGCGGCAATGTATCAAAAGGGAAAGTGATTACGAGAAAACCGATTCTTCCGTCACAGGAAGAACTGGACGCAAATTCGCGCTCTAAGAGTGCCAAGTTAAGAGTGTTTGAAAGAAGAAAAACAGGGGGAATTTAATTCATGTCCACAAGAAATACGCCTTATGTATATGGAAGTGCTGCCAGGCAGTTAGAAGCAGCACCTTTAAGACGGCGAGAGGAAGAGATCCGCAGACAGCAGGAGCAGAGGAGACATCAGAAACCGAAAAAGAGAGTTGACCGGGTAGCAGTGTTTTGGACGGTGGTGACTTTTTCTGTTGTTATGTTTGTGTCATTGTTCTATATTCGTCTGCAATTTCAGTCTACCTATTTGAGCAAAAGTGTGGTAAACTTACAAAGTGAAGTTGTAAATATGGAACGAGAGAACACTGTAGCTGAGATGGAACTGGACAATAATGTGGATCTGACGGAGATTTACAGAAAAGCTACCAAAGAGTTAGGGATGTGTCAGCCAAAAGACAATCAGGTATTTACTTATGAGAGTAAGAAGAGTACACAAGTCAGACAACATAGTGCGATTTCAGATGATTGACGGTGAAGTGGGGAAAAATCTATGACAGACAAGTATTATAGAGAAGAAGCCTATAGACGAAGAAGAATAAGACGAAAAAGAGCAAAACGAAGAAAGTTCACGCGTGGAATGAGGATTGCTCTTTTTTGCTTTTTTATCTTGTTTATTTTAGCATTTGCTGCTCTGGGAATCCGGATTTACGGGATTAACAGAGATCAGGGCGAGAGATACAAAAAAGCAGCCCTTTCACAGCAGTCGTATACCAATACGACATTGAATTACCAGAGAGGAGCCATCAAAGACCGCAATAATACAACCATGGCAGTCAGTGTCAGAAAGTATAATCTGGTACTGGAACCTCGGACCCTGGCGGAAGATGCAGAAAAGAAAACGGCTACAGTAGAAGCCATTGCATCCTATTTTTCGGTAAAAACGGATGTTGTCAATGAAGTTGTAACAAAAAAATCAAACTCCATGTATGAGCATCTGGACGAACTGAAGGAACTGGACTCTAAAAAAGTGGATGGCTTTAAAAAGAAAATGCAGAAGGATAAAAATATTGTGGGTGTATGGTTTGAAGAAACATATACAAGAGATTATCCTTTGAAAACGGTAGGCTGCAACATTATCGGATTTATGTCTTCTGAAAATCAGGGGACTTACGGAGTTGAGGAAAGTTATAACGATGTACTCTGCGGTACAACAGGCCGTGAATTTGGATATTTTGATTCTAATATGAATTTGCAGCGTACGGTGAAAAAGGCAAAGGATGGCAATTCCGTCGTACTTACCATTGACGCCAATGTACAGCAGATCGTAGAGCAGGAAATCCAGGATTTTCAGAAGAAGGGAACCGGCGCCCAGAAGGTGGCAGTTATGATGATGAACCCGAAAAATGGAGAAGTGCTTGCTATGGCATCTAACTCTACCTTTGACTTGAACAATCCAAGAGATATGAGCACTATGTTTACGCAGGCGCAGATTCATGCCATGAATGATAAGGAGAAGAAAGAAAACCTTATGAGCATGTGGTCCAATTTTTGTATTGGATCTGCCTATGAGCCTGGTTCTACATACAAACCCTTTACGATTGCTGCGGCACTGGATGAGAATCTGATTCAGGACAGTTCGACTTTTAACTGCCGCGGTGTCCTGAAGGTAGGAGACCGTGAAATCCATTGTAGTAACCGCTCCGGACATGGTGTGCTGGATCTCCGTCACGCTTTGATGGAATCTTGTAATGCGGCTCTGATGGATATTGGATTGAAATTAAAACGAGATAAATTTATTAAATACAACGAATTATACGGATTTGGACAGAGGACAGGAATTGACCTGCCGGGTGAAACATCCGGACTTTTGCATTCTGCTGACAGTTTGAACGAAGTGGAACTGGCTACCAGTAGTTTTGGGCAGACTCAGACGATGACTATGGTTCAGATGCTCAGCGGCTTCTGTTCCCTTGTAAATGGTGGCAATTATTATCAGCCTCATGTCGTGAAAGAAATCCAGAACAGTGATGGAGAAGTGGTAGAAACCATCACCCCGACTATCGTGAAAAAAACCACAACAGAAGATACCAGTAGTCTTCTCCGCAGTTACTTAAAATCTACGGTGGAAGAAGGTACTGCATCACCTGCCAAGGTAAAAGGATATTCCATTGGTGGAAAAACCGGTACTGCCGAGAAGCGTCCGGTCAGTGCCAAGAAATATCTGGTATCATTTATTGGCTGCGTGCCGGCAGAAGATCCGGATGTGGCGATTTATGTTATCATCGATGAACCAAAAGTAAAAGATCAGGCCCACAGTACGTATGCTACTGAATTTGCGTCCAAGATCATGAAAAAAGTACTTCCGTTTTTAGGTCAATATCCATCAAAGTAATCATATTGAATGTCTGCCTGCAATAGACTGTAAAGATGAAACATGGGGGCGGACAGATGAAACACAGACACAAGACCTATCAAAGAAGAAATGCTTTAATGGTATTCCTTTTATTTGCATTTGCGTTGACAGCTATGATCGGGCGGCTCTGTTATCTGATGATTGTCAGAGCGGATCATTATGGTGTACAGGCGAAGGAAATCCAACAGCGGGAACGCCGTATTAAGGCAAAAAGAGGCGAGATAAGGGACCGGAACGGAAAGGTGCTGGCAGGAAACAAGGCAGTGTCTACGATTTCGGTCATTCACAGCCAGGTAAAGGAGCCGGAAAAGGTTATCCGTATACTGGCAAAAGAGTTGAAAATGGATGAGGACCAGATCCGAAGAAAAGTGGAGAAGGTTTCCTCTCGTGAGAAGATCAAATCAAATGTTGATAAGAAAACATCCGATACGATACGCGACTATGGATTGGCGGGAGTGACCGTCGATGAAGATGATAAAAGACAGTATCCATATGGCAGTCTGGGATCTAAAGTCCTTGGTTTTACAGGGGCGGATAACCAGGGTATTATTGGATTAGAGGTAAGTTACGAAAAATTTTTAAAAGGAATTGATGGAGCAATCCTTACGACTACCACGGCAGGCGGCGTGGAGATAGAAAACGGAGCGGAGGAGAGAGTGGAACCGATATCCGGCCAGAATCTTACCACCAGTCTGGATGTGACCATCATGCAGTACGCAGACCAGGTGGCGAATCAGATCCTTCAGAAAAAGAAGGCAAAAAGTGTTGATATCATTGTGATGAATCCCAATAATGGGGAAATCTATGCCATGGCCTGCGCACCGGAATTTGACCTGAATTCTCCTTTTGAAATTACAGGGGACACGGCTTCTATGACAGCAAAAGAAAAGCAGGATCTGCGTAACCAGATGTGGAGAAATCCGTGTGTGTCGGATACCTATGAGCCGGGATCTACTTTTAAGATCCTGACCAGTGCGGCCGGCATAGAGAAAAAAGTGGTTACGATGAATGACCATTTTTTCTGCCCGGGATACCGTATTGTAGAAGACCGGAGGATCCGGTGCCACAAAACCACAGGCCATGGGTCGGAAACCTTTTTACAGGGGATTATGAATTCCTGCAATCCGGTGTTTATGGATGTGGGAAGCCGGCTGGGAGTACACAACTTTTTTGAAGAACTGAATCAGTTCCAGCTGATGAAAAGGACAGGGATTGATCTGCCGGGGGAGGCCGCTACTATTTTCCATAAAGAAGACAAGGTGGGAGCCGTAGAGCTGGCGACCATCTCTTTTGGCCAGTCTTTTCAGATTTCGCCGGTAAGACTTCTGGCAAGTTGTTCGGCTATTATTAATGGCGGAACTTCCGTTACGCCCCATGTTGGTGTCAGTACAGCCAGAGAAGATGGAAGTTACATGAAAAAGTTTACTTATCCAGGTGGAAGCAGAGTAGTGTCGAAGGAAACATCCGATCAGATCCGGGAGGCGCTGGGAAAAGTAGTATCTGAGGGAACAGGAAAAAATGCAGGGGTAGAAGGATATGAAGTGGGAGCCAAGACAGGAACCAGTCAGAAACTTCCCAGAGGAAACGGTAAATATATAGCATCTACCCTGGCTTTTGCTCCGGTGTCAAAGCCGGAAGTCATTACGCTGGTGCGGATTGATGAGCCGGAAGGAACTTATTACGGAGGCACGGTAGCAGCACCGGTCGTGTCTCAACTCTATACAAATCTTCTTCCGTATATCCTTAAATAAGAAATATACTTGCGATAGATTTCGTAATGGTATAAAATGTACTCGTGCGTTAAGTACTCAATAAGATAAAAAGAGGTGCAAAAAATGAAATTTGATGATTTTACTTTATTAATACCGGTTCTGATCTCATTTTTGATCAGTGTGGTTTTGTGTCCGATTCTGATACCGTTTCTGCGCAAACTGAAATTCGGTCAGACCGTGCGGGACGAGGGACCGGCGTCCCATTTGAAGAAAAACGGAACACCTACCATGGGAGGTCTGGTGATCCTTTTTAGTGTGTTGATTACTTCCCTGATCTATGTAGGGAGATATCCGGATATTATTCCGGTACTTTTTATGACGCTGGGATTTGGAATCATAGGTTTTCTGGATGATTATATTAAGGTGGTAAAGAAGAGATCCCTGGGGCTGACACCTTTACAGAAGATCGTACTGCAGTTTATCGTAACAGCCGTATTTACTTATTACTATTTTGATGTGGCAAAACTGGATACCCAGACCCGTATTCCGTTTGTGGAAGGGTATGCATTTTCTATGCCTGCATGGCTGTTTGTGATCTTTATATTTATTGTAGTTCTGGGAACTGTCAATGGTGTGAACTTTACAGACGGTCTGGATGGTCTGGCATCTGGTGTGACCGTGATCGTTGCTACTTTCTTTGCCATTGCTGCCCTTGGTATCAATGCGAATATGTCACCGATCATTACATCGGTGATTGGTGCCCTGTTAGGCTTTTTGATGTTTAACACATACCCGGCCAGAGTGTTTATGGGAGATACCGGATCACTGGCACTGGGAGGATTTGTGGCATCCACCGCACTGATGCTGCGTATCCCGTTGTTTATCGTTATTGTGGGACTGGTGTATCTCATTGAGGTACTGTCTGTTATTTTACAGGTAGGATATTTTAAGATCACACACGGAAAAAGAATTTTCAAAATGGCACCGATCCATCATCACTTTGAATTGTGTGGTTTTTCCGAGACACAGGTAGTAGCTGCCTTTAGTATTGTGACAGCTCTTCTTTGTCTTCTGGGCATGGCAGCATTATAGAAAGGATCGTGGAGATAAATGGAATTAAAAAACAAAAATGTGTTAGTAGTTGGTCTTGGAAAAAGTGGTGTGGCTGCTTATGAGTTGCTGGAGCACTGTGGAGCCAAGGTTAGTTTATACGATGGAAAAGAAGATCTGGATACATCTTCTTACAAGGTTCCGGTTTACCTGAAGGATCTGCCGGAAGAGGTAGCAGATACATTGGATCTGGCTGTATTTAGCCCGGGTGTTCCGTTGAATATTCCGGTGGCAGATGAACTTCGAGCTCATGATATCCGGATCATAGGAGAGATTGAACTGGCATACTTATGTGAAAAAGGAACTGTGATAGGTATCACAGGAACCAACGGAAAGACTACTACCACCACATTGACAGGAGAAATCATGGCGGCGTGGAATCCGGCTACTTTTGTTGTAGGTAATATTGGAAACCCTTACACAAAAGAGGTTTTGAAAACAACAAAAGATTCAGTTACGGTAGCCGAGATCAGCAGTTTCCAGTTGGAGACAATAGATACTTTTACACCGGCAGTCAGTGCTGTGCTGAATATCACACCGGATCATCTGAACCGCCATGGTACCATGGAAAACTATATTGATGCCAAGTTTGAAATTACGAGAAATCAGGGGAAAGAACAGCTTTGTGTATTGAATTACGAAGATGATGTTCTCCGGAAACGAGGTAGATCTTTAAACTGCCGTGTGGCTTATTTTAGCAGCAAGAGAAAACTGGAGCATGGTTTTTATCAGAATGAAAATCAGGATATTGTGGATGCAGATACGGGAGAAGTGTGGCTGAATATGTCAGAAGCCAGTATCCCGGGAGACCACAACTGCGAAAACATTATGGCAGCGATTCTCATGACCAGAGAAATGGGCGTGCCAAAAGATGTGATCGTAGATACCATTAAAAAATTTAAAGCAGTCGAGCACCGTGTTGAATTTGTTAAAACAGTGGAAGGCGTAGATTATTATAATGATTCCAAGGGAACCAACCCGGATGCAGCTATTAAAGGAATCCAGTCTATGAGTAAACCTACCGTTTTGATCGGTGGGGGTTATGACAAGGGCGGAGAATTTGACCAGTGGATCCAGGCCTTTGACGGAAAAGTGAAAAAACTTATCCTGTTAGGGGCTACGGCAGACCGGATCGCAGGAACCTGCGACAAACTTGGATTTACAGAGTATGAGTTTGCAGATACTTTGGAACAGGCGGTAAAACGCAGTGCAGAGCTGACAAGTGAAGGAGATGCAGTACTTTTGTCACCAGCCTGTGCAAGCTGGGATATGTTTGATTCCTATGAGCAGAGAGGCCGTTTGTTCAAAGAATATGTTCGCAATTTATAATAGGCAGTAAGGAGGAATTGCTGTGGCAGGTAGAAGAAGATCAGCCAGACAAAAACAAAATAGAGAGCAGAGTACATTTGATTATAGTCTGTTGCTGATCACACTGTGTCTGGTTGGCTTTGGTCTGCTGATGATCTACAGTGCAAGTTCGTATACTTCGCAGGTTAAGTACAATGACTCTACCTATTTTTTGAAAAAACAGGCAATAGGCGTGGCAGCCGGTCTGGTGGCTATGTTTATTGTGTGTAAGATACCGTATAAGTATTATGCGGCCAGGCTGCCGCTGCTCCGGCTGCGGATGATCACTTTGGTCTATATGGTGGCAGTGGTGATGCAGGTCCTGGTATTATTTATTGGTTCCGAGGTAAATGGTGCCAAAAGATGGCTTTCCATTGGCGGCTTATCCATACAGCCCTCCGAATTTACAAAGATTGCTGTGATTTTGGTGGCAGCTTACTTTATTCAGATGAAACCGGAAGATATGGGAAAGATACAGGGAATTGTCCGTGTGTTTGCACCATGTTCCCTTTTGATCCTGCTGGTAGCGGTGGAAAATTTAAGTACCGCTATCGTTATTTTCACCATTGTTTTCTGTATGTGTATCGTGGCCAGTAAAAAGAAGAGTCTGTACTGGGTCCTGGGAGGAGCCGGTCTGGCCATGATGGCTTTGTATGTAAAATTTGGTGATTCGTTCCGATCCGGACGATTTGAGATCTGGAGAAATGTTGAAACCAATGAAAAAGGATATCAGATTCTGCAGGGCCTTTATGCCATTGCATCCGGCGGAATGTTTGGAAGCGGTCTGGGAGAGAGCATGCAGAAACTTGGATTTATCCCAGAGTCTCATAATGATATGATCTTTGCCATCATATGTGAAGAACTGGGTATGGTAGGAGCCGCCATTGTAATCATCATGTTTATTTTTATGTTGTGGCGGATCCTGAATACAGCTATGAATGCACCGGACCTTTTTACAGGAATGATCTGTACCGGTGTTATGATTCATATTGCATCCCAGGTTGTAATGAATGTGGCGGTTGTTACAAATTCTATGCCATCTACAGGTATCCCGCTGCCGTTTATCAGTTATGGTGGTACATCAGTTATGATTCTTATGGCAGAGATGGGATTGGTACTGGGAATTTCTTCTTATTGTAAAAGAACCTGACAAGACTTTACTGCATAAAATAAAGTAAAAGGTTGTGCAGAGGAAATGTATGGCGATTTTTGTTCAGGGAAGTGGACCCATAGGCGGCAGAGTCAAAGTTCAGGGGGCCAAGAATGCGGTGTTACCAATGATTGCAGCAGCAGCACTGACAGAAGAGACGATCGTCCTGAAAAAATGTCCCTGTATACAGGATGTTTTTGACATGACAGAGACTTTTGAAAAAATGGGGGGAGAAAGTTCCGGGCAGGAGGATTGTCTTGTGCTAGAAGGGAAAAAACTTCACTGTCCCATGATTCAGTGCCAGGCGGCGGAGCGGATCCGGGCTTCCGTTCTTTTTATGGGAAGTGTTCTGGCAAGAATGGGAAAGGTGACCATCTGCTATCCCGGCGGCTGTTCGATAGGAAGCCGGCCTATCGATCTGCATATCCACGCTTTTCGTAAGATGGGAGTGGAGATCACAGAGGAGGAAAGAGTTCTTGCCTGTGAGGCACCGGAGGGAGTCCGGGGAGCGGAAGTGACCCTGGCATATCCAAGCGTAGGTGCTACTGAAAATATATTGCTTCTGGCGGTTTTGGCCAGAGGGACGACAACCATCCGGAATAGCGCCAGAGAGCCGGAAATAGTACAGTTATGCAGGCTTTTGATAAGTATGGGGGCAAGCATCCAGGGGGCAGGTTCTCCTACCATTATCATCAAAGGAGTAAAGAGGCTGCATGGGGCCTGTGTGACTGTTGCCAATGACCGGGTTGCTGCACTGACATATGCTTTGCTGACGGCAGGGTGCGGTGGCGATGTGTTTTTGGAAACAGAGCCTGTTTTTTCAATCTGCGAGAAAAAACTATTACAGGAACTGGGATGTGATATGCAGTGGGATGAAGCCGGACTTCGGGTTACCCAACAGGGAGCACCCAGAAAGATCCCCTATATCTGTACCGGGCCATATCCGGAGTTTCCTACCGATGGCCAGTCTCTTTTGATGCCAGTGCTGTGTAAAGGAAGCGGAAGCAGTACCATTGAGGAGAAGGTGTTTGAAAACCGCTTTGCCATGGTGTCCCAGCTGCGGAAAATGGGAGCGGATATTGATATGATATGCAACCGGGCAAGGATCAATGGTGTTACGAGGCTGCATGGAGCCAGGGTGGATGCCTGTGATCTTCGCAGTGGAGCCGGACTTATGATTGCAGGGGCTATGGCAGAAGGAAAGACAACGATTTACAATGAACAGTATATTTTCAGAGGATATGAAAATATTTTGAATAATCTGCAGAAAATCGGCATAGAAGCCGGGGAGGAAGATTGAGATGGATAAAGAAAACAAGAAGAAAACAAAATGGATCGTTATTTTCTGTGTGATCGCAGTATTTGTTTTCTGCCTGCTTTTTTTTCGGGTACAAAAGGTTTCCGTAGAAGGAAACACATATTATAGCCAGTCAGTAATGAGCGAAATGTTCCAGAAAAATATATTTGAAAAAAATCTCTTAAGTTTCTGGATCATGGACAAACTGTCGTTGACACCGAAACTGGAATTTGTCAGAGAATATGAAGTTAGTTATCCTTCTCCCAACGAGGTTCATGTAAAACTGTATGAGAAAAAGATTGTGGCCGGGATTTCTTATAACAATCAGTACATTTATTTTGATAAAGATGGCATGGTACTGAAGAGCACTTCTAAATCTGTGTCGGATATCCCGTTATTTGAGACTAAGACGATGACCACCTTTACTATGTATGAAAAAGTTCAGATGGAGAATGAGGAACTCTTAAGCCAGATACTGAACCTGGCAAACCTGTTCAGCCACTACCAGATCAAATGGGATAAAGTGGAAATGAATGAGAAGGATGAAGCTGTTTTATACAGTGGAAAGGTCAAAGTGCTTTTGGGCAAAAAAGACAATTACGATGAACAAGTGTCGGCCCTTGCCAGTATATTGGAGACAGCGAAAAAACAGGGGGGGAGCGGCGAGATTGATATGCGCAATTACAAGGTAAAAGACGATATCATTTTCAAAAAGAGCGAAGTGTATTAAAAATAATCAAAAAAAATTGCAAATTTACTTGATTATTTATATAAAAATCAGTATTATATAATATATGTGACCATGAATAATATTCCATTTGTATATAGAAGGAGGAACTGTTGTGTTAGAGATTAAAACCAGCGAGGAAGAGAGTGGGGTAGCGAAACTCCTTGTCATCGGTGTAGGCGGAGCCGGTAATAATGCAGTAAATCGAATGATTGATGAAGGAATCAAAGGCGTAGATTTTGTATGCGTCAATACAGATAAACAGGTGTTGCAGCGTTGCAAGACACCAAATTGTGTCCAGATTGGTGAGAAACTGACCAAGGGACTGGGGGCAGGAGCCAACCCTGAAGTTGGTGAAAAAGCGGCAGAAGAAAGCCATGAAGAACTGGCTGAGATTGCCAAAGATGCCGATATGGTATTTGTTACCTGTGGTATGGGAGGCGGTACCGGTACCGGAGCAGCACCGGTGGTTGCCAAGATTGCCAAAGATATGGGGATCCTAACTGTTGGTATTGTTACCAAGCCATTTACTTTTGAAGGAAAAGTCCGCATGAACAATGCATTGTCCGGTGTGGAAAAACTGAAAGAAGTAGTGGATACTTTGATTGTTATCCCGAATGACAAGCTGTTGGCAATCTGTGACCGCAGAACCACCATGCCGGAGGCGTTGAAGAAGGCGGATGAAGTGTTGCAACAGGGTGTTCAGGGTATTACAGACCTGATCAACCAGACTTCTATGATCAATTTGGACTTTGCAGATATCCGTACCGTTATGAAAGATAAAGGCATTGCACATATTGGTATTGGTGAGGGAACAGGCGATGATAAGTGTCTGGATGCAGTGAAACAGGCTATTTCCAGTCCGTTGCTTGAGACTACTATCGATGGCGCAACTCATTTGATCCTTAATTTCTGTGGAGATATGAGCCTTCCTGAAATCTACGAAGCAGCAGATTATGTGCAGCAGTTAGTTGGTGCAGATGCCAATGTTATCTTTGGATCTTCCGATGGGGATCCGGAAGTACATGATCATGTAACTATTACTGTTATAGCTACAGGATTGAAAGATGATGCGATTGCATCGGGATCCGGCAGTGTATCTGGTTTTACAGCAGCTGCTTCCCAGACAGGAGCAGGCGGTTTTCACCGTGCAACACCGGGAGCTTCATCACAGCCAAGTTTCCTGAGTGGTGGAATGAATCGTACAAAAGCAACACCGCAGAGAAGCGGATTAAGCTTTTTAGATGGCAGAGGAGCAGATACCAGAAGTTCTGTATCCAGTATTCAGCCAGCTAAACCTATAAATAGTGGTGCACAGTCATTAAATGATGAGATGTCTGTCATTACACCGAGAAGCAGTGTGAGATCCAATGCTTCAGAAAAGACAGGAATGGAAGGAATCAAGATTCCGACATTTATCCAGAATAAGAAACAGGAGGACTAATGAATCATGACAAGTTCAGTACTTAAAACGATTGCTACGATTATTTATATCATCGTTTGTATCGCAATTGTTATTGTTGTATTAATGCAGGAAGGAAAGACGTCCGGACTGGGAGCTCTTTCAGGTGCTGCGGATACTTATTGGACAAAGAACAAAGGTCGTTCAGCTGAAGGTGTGCTTGTAAAGATCACAAGAGTTTTGGCGGTTTTGTTTGTAGCACTTTCCGTTGTTCTTTGCACAACATGGTTAGACTGATAGGATAAAATCATTGTAGACACTCCTTCATGAATTTGAGGGAGTGTTTTTTTGAGAAAAGAAAGATGAGGAAATAAAGATGCTGGAAGAAAAGGCAAAAATGTTATTATCTTTTTTGCAGGATGAAAAATACAGGCCGATGCGGATCAAAGAACTGGCTGTGTTTTTTGGAGTGCCAAAAAAGAAACGAGGAGAATTTCATCAGGTTATTGATGACCTTTTGAAAAAGGGATATATACAGATCGATGCTCATGGACTGGTAGGACTGCCTAAAGAAATGGTAATGCAGGGAACTTTTATGGCTACCAGCAGAGGGTTTGGATTTGTACGGACAGAAGATGAGGATAAAGACGATATTTTTATTCCTGAGCGTTACTGCAGCAATGCATTTCATGGTGATATCGTACAGGTACAGATTACCAAAGAAGGCAATGGAAGAAGACGGGAAGAGGGCCGGATCCTGAAAGTGCTGGAGCGCAAGACGACCAGACTGGTGGGAACTTTTACCAAGAATAAAAATGTGACCTTTGTTGTGCCGGATCAGGAGAAGATAACCAGAGATATTTACATTGCCAAGGGAGATACACTGGGAGCGGTAGATGGCCATAAAGTTGTGGTGGAACTGAAAAATTACGGAGATGAAGATAAAAGTCCGGAAGGAATTGTGATCCAGATACTGGGACACATAAATGATCCGGGTGTGGATATTTTATCTATTATCAAAGGATACGGACTGCCAGAAGAGTTTCCGGAAGATGTAATGAAGGAGACGGCGGGAATTCCGTATGAGGTTTCACCAAAAGAAATGGCTGGCAGAGTGGATCTGCGCCATCTGGATACAGTTACCATTGATGGAGAGGATGCAAAAGATCTGGATGATGCTATCACTTTACAGGTGACAGAAGACGGACTGTATGAACTGGGAGTCCACATAGCCGATGTGTCCCATTATGTGACAGAAAATTCTGCCCTGGATAAAGAGGCCTTGAACCGGGGAACCAGTGTATATCTGGTAGACAGGGTGATTCCTATGATCCCTCACAAACTTTCCAATGGAATCTGCTCCTTGAATGCAGGAGTGGACAGGCTGGCACTTAGTTGTCTCATTACCTATGATGAGCATGGAAAGATCAAAAGACACCGCATCTGTGAATCAGTGATACAGGTAACAGAGCGGATGAACTATTCGGATGTAAGGGATATTCTTGTATACGAAAAGGAAGAGACCTGCACGAAAAGGAAGAGACCTGCAAACGGTACGAGCCACTGATCCCGATGTTTCGCAATATGGAAAAACTGGCTGCTATTCTCCGTAAAGGACGAAAAAAACAGGGTTCCATTAATTTTGATTTTCAGGAGTGCAAGATCCTTTTGGATAAAAACGGAAAACCTACGGACATTGTGCCATATGACCGGAATGTGGCAACCCGCATGATCGAGGAATTTATGCTGGCGGCCAATAAAGTGGTGGCAGAAGATTATTTCTGGATGGACATACCATTTTTGTATCGAATCCATGAATACCCGGATCTGGAAAAGATCCAGCAGCTGTCTATGATCACGGCAAGTCTTGGCTATCACATCAAGGTGGGAAAAGAAGAAGTTCATCCGAGGGAACTGCAAAAACTGATTACCAGTATTGAGGGAACAGAAGAAGAGGCGTTTCTCAGCAGGCTGACCCTGCGTTCCATGAAGCGTGCTAAGTATTCCACCAATAATGAGGGACATTTTGGACTGGCCACTAAGTATTATTGTCATTTTACTTCGCCGATCCGCCGTTATCCGGATCTGCAGATCCACCGTATCATTAAGGAAAATATCCGTCACGGGATTCAGGGAAAACGATATGAGCACTATAATGATCTTCTTCCGGGAGTGGCCATCAGCACCAGCGAAAAGGAACGCAGAGCCGATGATGCAGAACGGGAAGTGGAAAAACTGAAAAAAGCTGAGTATATGTACGATCATATCGGTGAGTGCTATCATGGTGTGATCAGCGGCGTGACATCCTGGGGTATTTATGTAGAACTGCCCAATACTGTGGAAGGCATGGTTCGGATTTCTGAGATGGAAGACGACCAGTATGAGTTCCAGGAAGAGCGTTACCGGGTTGTAGGCCACTACACCGGTAAAGAATACCGTATGGGACAGCCGGTATATATCCGGGTAGAGCAGGTAGACAGAGAATTGAGAACCATTGATTTTGTTATGATGCAGGAGGAATAGGATAAATATGGGAAAAGAATCCGTAAAGATCATTGCCAACAACAAGAAAGCCTGGCATGATTATTTTATTGAAGATAAGATCGAAGCCGGTATTGAATTGGTGGGAACAGAAGTAAAATCCATCCGCCAGGGACACTGCAGTATTAAAGAGGCTTTTATACGGATTGATAAAAATAACGAAGTGATGATCTATGGTATGCACATCAGTCCATATGAAAGAGGCAATATTTTTAATAAAGATCCATTGAGAGTGCGCAAACTTTTGCTGCACAAATATGAGATCCGCAAATTGATCGGAAAGATCGATCAAAAAGGATATGCGCTGGTTCCACTGCAGGTGTATTTCAAAGGGAGCAAGATAAAAGTGCAGATCGCTCTCGCAAAGGGTAAAAAACTGTACGATAAGCGTCAGGACATTGCCAAGAAAGACCAGCGTCGTGCTGCAGAGCGGGAGTTTAAAGTAAAGAATTTGTAAAAAGCGACAAAAAACGAAGTGCAACTTTTCTGAAATTGTGTAATATTCACAAAATCTATTTACTTTTGATGTAAAAAAGTGTAGAATAAAGACATCATTTAAGAGTAAAGGAGACGGATATTTATGGTAAACAGATTTGTGTTAAATGAGACTTCTTATCATGGGGCAGGAGCAATCAAAGAGATTGCTACAGAAGCAAAGGGAAGAGCATTTCAGAAAGCATTTGTATGTTCAGATCCGGATCTTGTGAAGTTCGGAGTAACAAAAAAAGTGCTGGATGTACTGGATGGTGCCGGACTGGCGTATGAATTATATTCAAATATTAAGCCAAACCCAACCATTGAGAATGTTCAGACCGGCGTAGAAGCATATAAAAAATCAGGAGCAGATTATCTGATCGCTATCGGTGGCGGATCTTCCATGGACACAGCGAAGGCAATCGGTATTATCATCAACAACCCTGATTTTGCAGATGTTGTCAGTCTGGAAGGTGTGGCAGATACAAAGAACAAGTCAGTTCCTATTTTTGCTGTACCAACGACGGCAGGAACAGCAGCCGAGGTTACCATCAACTATGTTATTACAGATGCGGCCAAAAACCGTAAGATGGTATGTGTTGATCCAAAGGATATCCCGGTAGTTGCTTTTGTAGATTCTGAGATGATGTCATCCATGCCAAAGGGATTGACAGCAGCCACAGGAATGGATGCACTGACGCATGCAATCGAGGGATACATTACAGCCGGAGCATGGGAATTATCAGATATGTTCCATCTCAAAGCAATTGAGATTATTGCCCGTTCTCTTCGTGGTGCGGTAGAAAATACACCAGAAGGCAGAGAAGATATGGCTTTAGGCCAGTATGTTGCCGGTATGGGATTTTCAAATGTAGGACTTGGAATCGTTCATTCCATGGCACATCCTCTGGGAGCTTTGTATGATACACCACATGGTGTGGCAAATGCTATTATCCTTCCTACTGTTATGGAGTATAACGCAGAGGCTACCGGTGAGAAATATCGTGATATTGCGAAAGCAATGGGCGTAGGAGGCACCGAGAACATGACACAGGAAGAATACAGAAAAGCAGCCGTAGATGCGGTTCGCCAGTTATCATTGGATGTAGGAATTCCTCAGGATCTGAAAGAGATCGTAAAAGAAGAGGATATTCCGTTCCTGGCTCAGTCTGCTTATGATGATGCTTGCCGTCCTGGCAATCCAAAGGAAACAAGCGTAGAGGATATTACAGAATTGTATAAGAGTCTGATCTAATACGAACAGAAGGAAATGGTTGTAACAAGATAGTTTCAAAATAGAAAAGAAGTTCATTTACAGGAGACGAGGTAACATAGTTACTGTTTCTCGTAAATTGAACTTCTTTTTTGTTTTTGCTTCGTACAGAATTACAAAAGGATATCGATGTTGCCGCCCACAGAAGGGTTTACAGACATCTCCATCATTTTTGTCAACTGGTCGCCCTGCATTTGCTGTACATCCAATGTTTTGGAAAGCATGGCAACACTGACAGACTGCTGTACATTGGCAGATGCATTTGCTACGGAATATCCAGCGATATCCATACCTAAATCCATATCCATAGAAAACACCTCCATTTGTGTGTTTATGCTTATACTATAACACGAATAGAAGAATCTCGCAAACCACAAAAAAATAACAGCACTGCATGTCGCTTATACAACATACACTGCCGTTATTTTTACTTCCATCGATATACTAAACAACATATATTTCCGTATACGATAATATCGAACGGAGAGTTCGACTTGTTTAACTTTAGTGGAGCAGACGCATTTAAAAGCGAACTCCGTTCGCAGGCGTCTGCGTGCTTCATAAGGAATCCTCCCGGCTTTGCCGGGTCCCTCCTTATGAAAATTAGTGGACCTGGCGGGAGTCGAACCCGCGTCCAAACCGGAATCCCATGTTCTTCTACTATCATAGTCAGTTCTTCAATATTCCTTTATCCGGTTGGGAACTAACACCCTCCAGACTCAGTAGCTTCATGAAATCTCTTCATCACGCAAAGCTTAATGATGAAGGTTCCCTACAAAGGATGATACTGTAACCTAAGCTGTAGGACACTTAAGCACAGCAGCTGCCGT
>HF998280.1 GCA_000433735.1 Clostridium sp. CAG:167
GCATTCCTATAATCTTGGGAAGTTTGAGACTCTGGCAGATGGCTCCCATAGCCAGTCCCACCAGAAAAATAAGTGATAACGATGTCAGCATAAATTTTTCCTCCTTATAGCCTGTCAACGGTTGTTACTGCAATACTGACAGCCTTCCTTTCCGCCTATGCAGCTGGCACAGTCCCGGCAGCTCGGCAGCACATCTTTCTTACTGATAAGGTACATTCCCGCCAGGCTCATAAGCGGATGCATACTTCCCTCCTGCCAGCTGACCCCTGCCTTTTCAGGGTTCATCAGAGACAAAATCTTTTCTGTCGCCTCCAGTTCCATCCCGTAAAATCCCGGTCCAAAAGAAGGACTGGCATAACGGGTCTCCCGGACACTGTGTTTTCTGGCAAGATATTCCCGGATCCACTCTCTGACCACATCCAGGCAGGCGATCTGATATACCTCGAAATAATATTGCTGCAACAGATCATCCGTTTTCTTTACCGGAAATTCCGGAGCATGAAATGTGTAAAAATATCCCTGCTGGATCTGGTCCAAGTCCAGTTTTTCCAGCACCTGACAGCGTATCTTCTCTTCGCCAATCTGAAAATAACCTTTTTTCACACACTGTCTGGAAAATGGCTGAAGGAGAATAGACACCCGGTACAAATGCTTGGCTTCCTCCATCCTGGCTGCAATGCTGCCGACAGCCTTCGCCTTGTGAGTCCGGTACATTTCCTGATCCATCCGGTCCCAGGATGCGATCTGTGCCATCCGCTCCCAGATCCGTTCCCGCAGAGTGCCTACATTAAGCGTCACCACTTCATCCCGTTCTGCCAGCGCCCGGATCACCGCATCATACATCTCCCGTCTGTGTACCAGTTCACATTTACTGCAGTCTTTGATCTTCTGGCCTTTTTCATTCAAAAGAAGGGAGGGATGCCCCAGACATCTCTCCTTTTGATAAAGAGGACAGTAGCAGAACAAACAGTTAAAATCTTCTTCTTTTTCTACCTCATGGCATGGAAAATACTCACACTGCCTGTTTTGAAAAAATTGATATCCCTTTGAATCTGCCATACTGTCCTCTCCGTCTTTTTTATTTTTTGCGTA
>HF998281.1 GCA_000433735.1 Clostridium sp. CAG:167
GGTGAAACAGATTTTTACCCCCAAAAACTCCGGATTTCTTTTCATTATGCGGTCTAAAAAAGTGTATAAAAATAGAAGATGATCTAATGTATTTCCGTTAAAAAAGATGGGAATACCCTTGATTTATGGAAAGAATGGCGGATTTATAAAGGGAGCATATTATTTCTAATCGTTCTATACAGTCTCTCTTATCTATAATATTTAACCTCCTGGATGTGATTATATTAAACTAATATTTCTTGCCGTCTTACCAGTAAGGTAAGTGTATCAATAAGATGTTTTTTTAAGATAAGGGAATTGGTACAGTAAAAAAGAAAAATACTTGAATGAAAAAATGTTAATAGTTATAATACGGCTGCAGAAGTAGTCCGTATTCTTGATAAGCTGGAGAGAAAGTATACAGAGAAAGGTTTTTGTCGATTATTCAAAACGATAACAGTGGATAATGGAACGGAGTTTGCAGATTTTGACGGATTAAAACGATCTCAAAGAAATAAAAAAGATACAGGAATGGATGAACCATTACCCCCAGAATGATTTTTGGTGGAGAAAGCGCCATTGAAAAGATTTGCGGAGAACCAGAAGCGGCACTTCTACATTAAACATAGGGGTGAATAGTTAATTAAGACTGCCAGTTGACAGTTTTTTTGTGTTGCTGATTTTTAAATATAAGGTAGTTGTTTTAGGATGATTTTAATGAAAAAAATCAAAATGAAATTTGCAATACTACTTGAAATTTGCAAAGTCGAAAAAAGTTGAAAAAAGTTATTGACAAATATAGATATCTTTGGTAAGATATAATTCGTTCGCATGAGACGAACAAAACATCTTGAAAAAAAGAAATTAAAAAAAGTGTTGACAAACAC
>HF998282.1 GCA_000433735.1 Clostridium sp. CAG:167
AATTATTATCTTATTCACTGCCATACATCCTTTCCTCCTAACTCCAGCTACACATCGGCCTCCGCTGTCTCGCTGCCTGCTACCACTTCCAGCCGATAACCTTTCTTGCTGCGATCGTACACCACTTCTCCGACTACACCGTGTCCATCCACGATTGATTGGGATAAAAAATTTCTGATAGCGTCAATATCTCTTTGTATTGTCTTTTCATTCACGCCAAACCAGGTTGCTTCCGATATCTTATTGACCGTTTCGCCCCGGACCAGTTTGTCGTAGATGCTAAGGACCCGCACCGCTTGATTTGCCGCCCCCAACCAGATCACCTCGAATCACCAATGTACTCACGCACTCATCTAATCACACATATTTTACTAAATCACATGGACACATAATGTCCTTCTGCTCTCCGCTTTTGCAAATAATAATCTTTTTCGACTTTCTATTCTGTCTCAAAAATAGTCGCAAGAACCGATGGCCAGTTTTCCAGTGGTTTTTCCTTTCCGTCCACTTCGTAATACACCACGTGGAAACGACCGTTTTCCAAGTCCAGCTGGAAATGGACCTCGCAGTTTGAGACCTGTCCGTTTACCTGGCACTGTCCCAAAAACCAGATATATTTTTCTCCATCATCCTCCCAATACTGCCAGACTGGATCATCAAAGAAATTTTCAAAGGCTTCCCCGTAGGTCCGGTCCGGATAGTCTGCAGGAGAACTTTCTTTTACCATATTTATGTACTCCTCTTCGCTGGTGTCTTGTCCATCCTGCTCATTCGTCTGCTGCTGTGTTGTCTCCGGCTCCTCTGTCGCCTGTGCTTCCTCCGTGGCTGCCGGTGTGGCAGTGGCTGCTGCCCCGCTTTCTTTTTTATACTTGTCCAGATAAGCCTGGTTTACATTTATATTTTCCTTCTGGGATTCGTCCACCGTCTTTCCGTTTTTCCCGGCGTAGTTCTGGAACATAGAATACAAAATGTTATTCATGGTTTCCTCGTCTGTCTTGGTCTGTTCTCCAAATCCCAGGAACGCAATCCGCATCGGCTGTTCGTTTGTGATCGGTCTGTCAGATGTATATAGATCCGGATACTGGAACTGAATCACGATATCCTTTGTCTCTCCGTTATAACTGTATGTTCCGTTCACTTCCACGAACAAACATTTCGTTTTCTCTTCGATAAAACTTTTCCAACTCAGGTCACTGCAGGTGCTTTCGATTGCCTGTCCGTAAGTGATATCCGGAATGTTAGCAGGAGTTGTGACCATCATGGCAGAAGAGATCTGCTTATAATGATCTTTCAAAATCCCCGGCACCATGCAAAAAAGTGCTGTCAGCCCCACTGTTACTACAATGTCCCGGACAATAACCAACCAGGATCCGCCTTTCCGGATTCCATGTATGATCCCTAAAATTCCTATTACTGCTGTTGCGATGGGTAAAACCCAGATTACTTTTAATAACCATTCCATATTGAATACCTCCTATTTGTTCTCATATTTTTTTAGTAATTTGATATTTTTCTTTTCTACCTTACTAAGCACCGATTCATCAAAGTCCTCCGGCTCTACAGTTCCTTCATACCAGGACTGGTTGTCAAAATAGTCCTGCAGTTTCTTGTCAGTAAATTTTCTTCCATGCCGGGCATAGATCTCATTTCTGGCGTAGCGGCATTGATCTTTGGACAGCCCTTTTACATCTTTTTTAGTCAATTTTTTCACAGAAGAGTCCGGCAGGATATATCCTTCCTCTTTGTCCATCTCCTCCGTCTCTTCCGCAGTCTGCCCGGAAGAATCATTGCCCGCTGCCGGCGAAAATTCCAGCTGATCGTCTGCTGTATCCGGCGTTGCCGTGGCGATCTGATCATATTCGGTGGTTGGTTCCGTGGTGGCAAATGTGTCAGGCTCTTGATCCGGCTCCGGTGTGATCTGTACCTCATTGGTTTCTTCCGGCTCTTCCGTAGCCTCTGGTTCTTCTGTCGGGGCTTTGGTAGATGACTCTTTCGCCGATTCACTTTCCACATCTTTCATAACCACCACATCTTCATTAACCTGCACTTCCACTTTCTTTGCCTCGTCCTTATCAAGTTCTGCGTAAATGGTATCTGTCATTTTCCGCCCCGGTGTCAGTGTCTTTTGCCTGGCAGAATCATCCGGCCATTTCATGCTGGCATTGTAGTTGTCTGCATAAACAGAGAAAATCTTTTCCGCATCAATGACAACCGTGTCATCCCCTGTGTTTTCCACCTCATATTCAAAATAGGTAACTTTCTTCCCCTTCAGAATATTTTTCAGGCTTTCTCCCAGGCTGGTTCCCCAGTCCGTGATCATGACAGTATATTCTCCGTCATCCTCATCAAACTCCATTTTTTCGCCCATTTTGTAAGTCTTCTTGCCGCCGCATCCCACCAGGGATGCCATGCAGACAAAGCATACGAACGCTGATAAAATCACTCTCTTCTTCATCTTCAATTCCTCCTTCATATAATAGGTAACGCCCCCTCGCTTACGCCAGGCGGCAGGTCGTCAGAACCATCTTGAAATATGACTTCGTCATATTGGTTCTTCCTCTCATAAAATTTCCCATATTTTACCACTCGGTTGGACGATTTCATTTATATTTTTGTCTCCCCCTGCCCCCTCTGCGACAAAATTATAAATAGATTCGTCCACGCCTGCGATATACTCAAAATTAGGAGGTGTTCAAATGAACGAAACAAAAACTACCAAACGATATGTAGACGACAATCTGCTAGGGGAAGGCGTTCTTTTCCGTTCCTGCATTGGACAGCGAATGGGATTTTCCAATACGAAAATTTCTACTTATGTGAACTTCGGAAAAGACCGGCTGCGCATCGGCGTGATGCCTCAGCGTTATCAGGGGCGGAAGGAGATTTTATATAAAGATATCAGTTCCGTAACTACCAAACGCTATGTCAATGCCTATGTCATTGTGCTTCTGGTACTTTTCGCCATCATGTCAATTTTCACGGCCGGTACCACGCTGATCGCTGCCGCCGTCATTTTCTGGGCAGGATTTGGAAGCAAGTTGGAGATCGCTACGAAGGACGGTTACACCGCCATTATCTACAGCGCCGCTGCTCCGTCCCACTACCAGGATTTCATCACGGCTTTGCAGACAGCCATAGCAAACGCCAACCAGGAAAATGAGATTGTTTCACAGGATATGGGTGAGACTATTCTCAGCCGTTCCATCGACCAGCGCACTACGGATCTTCAAAAATCCTGTGCCAAGACCTGGGATGTGACGGTGGATGCTCTGTCCAAAGAAACGACAGTGGAAGATCTTCTGCAGCAGATTGACGCTACGGTGCAAAACGACAGCATCTGCGGCACAGCCAGACAAAGTACCGCTTTTTATCAGGCCGCACTTCAGAAGCTGGCTCCCCATCTTCTGGCCGGCGAGACAGTGCTTCTTTGCTACAATGTGGCAGTGATGTCAAGTGATGCCAAAAAATTCATGGCACTGACGGATCAGCGGGTCCTTTTCTACCACGATCAGACAGTGGAAGGAACTTTTTATGGCGATCTGGTCACTTTGTCCTACTTGCCAACTCTGGGAAATCAGTGGGTTGTAGATGATTTTATGACCGCCAGCAACCGGTTTATCTCTGAGAAAAAGGGTAACAGCATGCAGATGGGACTGATCTTTGCTCTGATCATTACATACTTTGACCAGTGCAAAAATCCGGGAGATAAGATAATCGTCAGAAACGCAGACAGTTATTCTCTTAACAGTTTTTAGGAAAAATAGCATCTTTGGGATGCCTTATAAAAGAAAGCGAGGAATTATTATGGAAAAGAAAAAACACCCAGGAAAAATTATTGGTCTTATTGCAGGAGGCGTTGTGCTGCTGATTGTTATTATCGTGATCGCTGCCAGTTTTATGGGAGGATCCGATGATATGCAGGGAAGCAGTCTGGATCAGGAAACCATTAACAAAGTGCGTGAGTTTGCCCCTTC
>HF998283.1:0-2233 GCA_000433735.1 Clostridium sp. CAG:167
CCGAAAGTAGACAAGATCGCAGGTCCCGGAAATATCTTTGTGGCATTGGCGAAAAAAACAGTGTATGGTCATGTGAGTATTGATTCCATTGCCGGACCGAGTGAGATCATGATCCTGGCGGACGAGACTGCCAATCCAAGATATGTAGCGGCAGATCTTTTGTCTCAGGCAGAACATGATGAACTAGCATCTGCTATTCTGGTTACTACCAGTAAAGAACTGGCGGAAAAAGTATCTGCTCAGGTAGATGATTTTAAGAGCAGACTGTCCAGGAAGGAAATTATCAGCAAATCCATTGATAATTATGGATATATTCTGTTGGCAGATACCATGGAAGATGCCATTGAAACAGTAAATGACATTGCATCAGAGCATCTGGAGATTCTGACTGCCAACCCATTTGATACAATGACAAGAGTGAAAAATGCAGGAGCCATCTTTTTGGGTGAATACAGCAGTGAACCGCTGGGAGACTATTTTGCGGGCCCAAATCATGTACTGCCAACCAATGGCACGGCGAAATTCTTCTCTCCATTGTCAGTAGATGACTTTATTAAAAAATCCAGTGTGATCTCTTATTCAGAGGAAGCACTCAGGGAGGTTCACGAAGATATCATTAAGTTTGCCAAGGCAGAACATCTGACAGCTCACGCCAATTCCATTGCTGTCCGTTTTGACAAAGAGGTAATGAGTGAAGAAGATTAAATATTTCTTGACTGCGTGAGAGCAATATGTTATATTCTTAATGTTGTGATAAAAGTAGATGGTCCTCTGATGGAAATGTATACATTAAGAACATCAAAAAGAATTAGGAGGAACAACAATGAACGAGATTATCAAGAAAATCGAAGCAGAGCAGCTTAAGGCAGAAGTACCTGAATTTAATGTTGGTGATACTGTAAGAGTATACGCTAAGGTTAAAGAGGGACAGCGCGAAAGAACACAGGTTTTTGAAGGCGTTGTATTGAAGAGACAGGGTGGAAGCACCCGTGAGACTTTCACAGTCCGCAAGTTCTCCAATGGTGTAGGCGTTGAGAAAACATGGCCACTTCACTCTCCAATCGTAGAGAAGGTTGAAGTTGTTCGCCTTGGTAAAGTAAGAAGAGCAAAACTGAATTACCTGCGTGACCGTGTAGGTAAAGCAGCAAAGGTAAAAGAATTAGTAAAATAATTGCTTTTCAGAGGGGACAAAGTATTTTGTCCCCTTTTTTTAAATTCTCAGGGGGATCGTATGAATCTTAGATTTGAAGAAGAAATGAAAAAAGAAAAACGCAAAAATTTATTGCGTGAATTAGTATATTTCCTGATTGCCGCAGTCATTGTGATCTTTATCGCATGGCTGGTGGTACATTTTGCGTTAAAAAAGGCATCGGTTCTGGGTGGTTCCATGGAAACTACTTTGTATAACGGAGAAGATGTCATTATCAATAAGTCATCGTATCTGATTTTTTCGCCGGGAAGAAACGCCGTTATCGCTTTTTATCCGGAAGAAGATAAGGAAAAAGAAAGCACACAGGATGACTCATCTATTATGATACGGAGAGTTGTGGGACTTCCGGGGGAAAAAGTACAGATCAAAGACGGAAAAGTATATATTGATGGAGAAGTACTGGAAGAAAAGTATGCTTTTCCTGATATGCAGTCAGGAGGGGCTGCTTCTTCTGAGGTTACATTAGGAGACGATGAGTATTTTGTTTTAAGTGACAACAGAAGCGATATGGATGACAGCCGCAACAGTTCTTTTACAAAAGTGAAAAAGAGCAATATAATCGGCAAGGTAATCTTCCGGTTATCGCCGTTTGCATTAGTAGGCGGACCGGAAGAGGAGAAAAAAACTGAGTGAAAGGATGAGAGCAAATGCATTTTCAATGGTATCCGGGACATATGACAAAGGCCAAACGGGCCATGCAGGAAGATATAAAACTGATCGATGTAGTAATCGAACTGGTGGACGCCAGAATTCCGGTAAGCAGTAAAAATCCGGATATTGAGCAGCTTGCACAGAATAAATCAAGAATTTTACTTTTAAATAAAAGTGATATGGCGGATCCTGCTGTGACAGAAAAGTGGATCCGGTCTTATGAAGAGAAAGGCTATCTGACTCTGGCTGTTAATTCTAAAAAGAAGAATGAATTAAAAAAAGTAAATCAGCTTATACAAAAGGCCTGCCAGGAAAAGATTGAAAGAGATCGGAGAAGAGGAATTTTAAACAGACCGGTGAGAGCTATGATTG
>HF998283.1:2273-15316 GCA_000433735.1 Clostridium sp. CAG:167
ATGTAGGGAAATCCACTTTTATCAATAGTTTTGCCGGCAAAGCCTGTACCAAAACAGGTAATAAACCGGGTGTTACGAAAGGAAAACAGTGGATCCGGCTGAACAAACAGGTAGAACTTTTGGATACCCCGGGAATTTTGTGGCCTAAGTTCGAAGATCAGACCGTGGGACAACATCTGGCATTTATTGGATCTATTAAGGACGAGTTGATCCAGAGTGTGGATCTGGCACTGGATCTGATTGAGTTTTTGATTCCGGAATATCCGGGGGTTTTAGCAGAACATTATCAGGTACAGGAAGGATCGGATTCTGTAGAAGTTTTGAAAGAACTGGCAGAAAACAGAGGCTGCATCCAAAAGGGAAATGAATTAAATTATGACAAAGCGGCGTTCCTTCTTTTAGATGATTTCAGGAATGGAAGACTGGGAAATCTCACAATAGAAAGACCGTAATAACAGGAGGTGTCTGTATTCAATGGAGGGACATACAGGTAGTGAACAGCCTGGAAAACAGAACGAAAAAAAGACGGTACAGGACTACTGGGGTGATGAGTTCCAGTGGGAAGAGGTGGTAAAAACACCATTTCCACGGGAGGTAGTCAGCGAGTCGGCCTATGAAGAGAGACATCCGGTTCTCCGGTCATTGGTGTCGCTGTTGATCTGTGTTGTCATTGCTCTGGCTGCTGCTTTTCTGATCACCCGGTTTGTGGCACATCATACTTCGGTTGAGGGCAGCTCCATGGAAGAAACGCTACACAATAAAGATCAACTGATCATTGAAAAAGTCAGTTATTATTTTCATGAGCCGGAACGGTTTGATGTGATCGTTTTTCCTTACAGTGATTCGGTGAACTACATTAAGCGCATCATCGGACTACCGGGAGAGCGTGTGAAAATACAGGATGGACAGATTTACATTAATGGATCCGTGCTGGAAGAATCCTATGGAAAAGAGAAGATCCAGGATCCGGGAGTGGCAGCCAAAGAAATCCAGTTAGGAACGGATGAATATTTTGTCCTGGGTGATAACCGAAATGCCAGTTCGGACAGCCGGAAGGAAGAAGTGGGAATGATCAAACGGGATAAAATAGGGGGGAAAGCCTGGCTGCGTTTTTATCCCTTTGATCAGTTTGGTGTGATCCGGTAGATAAAGGAGAGAGACATGGAGATAGAAAAGAAATATCTGGTAAAAAAACTTCCGGAAAATTTGGAAACTTATCCATTCAATCAATTGGAACAGTGCTATCTGTGTGTAAATCCCGTAGTACGGATCCGCCGCAGGGATGATGCATATATTCTGACTTACAAATCAAGGCTGGGTCTGGATCAAAACCAGGATAATCTGTGTGTGGCTCATGAGTTTGAGGGGCCATTGACCAGAGAAGCATATGAGAGCCTTAAAAAAAAGCGGGAGGGAGAGCCGGTTACAAAGACCCGGTATAAAATTCCCTATGGGAAATATACCATTGAACTGGATGTTTTTGAAGGACGGCAAAAGGGCGTGATCCTGGCAGAGGTAGAGTTTGAAACGGTGGAAGAGGCAAACTCTTTTGTGCCACCTGTGTGGTTCGGAGAAGATGTCAGCGGAGACTATCATTACCGAAATAATTACATGGCTACCCAAAAGGGGTAGAAAAATAATATTTTACTTGTAAAAACCTTAGTGAGTGGTATATAATAAAAAACGAAAAAAAACTAAGGAGGTTATGACAATGTCATATGTAGATGAGGTATTGGCTCAGTTGATCGAGAAGAATCCTGCAGAGCCAGAGTTTCATCAGGCAGCAAAAGAGGTTTTGGAATCTCTTCGCCCGGTGGTAGAACAGAATGAGGAAAAGTTTCGTAAAGATGCATTGCTTGAGCGTCTGGTAAATCCGGAAAGACAGATTAAGTTCCGTGTTCCTTGGGTTGATGACAAAGGTCAGGTACAGGTAAACACAGGTTACCGTGTACAGTTTAACAGTGCGATCGGACCTTACAAAGGTGGACTCCGTTTCCATCCATCTGTAAATCTTGGAATTATTAAGTTCCTTGGATTTGAGCAGGTCTTTAAGAACTCTTTGACCGGTCTTCCAATCGGAGGCGGTAAAGGTGGTTCTGACTTTGATCCGAAAGGCAAGTCTGACCGTGAAGTAATGGCATTCTGCCAGAGCTTTATGACAGAACTTTGCAGACATATTGGAGCTGATACAGATGTTCCAGCTGGAGATATCGGTGTAGGCGGCCGTGAGATCGGTTACCTGTATGGTCAGTATAAGAGAATTAAAAATATGTACGAGGGTGTTTTGACAGGTAAGGGACTTACCTATGGCGGTTCTCTCGCTCGTACAGAAGCAACTGGATATGGTTTGCTTTATTACACAGAAGAAATGTTGAAATGCAACGGACATGACTTGAAAGGAAAGACAGTAGTAGTTTCCGGAGCAGGAAATGTTGCTATTTATGCTGTACAGAAAGCTCAGCAGCTGGGCGCTAAAGTCGTTACAGTTTCTGATTCTACAGGCTGGATCTATGATCCGGAAGGAATCGATGTTGAACTTTTGAAAGAAGTAAAAGAAGTGAAGAGAGCTCGTCTGACAGAGTACGCAGCAGCTAGAAAGAGTGCTGAGTATCATGAAGGCAAAGGCGTATGGACCATCAAATGTGATGTGGCTCTTCCATGTGCTACACAGAATGAATTGAATCTGGATGATGCAAAAGCATTGGTTGCTAATGGCGTGATCGCTGTAGCAGAAGGTGCTAACATGCCTACTACTCTGGAAGCTACAGAGTACCTTCAGGAGAACGGTGTACTGTTTGCTCCTGGTAAGGCTTCTAATGCCGGCGGTGTTGCTACATCTGCTCTGGAGATGTCCCAGAATAGTGAAAGACTTAGCTGGACATTCGAAGAAGTTGATGCAAAACTCAAAGGCATTATGGTTAATATTTTCCATGCATGTGATGATGCATCCAAGAAATATGGTTTTGAGAAGAACTATGTAGTTGGTGCAAACATTGCCGGATTTGAGAAAGTAGCAGAAGCTATGACAGCTCAGGGTATTGTATAATCCACAGATTTATTGTGAGTATCTTTTGTAATATGAAAACCGGGATCCCGGGGGATGTGATTCCTCCGGAATCCCGGTTTTTTGTCTGAAGCGGGTAAATCCCGTCCAGACAGCCATAGAATGAGGGCTGGTTTCATGGTATAATCAGAGATGTGCAGAGAGGGAAGGCTCTCCTGGAAGGAGGCTTTTTATGGAGAAGAAACAGTTTTTACAGATGGTGGGTCAGAAACTGGCAGATCAGGTCAGTGAGTGGAAGATAGCAGTATCTGCCCGTACTGTCATGAAAAACAATGGAGTGTGTAAAGAAGGTTTGACAGTGTGTATTGAAGATGATGCTGTAAACCCGACTTTATATCTGGAACAGGAGTATGATGATTTTATGAGCGGAACCTGTTCCATAGAAGAGATTGTGGAAAAAGTACATACCTTTTTGGTGCAGAACCGTCAGGAGGCAAGGGATTTTCCCATGGAGATGTTGGATTATGAAAATGCGAAAAAGCAAATATGCTACCGCCTTATATCCGGCCGGTTAAATAAAAAAATGCTGGAAGAGGTGCCTTATGTGCCGTTTTTAGACCTTGCTATTGTGTTTTATCTTGTAATCGAAAAAAATAAGCAAGGGGTAAACAGCGTCTGTATCACCAATGAACTGATGAAACGGTGGCAGGTGGGTATCCGGCAGCTTTACAAACAGGCCAGGGAAAATACAAAAAGAATTTTTCCTTTGAAACTCCAGAATATGATGGATCTGATCCGAAAGGATATGTCACCGGAGAGCATAGAAGAACTTGGGCCAGGATTGGATTCTTCCATGTGGGTACTGACCAACGAACTGGGGATATATGGGGCAACGACCATGCTGTATGATGGTGTGCTGGAAGAGGCAGGGGAAAAATGGGAGCAGAATTTTTACATTATACCGTCCAGTGTGCATGAACTGATCCTGCTGCCGGAGGAATGGGATATGGAACAGCTGGATCTTATGATAAAAGAAGTGAATGAAAGAGAAGTAAAAGATGATGAGATTTTGTCGGATCATGCCTATTTATACGATGTGAAAGAAAAAAGATTTTACTTTTAGCAGGGAAAAAGACTTTACAAATCTGTCTGCTGTGTTATAATATACAGGTAATGCATCTGTGGCTCAGTGGATAGAGTAGAGGCTTCCGAAGCCTTTGGTCGGGGGTTCGAATCCCTCCAGGTGCATTTATTTTATTGTATAAATACAGGAAGGTGAAGCCATGGAAACGAAAGATTACATTGTCAGAGGAATTGCAGCAAATGGTGGAATCCGTTGTTTTGCTATTACATCAAGGAACCTTGTGGAAGAGGCCAGAAGGCGTCACAATACCAGCCCGGTGATCACAGCGGCATTAGGGAGACTTCTTTCCGGTGGTGCTATGATGGGTGCCATGATGAAGAATCCAAGTGATCTTTTGACATTGCAGATCCAGTGTAGCGGACCGGTAAAAGGTCTTACGGTGACAGCAGATGCATCCGGTCATGTAAAGGGATATGCCAATGTACCACAAGTTCATATAGGTGCCAGGCCGGACGGCAAACTGAATGTAGGCGGGGCATTGGATCTTGGTGTTCTCACGGTGATTAAGGACATCGGCTTGAAGGAACCCTACGCCGGACAGGTACAGTTAGTATCCGGTGAGATTGCAGAAGATCTTACTTACTATTTTGCGACTTCTGAACAGACACCTTCTTCTGTGGCTCTGGGAGTATTGATGAACAAAAACAATACCGTCAATTGTGCGGGAGGTTATATCATCCAGTTAATGCCAGATGTGGAAAATGAGGTGATAGACCGGCTGGAAACTGTTCTGAAAGAAACAGAATCGGTTACCACACTTTTATCGAAAGGGTATACGCCGGAGACTATGCTTCACAAGATATTGGATGAATTTGGTTTGGAACTGGGAGAAGAAAAGATGCCGGCTTCTTTTTCCTGTAACTGCTCAAAAGAGAGGATGGAGAAAGCACTGGTAAGCCTCGGTTCCAGAGAAATCCAGAATATTATTGATGATGGTGAGAAGATTGAGATGAAATGTCATTTCTGTAATTCTTCTTATGAGTTTGAGGTGGAAGAACTTCAGAACTTATTAAATGATTTAAAGGCATAGACAAATACTTTGGAAGTTGGTATACTGGTCACAGAATGACTACTTATACAGAAAGCTGGGCATTAAGATGAAATTAAAATACAAAAAATTGATCATTATAATTACAGTTGTTACATTGGGGCTTGGTTTTTTTATTCTTACTTTGATCCCTACAGGCGGAACGAATACGCAGAACGCGGCCAGTGCAGATCTGGAACTGAATAAAAATGAGGATATAAACAAGCTGGTATCAGATTATTTTGCGGCGAAAAAGACAGTAAATGTAGATGCGATGTCAAATCTTGTCAGTGATTCTAACCAGATCAATAAAGAAAAACTGGTTGCGATGGCTGAGTATGTAGAAGATTATAAGGATATCAACTGTTATCTTATCCATTCAGCCGATCTCAACGCATACCGTGTGTATGTGAAGTACAATATGAAATTAAAAAACATTAACACGCTGGCACCGTGTCTCAGTGCATTTTATATCACATCTACATCCGATGGAAAATATGTGATTTATCTGAGTGCACTGGATGAAGTGCAGGAAGAGTTTATTACTTCGGCAGATAAAAATGACAGTATTGTAAAATTAAAAGAACAGGTTGCCGAGGAATTGAAAAAGGCTGTCGCAGGGGATGATGCGTTTAAACAGTTGTATGAAAAGATGAATAACGAGATTAATACAGCAGCAGCCAATAAAGGTGCTACACCGACACCGGGCCAGGCAACAAGTGCACCGAGTCAGCAGGCAGCCACACCGACGCCTACCGCATCGGTGGCAGCTACGACAGCAGCGGCCTCGCCAACTCCTACAGCCACAGCGGCGCAGCCAAGTGCCACAGCAAACCCTACGGTTACCGCAGCAGCACAGTAAAAATACAAGGCATGCTTTGAATCAATCAGGCATGTCTTTTTTTAAAAATCAGGAGCGAAAAAAATGGAAGCAATGCGCATAAACAAATTTTTAAGTAAGTGTGGATACTGTTCCAGAAGAGAGGCAGACCGGTTGCTGGAACTGGGAAAGATTCGGGTAAATGGGCATATCCCGGTACTGGGACAGATGATATCCGGTCAGGATGAGGTAACAGTGGATGGTGTTAAAGTCCATCTGGAGGAAAAGGAAATCCTGATTGCATATCACAAGCCTAAGGGAATTGTCTGTACATGCCGGGATGAAGAGGACAGCATTGTCAAACAGATCGATCTAAAAGAACGGATTTATCCGGTGGGACGCCTTGACAAAGATTCCACAGGCCTGATTCTTCTTACCAATAACGGAGAACTGATGAACCAGATCCTGCGGGGAAAAAATATGCATGAAAAGGAATACAAGGTAGTGGTTAACAAGCCTGTCAGTCCGGAGGTTGTTAAAGCGATGGAACAGGGAGTGCCGATTTTAGGACAGATGACAAGACCATGCAAAATTTCCCAGGTAGATGGAAATTCATTTCATATAATACTGACCCAGGGATTAAACCGTCAGATACGGAGAATGTGTGATTATTTTGGACTGCGGGTCAGAACACTAAAGCGTATACGGATCATGAATATTGAATTAGGAACTCTTCCCGTGGGAAAATGGCGTGAATTAACTGAGACAGAGTACAGACAGTTAAAAAGTGCATGCAGAAAAAAGAAGGATCAATAAAGAGAGGCAGGAAGATGGATCAGAAAATAGATAGAATGAAGGAACTGGTAGACAAGCTGAACGAAGCATCCAGAGTCTATTATCAGGGAAAAGACGAAATAATGTCCAACATAGAGTATGACAAACTGTATGATGAACTTCAGACACTGGAGGAAGAAACCGGTACGGTTATGAATAACAGCCCTACTATCCATGTTGGATATGAGACATTGAGCGAACTTCCCAAAGAAGCGCATATTACACCTATGTTGTCATTAGGAAAAACAAAAGAAGTATCCCAGCTGCAACAATGGCTGGGAGATCATGAGGGAATGTTGTCTCTGAAACTGGATGGACTCAGTGTTATCCTGACTTATGAAGGAGGACAGCTTGTGAAGGCTCTTACCCGGGGAAATGGGGAAGTAGGAGACTTGATTACAAACAATGCCCGCACATTTGAAAATATTCCATCCAGAATATCTTATAAAGGCCGGGTTGTGGTGCGGGGTGAAGCGCTGATCAAATATTCGGATTTTGACCGGATGAACCGGGAAATCATGGAAGTGGCGGAACAATATAAAAATCCAAGGAATCTGTGCAGTGGCAGTGTCCGACAGTTAAACAATGAAATTACAGCCAAACGGCATGTGAACTTCTTTGTATATAACCTGATTCAGACAGATGACGAGACTGTTTATGAAAAAAAAGAACAGCAGTTATTGTGGTTAAAAAAACTGGGGTTTGATATAGTGCCTTATGAAAAAGTAAGACAGGAAACTCTGACCGGGGCAGTAGACCGTTTTTCGCAGCTGGTTGGAAAAGGAGATCTGCCAAGTGATGGTCTGGTGCTGACCTTTGATGATATTGCATACAGCCAGAGTCTGGGAAGAACGGCGAAGTTCCCGAGAGACTCCATTGCGTTTAAATGGAAGGATGAACTGGCAGAGACAACTTTGCAGGAAATCGAATGGAGTGCATCCAGGACGGGGCTGATCAATCCGGTAGCGGTATTTGAGCCGGTAGAGTTAGAGGGAACGACGGTAAGCCGTGCCAGTGTGCATAATGTCAGTATTGTGAGAGAACTGAAATTGGGCACAGGGGATCATATATCGGTGTATAAGGCCAATATGATCATTCCGCAGATATACGAAAATCAGACAAAGTCTGATACTTGTCTGCCGCCGGAGAAGTGTCCTGTGTGCCAGGGAAAGACCAGACTGATTACAGAGAATGAGTCTACAGTTTTGTATTGTGAAAACCCGGAATGTTATGCTAAAAAGATTAAATCATTTTCTCATTTTGTAAGCAGAGATGCCATGAATGTAGATGGATTATCAGAATCCACACTGGAAAAAATTATCAATAAAAATTTACTGCATTCTATTCTCGACTTGTACCGGTTGAAAGATCATAGGGATGTGCTTGTTAAAATGGATGGATTTGGCGAAAAATCCTTTGAAAATCTGGTGTCATCCATTGAACAGTCAAAACAGGTGCCGTTGGCCAATGCGTTATATGCACTGGGAATTAAGGGAATCGGTCTCAGTACGGCAAAACTGATTGCAAAACAGTTTCCTGGTCCGTTACAGGATTTTGAAAAATTAAGTGTTGAGGATCTTTTGAGCATAGACGGAATTGGCCAGGTCCTGGCTGATTCTTTTGTAACTTTTTTTGCTTCGGAAGAAATAAAAAAACAGGTGGCCGATCTGGATGAGATCCTGGAGATTGAAATGCCGGAAGTAGATGAGACAGCGCAACTGCTTCAGGGGCAGACTTTTGTTATAACAGGCAGTCTGCAGTTTTATCCAAACCGCAATGCCTGCAAAGAAGAGATAGAGCGGCTCGGGGGCAAGGTGGCCGGAAGTGTCAGTTCCAAGACGACATATCTTGTGAACAATGATGTGGCTTCCCAGTCTTCCAAGAACAGAAAGGCAAAAGAACTGGGAATTCCTATTATTTCTGAGGAAGAATTGCGTTCCATTTTATCTCGTTAAATCTGGCCAGGTATAAAAGAACACCCGGCAAAAAGAAAAGCAGAGGGACAAACACCAGGTAGGAAAAACCCGTTTTTTCTGCCAGAAGATTTCCCAGAAGGTGGGCTGTATAGATACTTGCGTAGGTAAAGAAAAAAGTAAGGATCAGAGATGAACCTGCGTAAAATCGGAATGTTAGTTTGTGGTGTAAATAGAAAATACAGATAATACAAATGACCAGCTGACTTAAGATCAGTCCTCCCAAATAACCACCTGGGCCAAGATGTGGTGTGACCCAAAGCAGTGATAAAATGCGGATTGCCAGGCCAATCAGGTGGATGTTCATAGTTGACAGTGTTTTTCCTAGTCCGTTAATAATGCTTTCCATCGTAGTGGTTGTATAGATAAAAGGGCACAGGACGGACAATAGTACGAGCAGCGTGCCGGCTCGTTCGCTGTGAAATAGTATAAGTCCCAGTTCTTTTCCAAAATTGGCAAAAACAGACAGAGAGAGAAGTCCCAGGCACAGGGAAAATTTAATGGAGCGGCTTCCCTGTCTACGGAGGGTTTTTGTGTGTCCCTGGGAGTTTGCTTTGGAGATGGATGGGAGCAAAAGAACAGATAAGGAATTTGTTAATGCACTGGGAAAGAGGATAAAGGGCATTACTACGCCGGACAAAATCCCTAAAAAGCTCAGAGAGTCGGAAGAAGAACAGCCATAATGTCGAAGGGTAATCGGTACCAGTATGGATTCCAGACTGGACAAAAAAGAGATTACCAGACGGCTTCCGGTCAGGGGAAGAGACAGTTTTAAAAGGTCTTTATAGTCTTGTTTTTCCAAGCGTTCTTTGTTTTTCAGAACCTGTCTGGTGCAGCGGATATTAAAAAGACAGGCAACGATTTCTCCGGTTACAATGCCGGCGACAGCCAGTTCTTTAGGAGTCATGAAAAGGACATGTGTCATGGAGAGACACACAACAAAAGTAACTCTTGCCAGCTGTTCGATGATCTGGGAGATGGCAGGAGTTTTGGCGTTGCCTTTGCCATAAAAGTAACCATTGACCATAGAGGAAATGCCGCAAAAAGGAAACAGGATACTCAGAATCTGCAAAAGAGAAGCGGCTTGCGGTTCGTGAAAATATTTCTGGGCCAGCCAGTCAGCTTTCAGAAACACAAAGAAACTTAATGTAACAGCCGTGGAAATAGAGAGAACTAATGCTGCTTTTATGATCCCGTTTTGACGGCTGCTTTTGGACCCGGATACTAACTGAGAGAGGGCTGTCTGCAGGCCGGCACCATAAATAGTAAAACAAATCGAATAAAGAGGAAGGACCAGCTGGTATATTCCCAGTTGTTCTTCTCCCAGAAAATTTGCCAGAAATATACGATAAAAAAATCCGATAAAACGAGTGATCAGGCCGGCCAGTGTAAGGATCAAGGTGCCGCGGATTAAAGAATTCTTCATGAAATTCTCACTTTTTTTATAAGTATATGGGGCTGTGGTATAAAAAATGTTGTTTTTTTTAAGAAAATATAGTATCATATAAGTGTTTATTGTGATGAAAAGGGGACAGGTACTTTGATATTTAAAAGAAATGTATGGACGGTGTTTTACTCGGTTCTTTATTTGATTGTCTTTGGATTGGGGTTTTATGAAATTTTCCAGCTGGCGGTGAATGCAAGCAGTATTCCGGTTATTTATGTGGGGCTGTTTGTGGTAGGTATCGTGTCGTATTTAGTTTTTGCATACTGGATCCGCAGAAAGAGGTGGCTGGATTTTCTACAGGAAAATCGATTGATTTTATGGATAATTGAATTATGTTTGCTGGTGATCTGCACAGGTGCTGTTTATTATTTCAACAGTGGGCAGGAAACCATACGGGGACTTCTGGCACTGGTAATGCTGACATTGATCTATGGGTGTGCCAGACTGCTGGCAGGCCGCATTGGTGGTATGGGAGCCCTGGTTATGGGATTCTTTTTTGTAATCTCACTGACCCAGTATTCCTTTGACAGACAGCAGTATCTGGATGTGATTTGCTTTTTAGTTCCGTATTTCTGCTTTTTGTTTGTGACGAAAGTGGTCTGCCGGATCTTCTATAGAAATAATTTTAAACTGTTGTTTAGTTATGGTGTTCTGGCTGTTGTATTTGCTGTTTTCATATCGTTAAATGTAATGGTTAGTGCACTGCTTCTTGGCTGTATGTGTTCGCTTCTCTTTGGAACTGCGATCAAAAAAGATGGTTCTATCATGAATGATGGGAAAATTGCAGTGCTGTTTGTTTTACTGTTTACTGCCATTGTGTTGATTGTGATTAAAGTGTTTGAGCCGGCATTATGTACTGTGCCGGGAACAGCACCGGACAGCCAGTATGATGAAATATGGAATATGGAAGGATTGACAGATTATCTGATTTCCAAGTATACCCGAGCTGTAAGATTTGTATACAGGCCCTTTCAGACAACACAGTTTCCACTGGTTATGGTGTTTTTAGGATGGCTTAGTGGGTTCCGTTGTATACGAAAAAAATATTCATCCATAGGACCATTTTGTCTGACATATTTGTTTTTGTTAGTGTATTATATGATATTTAATGAAATAGGGACTCATTTTTACTACATGACCTATTTTCTGCCGATTTTTGCGGCTTATGGACTTAACAGCACCCTTGTTGCTGCTGAAGATATGCAAGAGTTAACAATCAATGTAAAACCTGGTAGTGAGAAACCAGTAGAAACCAAATCAATTCAAGAGAATAGCGGGGATGATAAGACTATGAGAAGATTCAGAGCGAGCGGAAGAAAAAAAGAAAAAAGTGAGAGTGCGATTCCTGAGTGGTCATTGATGCCGGGAAACGAAGAACTGGTAAAAGAAAGCCAGGAAAAGAATGAGGAGACTGTATCTGCGGAGGCAGGAGATACACTGATCCCTGATTCGGTTCTACCAACGGCGTTGGAGGAAGAGGCAGAACCGAAGCAGACGGAGTCCTTTAGTTTTGATTATTCAAATTTTGATTCTGATGATAACAATTCGGTGTTAGGTGGCAATCTTAGTGCGGCCAGCCAGGAACAGGATGCTTTTTTACAGGAGGAGAGTTCAATCCCTAGTCTGATGTCGGATGAGGGAATGATGGAGTTTGAAAGTGCGCAGGAAGAAGTATCTGAGTCGGTAACGCCAGCCGAAGATGAACAATTAGGATCTTTTCTGGATCGTCTGGATATATCTGAAAACATACGCAGAATGAATGAAAGTGCCCGCGAGGACATGGCAGATGTGATTGAACGGGATGATATGACAAATGATCTTAGTGAGGCGATTCCGGCGGAAGAGTTTCATTTTGAAACGGTGGAGCCGGAGGAACCAGAAGACTTGGTTTTAGAGGAAGAACCGGAAGAGATGGAGACGCCTGCTTTAGAGGACATGCCGGAAGAGATGGAGACGCCTGTATTAGAGGATATGCCGGAAGAGGTAGAAACACCGGTCCTGGAGGATGAGGACGACAATGATAGTTTGTTAAGTGATTCTTTATTTTCTCACAGTTTTGAAGATTCAACTGCAGAATCGTTGTTTGATGAAGCACCGGAGGACAGCAGTATTCAGGGTGAACTTCCGGATTCTGTAAAGGATGCGGAGGATTATCTGGATGGAATCGAAGCAGACAATGAGACAGATTTGGGTGAAGAAGCAACACTGGAAGAGCCGGAGGAAAAAATTCAGCTGGAACCGGTGACAGAGAAACTCATTCTTGACAGTGTAATGGATGATAGTATAATAGTTGGAAATTCTGATTTTGAAGATGTGATCCAGGATGTAGAAGATGTAGATCCTAAGAGTAAGAGAAGAAAATCTGCCAAGAAAAAATCGGCTAAATATGAAAAACCATCGTTCAAGATGGATCCGGTTACTAAGCCATTGACTGGTTCGGTTAAGGTAAGGGAATACGAAAAAGTACCTACCATTAGTGAACTGGAGAAAAAGTGGAGAGAAATCAATGGAGTTGGCGGTGATGACCAGTTAGAAGAATTGATGGCTCGCCGCAAGAGTCAAATGCAGTCTGCAGAAGAAACAAACCATACTTTCATGGATTTTTCTATGAAGCAGGATGAACAAAAACCGGTAGAAGAAGTAGGATCAGAAACAACAGAAGCAGTAAGTGAGGAACCACAGGCATTACATTTGGAATCTGTTGAAAGTGTAAACTTTGATTCGGATCTGATTCCAGAGGAAGATTTCCTTTCCTTTGAAGAGGATGAAGCAAGTGAAGAACCGGCGGTGGAAG
>HF998284.1 GCA_000433735.1 Clostridium sp. CAG:167
AATTAAAGGATAAAGGTATCATAGAACGAAAAGGTCCGGATAATGGTGGTAAATGGAAAATCCGGTAGGAACCACGACACAGACAAAAAAGAAGCAGAGACCAAACTGAGGTATCTCCTCAAAGCAGGTCTCTGCTTTTTATATTATCAAAAAATTAAAATTCCTCACTGATCAGATTTTTGGTATTCATCAATTCACTTGGAAATTCCAGACCATTTTTTTCAAAGCGGTGCAGAGTGGTACTGATACTTTTCAATTCCTTGGCATGTGCTATCCGGTAGCGTTTGGACGCCTCCACATAAGCCGGCTGTTCACCAATCTTATCACAGATTTCCTTGCTGAAAGGGCAGTAAGTAAACAAGATCTGTCTGGCTACCCGGTTCAACTTGCCGGATCCGGAGGATTCTCTTGTGATCCAGTCGTTATAATCCCGCATAAACACATCTTTGAAACGGTTATTGCACTGCTGCAGCTGTGTCTTCAGCTTCTCCTTTCGCTCAGGTGTCAGATCGCCGTTTTTACGATAAAACTGAAGATAATCCGAGTATTCACTGGTTAAAGATGGATACCGTACATTGTTCCACTGGGAACCCATCTCGGTACGGCATTTTTCCCACCGGAAACTAGCCAGAAGACCACGGATCGCAGAATCCATTTGTATTTCCAGAAAGGAAGGAAGCAGGATGCGGCCGTGGGTGTTTTTGCGGCGTCCCTCAATATCCTGCCATACAAGACCCTGGCGTCCATACACAGGAAAAACGATAAAATCCGGTGTCATCCGTTCTACAACAGAAAAACTGGTAACACCTACCTCTTCAAAGGAAACACGATGGTCGCGGTAGAAGATAGAGTAGTCGATCTGTTCTACCTGGCTGACACACCGGTTGATGGATGATGGTGTTACATAGGATTTGGCCAGATCCGTATTGATGGCATCGGAGCAGAGCACCGGCACAAAGGATGTGATGTTGCCATTCAGGATACGGTCTGTATACATCATAAGGTTATAAATTTCAAAGTGGAGCCTTTCGTCTGCATTGGACAAGGCCATCTTGTACTGCTGCTCTGTCAGGCGGTTGCTTCGCAGATCCTTTCGCAGATGGTCTTCGTAGTCTTCGTTGAACTCATCTTTGGACGGATTTTTATGCCCCAGATAAATCTCTTTAAGCCACTGTTCCATCGTATAGACCTGGCAGGTTGTCTTTCCGGAGAAAGGATCCGGCAGAGAGATCAGAGCCATTTGTTCTTTTTCCGTCAGAAGATGTTCACTGACATAACCGTAGCGCAGGAAGAGCCGTACGGCCAGAGGCGGGTTGGCATCGGAGAAATTCTTTTTCACGACAGCCTCATAGAGAGGGAAGAATTTATCACTGATGCGCTTGCGCAGTGCCCGGACAGCCGGTTCTTTGGAAAAACGATCGGATGTACGGATAAATTCCTGGATGCATTCATAAAATTCCCGGCGCAGTTCCGGTGTGATCGGTGCATAGTCAAGGATCTGATCCAGAGAATTGATAAGCAGTTCGATGCTATGGTCTGAATCATCGGTATCTCCGGCCTCTGTACCATCCTGTAAAAGGCGGTAGATTTCCCGGATCCGTCCCGGCGTTACCGGCTGTGGAACACCGGCCCGTTTGGTCAACAGCGTGTTGGTGGCCTGGATCTGGGATAAAAGGAGATCCAGTTTTTCCTTTACAGGTGAGAAATCCTCGCCGGACTCCCGGATCTGGTAAGCCAGATGCCCCAACAGGGAGAACATACTCTTTTCGTTCTGGAAAAGGATCCGGGACAGACGGCAGAGATCCTGTGTAAAGGATTCACAGCCGGCCAGTAAAGTAGCCAGTGCGGCACATTGTTTGGTAAAAGTATCCTTGGAAACATAGGCGCTTCCGGCATAAAATTGCTTTTGCGTTTCTTCCGGAATACGGCCGCATTCAACAAAATACAGTACATCCGGTGAAAGGACCGGACTGGAATCTTCCGATGGATCTGGTGAATCCAATGCTGACAGGTGGTCGGCTATGTGCCCCATTTCGACACAGGTTTTCTGATAGTATGTATAAGACTCTGTCAGTAATTTTTTTAAAGACAGCGTATGCTTTTTCAGTTCGGCAAAAATACCACTGATCTCCTTGAAATAGAGATTGGTAGATGTAACAAGAAGTCCACGGTACTGTGAATTGGAATCCAGCAGAGAATATACATCTTCCATCGTCTGGATGGGCAGGGCGAACAAAGTGGTCTCTTCCGTTGTTGTGTACTGAAAAGAATGAACACCATGGCCGGCATCTACCATTCCCAAAAAGTTGCCGGCACCTGCCGTCATGCGTACGCCGTTTCCTGTAATTTCTACATGACCGCGAATGATAAGGGCTACCATCGTAACCGGGTCGCCCTTATGAAAAATACTTACCTGGGCATCCAGTGTGTTGCTGCCCATAGTAATTTCAATTTCTGACATAATAAAACCCCGATTCTTAATTAATATATACTCTTATTATACTTGTATTTGGAAAATACTGCAACCACAATCAGGGCATCATTTGCCAATCAAAAATCCAAGGTGTAGTCTTGTCAGGATAAAATAGATCAAGGTGCATATAACCATGGCAAGGATGAAAGTGGCAGGAGCGTAGATCCAGCCTGAGATAGAAAATTTCCATAGAAGCCAATGAGCGGCCACCATTCCTATATCCTGATGAAAAGCAAAAAAGGGAAAGGTGTTTTGTCCCAGAAATGTCAGGATCTTGCAGGAAAAACAGGAACATAGAAGAATCACAAACAGACTGCCGGTAATGGCAGCTGCAGTGCGGAAAGTGCAGCTGCAGTGGTAAGGGGAATACATCCATAATGACAACGGAACATTTCCAGAGTATCAAATCCCAGCAGTATATTGATTCCTGTAAAGGAAAGAGAAGAAAGTAAAAGACAAAAGAGCCAGGCTGTTTTATGTCTGGCTGCCGTAAGCCGGGAAAGGAGACCCTTTTCCTTCAAGGCATATCCCACTGACAGATAAAGCAAGACTATGAATGCTGTGTCCAGATTCCAGTACAAAGAAATTCCGGTAATATTATCAAAAAGCATAAAAACAACACTGATACTGACGCACAGGAATACAAGAAGCTTCAGGTTTTTTTCACAGAAACGGCATACAAACCAGAATAAGATCTCAGCTAACAGCAGAGCGGCTAAAAACCACAAAGTGGAGTAGCGTTTCTGGACCACAAATTTAAGAAGAAGTTCACCGGTGCTTGCCAGATCTCCTTTTGAATAAACAAAATGGAAGGCAGCAAGAAACAGGCTGCAGCCTGCGTAGGGAATCAGATAGTTCCTTAATTTTTTTTTCAGAAAAACCCAGTAATCGGGAATATAATGAAAAAAATAACCGGAAATAAGAAAAAATAAAGGCAGGTGGAAAGAGTATAACAAGGTGCCGAAAACTGTATTTTTATAGACATGACCGAGAATTACGGCTAAAATGCCAATACCTTTGGCAAGGTCCATATAATCAAGGCGTGATTGTTTCATAAAAATCCCTTCTATCTTATTTTTTCTATCCTCAACTTATTGTAGTGCAAAATAGATCAAATAACAATACACAATGTCGGAAACTGTTATTTTTTTGTGAAATGTGGCTTACTTATTGATAAGGAGTTTTTTTTGTGATAAAATGAACGAGTATTTTTTATGAATAAACACTTGGAGGCAAACTATGAATCGTGCAAAAAAAATCATGAATGATAAGCAGAAACAAAAACCACGCCGTACCTCAGGGGGAGGAAGCGGACTGGAAATGAAATTTAAGGTGCTTTTAGTCCTGGGACTGGTTCTGGCACTGGGATTTAGTTCGGTTGTATGCTACATCGAGTTCAGACCGAGACCGGTACTTGTGATCACAAGTAAAGATGCCAATGGAGCAGAGGTAAAAGACACCGTAACATATAAAGAAGCAATGTATGATATCTATACCGTTGAGACGCAGTACAACAGCATGAACAGTCTGTATCAGCAGTATTACGGAAGTTCATACTGGGAGGCTACCAATGTGGACAGCAAGGGAAGAACCGGTGCGCAGGCTGCCAAGAAGGAAGTCATGGATACCTTGAAACAGCGGGAGATTTTGTGTCTGGAAGCTGAAAAAAATGGCGTGGCTCTGACAGCAGCAGAGAAGAAGACAGCTGATGAAAACGTTACATCTACCCTGAAAAATATGTCAGATGCCCAGAAAAAGATGGCAGGCCTTTCCGAAAAAGAAATTCGTCGTGCGGCTTACCGCCAGGCATTGGCAAACAAGTATAAAAATCAGATTATTGACAGCATTGGAATCAATGAAGATGCGATCAAGGCAGGTGTAAGTAAGAAAGATTACCGCCAGTACACTTTGCAGTATTATACGGTAGCAAAGACAAAGACAGAGGACAATAAGACGGTAGATCTGGATGCAAAGACACTGGCAGCTAACAAAAAGGCAATCCAGGAAGTGTGCCAGAAAGCAAAAACAGCTAAGGATTTTACAAAGAACATTATTACAGATTCAAATAATGATAAAGCAGACGACAAGACAGGTGTTTCTTATTCTACAGAGAACTTGATCGAGACAGATACAAATTTTGCGGATGAAGCAGCCCGCAAGAAGATCAAGGCAATGAAGAACAATGAAATTTCGGATGTGATCGAGACAAAAGATGCTTATTATGTTATCAAGATGGTAAACAACAATGACTCAGCAGCTTATGATTCGCAGTGTGAGAAGGCTGTAAGCGATGAAAAAGAGTCACAGTTTGAAACAAAATACAAAAGTGATATCAAGCCAAATTATACGACAGAAGTTCAGAGTTTCTGGAAAGGTCGTGTAACACTAGGCGGAATTACAACAGCAGCAAACTAACAGAAGTCAGATTGGAGGAAATCATGGCAACAGTAAAGAGGATTTATGTTGAAAAAAAAGAGCCTTACGCAGTGCGCGCAGGAGAGTTGAAGCAGGAGATCAAGAAGTATCTGGATATAAAGACACTGGAAGAAGTCCGGGTACTGGTCCGGTATGATGTAGAGGCATTATCTGAGGATGTTTACAAAAAAGCACTGGTAACAGTATTTTCCGAACCACCGGTAGATAATGTATACGAAGGATCCTTTGAAAAAAATGAAAAAGACCGGGTATTTTCTGTAGAGTATCTTCCGGGACAGTTTGATCAGAGAGCAGATTCTGCAGAGCAGTGTGTGAAGCTTCTCAACGAAAAAGAGGAACCCATTATTCGTTCTGCAACCACCTATGTTTTGTCCGGTGATATTTCAGAGGAAGATTTTGAACGGATCAAAGCATATTGTATTAACCCGGTGGACTCCAGAGAGACAGACGAGACCGTACCGGAAACTCTTGTTCAGAAGTTTGACGAGCCGGCAGATGTAAAGATTTTTGATGGATTCAAAGATATGCCGGAAGCAGAATTGAAGAAATTGTATGATTCTTTGGGACTGGCAATGACATTTAAAGATTTTCTTCATATCCAGAACTATTTCCATGGAGAAGAAAACAGAGATCCATCTATGACAGAGATCCGTGTGCTGGATACATACTGGTCTGACCACTGCCGTCATACTACATTCCAGACAGAACTGAAAAATATTTCTTTTGAAGATGGTGATTATAAAAAGCCTATCGAGGATACTTACAAGGCTTATAAAGAGACACATGATGAGATGTACAAGGGCAGAGATGACAAGTTTGTCTGCCTGATGGACATCGCTCTTCTTGCCATGAAGAAACTGAGAGAAGAAGGCAAATTAGACGATATGGAAGTGTCCGATGAGATCAATGCATGTTCTATCGTAGTGCCGGTTGACATCGATCATGGAAATGGACCGGAGACGGAAGAGTGGCTTGTGTTCTTTAAGAATGAGACTCACAACCATCCGACAGAGATCGAGCCTTTTGGTGGTGCAGCTACCTGTCTTGGCGGCGCGATCCGAGATCCGTTGTCAGGCCGTGGCTATGTATACCAGGCAATGCGTGTGACAGGAGCAGCAGATCCTACCAAGTCTCTCCGTGATACACTGGAAGGAAAACTGGCTCAGAGAAAGATCGTCACAGGAGCAGCTAAAGGTTACAGTTCCTATGGTAACCAGATCGGTCTGGCAACAGGACTGGTAGACGAGATTTATCATCCGAACTATGTGGCAAAGAGAATGGAGATTGGTGCTGTTATGGGTGCTGCTCCGAGAAAAAATGTAATCCGTGAGAATTCGGATCCGGATGATGTGATTATTTTGTTAGGTGGCCGTACCGGCCGTGATGGATGTGGTGGAGCTACTGGTTCTTCTAAGGCTCACAATACAGAATCCATCGACACCTGTGGAGCAGAGGTACAGAAAGGTAACGCACCGACAGAGAGAAAGATCCAGAGACTGTTCCGTCGTGCGGAAGTCAGCAGCCTGATCAAGAAGTGTAATGACTTTGGTGCCGGTGGTGTATCTGTAGCCATTGGTGAGCTGGCAGACGGATTGACCGTGGATCTGGACAAAGTGCCAAAGAAATACGCCGGTCTGGATGGTACAGAACTGGCTATTTCCGAGTCTCAGGAGCGTATGGCCGTTGTCGTAGATCCAAAAGATGTTGACAAGATGTTAGGATATGCGGCAGAGGAAAACTTAGAGGCTGTCTGTGTGGCAAAAGTAACAAAAGAGCCAAGACTGGTATTGAAGTGGAGAGGAAAAGAAATCGTAAATATTTCCCGTGCTTTCCTGGATACCAACGGTGCTCATCAGGAGACAGATGTTGTTGTCAGCGTGCCGGATAAAAAAGATAACTACATTCAGAAAGTGGAGAAAGTTACAAACTTTAAAGATGCATTCTTAAAGAAACTTTCCAGTTTGAATGCATGTTCTAAAAAAGGACTGGTGGAAATGTTTGACAGTTCCATCGGAGCGTCTACGGTTACGATGCCATATGGTGGCAAGTACCAGTTGACACCAACCCAGACTATGGTGGCAAAACTGCCTGTTCTGGACGGAAAATGTGATACGGTAACAATGATGAGTTATGGTATGGATCCATATCTTACAAGCTGGAGTCCATATCATGGTGCAGAGTATGCGGTACTTACTTCTGTAGCAAAAATAGTTGCTGCCGGTGGAGATTACAAGAAGATCCGCTTCACCTTCCAGGAGTATTTCAAGAGAATGACCGAAGATCCAAAACGCTGGGGCGAACCAATGGCAGCGCTGCTTGGTGCTTATGACGCCCAGATGAAACTGGGACTTCCATCCATCGGTGGAAAAGACAGTATGTCAGGATCTTTCAATGATATTGATGTACCGCCTACCCTTTGCTCTTTTGCAGTAGATGTGGCAAAACTTTCCGATGTTGTTACAGACGAGCTGAAAGAAGCAGGGGATGTATTAGTCAAATTCACAATTAAAAAAGATGAGTATGATCTGCCGGATTATGACTTTATCATGTCTCAGTATGAAAAGATCACAGAACTGATGCGCCAGGGTATTGTAAAAGCAGCTTACGCACTGGATGGCAACGGCGTAGCAGATGCGGTTGCCAAGATGGCATTTGGTAACAAACTGGGTGTTGAAGTATGTGGCAAGCGTGAAAAAGAATATTATTTTGCTCCGGCCTATGGTGAGATCGTGGCTGAGATCGCAGAAGCAGATCTGGCTAAACTGGATGAAAAAGAAGTGGCATATGACCGTTTCGGTAAAGTACTGGAAGAGCAGGCCTTTGTATGTGGAGACGAGAAAGTGTCCATGGAAGAAGCCCTGGAAGCATGGACCGGTACATTGGAAAAAGTATTCCCAACCCGTTCCGGTGTAGAGGATAAAAAGATCGAAACCAGTTTGTACGATACAAAGGATATTTATATCTGTAAGCACAAAGTGGCAAGACCGAAAGTGTTTATTCCGGTATTCCCGGGAACAAACTGTGAGTATGATACAATGAAAGCCTTTGAACAGGCTGGTGCTGATACCGAAAGCATTGTATTTAAAAATATGACAGAGCAGGACATTACGGACAGTGTAGATGCGTTTGAAAAAGCAATCCGTCAGTCACAGATCCTTATGTTCTCCGGCGGATTCAGTGCCGGTGATGAACCGGATGGTTCAGCGAAGTTCATTACTTCTGTGTTCCGTAATGAAAAGATCAAAGAGGCAGTTCATGAACTCCTGAATGAGAGAGATGGTCTGGCACTGGGTATCTGTAATGGATTCCAGGCACTGGTAAAACTGGGACTGGTTCCATACGGAGAGATCAAGACACAGACAGAGGACTCACCGACACTGACTACCAACAGCATTGGCCGTCATATTTCCAAATCGGTGTATACAAAGGTTGTTACCAATAAATCTCCATGGCTTCAGGAAGCTAAACTGGGTGGCGTATATGCCATTCCGGCATCCCATGGTGAGGGTCGTTTTGTTGCCAGTCAGGAATGGCTTAAGAAACTGGCTGAAAACGGACAGATTGCTACTCAGTATGTAGATATTGACGGAAACCCAACAATGGATGAAGATTTCAATCCAAATGGTTCTTATATGGCAATCGAGGGTATCACCAGTCCGGACGGCCGTGTTTTTGGAAAGATGGCTCACTCTGAGCGTCGTGGTGAAGGCGTAGCCATGAACATTTATGGAGATCAGGATCAGAAGATCTTCTTAAGTGGTGTAAAATACTTTCAGTAATTTATAAAAGAAACATTCAAAGAGATTTCCGGTGTCAGGCCGGAAGTCTCTTTTTGTTTCATATGCGGTCAGGCAGAAACGGACTGTCTGTATCCAAAGAAAGGAAAAGAAAATGAAAAAGATTATTCTAGCTTCAGGTTCTCCCAGACGGAGGGAACTTCTGGGGCTTTTGGGAAGAAAATTTGAAGTGAAGGTATCTCACTGTCAGGAAGTGATCACCCAGACAGATCCGGCAATGGTTACAATGGAACTGGCCAGACAAAAAGCGGAGGCCGTGGCGGCCGGCATGGAAAAGGATGGGATCGTGCTGGGAGCTGACACAGTAGTTGCCATAGAAGGGGAAATACTGGGAAAACCGGCAGATAAAAGAGAAGCAGAGAAAATGATCTCCAAGATCCAGGGGAAGAGTCATGAAGTATATACCGGTGTGGCCCTGCTTGTGGTAGAAAAAGGAAAAATCCTGCAGACAAAGGTGCTGGCAGAGAAAACGCTGGTGGAAACAGCCCCTATGACCCCGGATGAAATACAGCATTACATCCAGGGAAAGGAGCCTTATGACAAGGCAGGAGGCTATGGAATCCAGGGAGAATTTGCCAGATTTGTAAGCAGGATCCATGGTGATTATAACAATGTGGTAGGTCTGCCGGTGCATCGTGTGTATGAAGCACTGAAAGAACTGGGTGAGTTTTAAGAAACAGGTACCCAGATTTCTCCGTTGTTGGCAGGCAGGGATACCTGGATCTGTCCGTTTTCCACGGTCAGTGTTTCTCCGGATAAAAGACCTTTGTAAGTGGAACCAAAGGATGCCTGGACCGTCAAAACAGCCGGTGCATCATCGTTGTTCACTGTTATGACAGCCTGTGTAGTTTCCATGTTTCTGGAAAATGCGTACTGACGGTTGGTCAGCAGAAGCTGCCTGTAATCTCCATACGAAAGAGCCCTTGTTTCCTGGCGGATCCTGCCAAGTTCAGCGATCAGATGGGTGTATGGATTTTTGGTTACTGCGTCCTTATAATCGTCAAGATTTAGTGCCGGGCGGAGAGAATCATCGGAGCCCGGTTCTTTTTTCCCTTCAATGGCAAACTCAGAACCATAGTAAACAGATGGTACACCGGGCAGTGTATACAAAAGAATGTGTACCGGGACAAAATGCTCTTTTTTGTTCAGTTTTGTGTAGATGCGTTCTACATCATGATTGTCAACAAAGTTATACAGATTCAGTTTGTCCCCGCCCATATCATACAGGCGCTGCACCGTGTGGGCAATCTCGAAGTAGTTATGGTCATTGTGGCCGGAATACAGTGCTTTGTGAAGCTGATAGTTGGTAACGGAATGGAGAGTATCTGTGTTGGCCCAGCGGGTATAGTCTCCGTGGATCACTTCTCCCATAAGCCAGAAATCTTTCTTCACTTCTTCCGCTGTCCGGCGCATCTGTTTCATGTAATCAAAGTCCAGTACATCGGCGGCATCCAGACGGATCCCATCAATATCAAACTCAGAAACCCAGAAACGGATCACATCGCAGATATAATTTTTTACATCCGGATTGTGCTGGTTAAGTTTTACTAAAAGATTATATCCGCCCCAGTTTTCATAGGAAAAACCATCGTTATATTCATTGTTTCCCTGAAAGTTCACCTGGCAGTACCAGTCCTTGTAAGGGGAAGATTCCCTGTTTTGTAAAAGGTCCTTAAAGGCAAAAAAGTCTCTGCCGGTGTGGTTAAAAACACCATCTAAGATCACGCGGATGCCGGCATCGTGACAGGTCTTTACAAAGTTTGTCAGGTCCTTATTGGTGCCAAGGCGGCTGTCCAGTTTTTTGTAATCGGTAGTTTCATAGCCATGTCCAACGGATTCAAACAATGGTCCGATATACAAAGCATTCACATGAAGTTCCTTCAGATGATCGATCCATGGAAGCAGTGTGTTAAGACGGTGAACCGGTTCGGTATATTCATTTAGTCTGGGAGCACCGGTAAGTCCCAGTGGATAAATATGATAAAAAACAGCTTCGTTGTACCATGCCATAAAGTGTTCCTCCTTGTATAA
>HF998285.1 GCA_000433735.1 Clostridium sp. CAG:167
CCGCATTTCCTCTATTAGATAATGCTTTATGTTCCCCTTACCCCACCTTATAAATCTCCACCCACACTTTCTTTTTCCAACCCCGCAGATCCACGATCATAAGTTGCGCATAAAACGGCACATCCCTTTTTCCGATCATAAACGGTTCCTGCCAGAACCAGTACACCTTATACCCCTCCTTCTGCAATTCATCCTTCCGGGTGGCAGCTCTCTTAATCTCATCATTAACCTGATGCTCATACTTTCTCTTTTCATATTGGGAACCCTGAATCCGCATCTGCTCTATGATCGTCTCTATCACATGAAAATGCTCCTTCTTCCGCAACATTCTGGCCACTTTCCGCGCCTGCTTCAAACTGGGATCCTGCTTATATTTCTCCAACTGCCGCACCAGTTTTTCATCACCTGCTGCCAGTTCTATCATTACCTGGGCTGCTGCCTTTTTTTCCTCTGCTCCGGCCCCGCAAGTCTGCTGAAACTCGATTGGTACACTAGGGAAAAAGTAAAGAGGCTCAAAATCAGCCAGAGAAGCCAGCGCAGCTTCTTCCTCTGTGCCGGCTTCTCTGCCAAGATATAACATTTTATCACGGAGCATCAAAATATGGTAATTAAGCCACCTAAGATCTTCATCATCCTCGATCCAAAAATGCCCGATATCGCCATAATCATACAGTTTTATTTCAAAAGACATATTCCGGAACCGGATAGTAAAAGCATTTTCGCCACCTTGATTCACCGATAAAATATATCCTTCTTTATACAGATCCAAAACGGCATGATTATCCATTATCTTCTTATCACAAAAACCGGTCACAACAGCCTCTTCAAAGACAAGGAAACTTTCCGCCGCATCATTCATCAGATATACCAGGCGGCACTTTCCATCCTCCTGGATCAATTCCAAGCTTCCACATCCGATCAGTTCCTGCAACCGATCAAAATAATCCGGCCGTTTTTCTTCTGGAATCCCTGTATGCATTTCAGACCTCTCTTTCCTTTTCTCATGCTTTCTACTACAATATATTTAT
>HF998286.1:0-8672 GCA_000433735.1 Clostridium sp. CAG:167
TAAGATAAGAGAGGTATCAGGCAGATGTTTTTGTTTTTAAAAGTGTTTTTTTCAGAATTTATAGCTGAGATGGGGGATAAAACCCAGCTTATGCTGATCGCTCTTACTTCCAAGTACAAGTTAAGAGATATCATATTGGGGACGGCGGCAGCCATTCTTGTATTAAATGGTCTTGCGGTTCTTGCAGGGGGACTTGTCAGTGAATTCATCCCTGAATGGCTCATTAAAATTATTGCAGCACTGGCGTTTCTTTATTTTGCGGCATCTACCATTGCCAGTGATGATGAAGAAGAGGAAGACGGTGGAAAATCAAAGATCAAGTTTGCACCACTGGCTGTCTTTTGTACCTTTTTCATAGCAGAGTTAGGGGATAAGACACAGCTTACAGCTATCACATTTGGTGCAAATGAAGGTATGAGTTCCGCCGTGATCGTATGGATTGGCTGCTCGCTGGGACTTTTTGCTGCAGATATCCTGGGGATGCTGGTTGGTTATCTGTTGAAGAGCAAGACGCCGGATGGTCTGCTCAATACAGTCGCCGTGGCGATCTTTTCCATATTTGGTGTATTTACATTGTATCAGGGACTGAGGCTTATACATGTAAGCGTCTATCCGATTCCAATCCTGCCTCTGCTGATTGCAGTCACAGTTTTTTTCGTAGGTTTGTGTGTCTGGCTTTTTACAAATAGAGTAAAAAAGAGCAACCAAAGAAGAAAATAAAGTATAAATGGGAAAAAACACATTGATTCATACAAAAAAATGTATTACAATACATTAAAACGCACCCAAAATTAAAGAAAGGAGAATGTATACACATGAAACGTAAAATAACGTCAAAGTTATATGAGTGGAAAAATAAGTTAAATGGTAGAATGCCCTTGCTGATTTACGGGGCACGTCAGGTCGGAAAAACATTTGAGATGCGTGAGTTTGGAGCATTGTATTACAAAAATACTATCTATGTAAACTTTGAAACAGATGAAAGAATTGGGAAATATTTTGAAACAGATATTCATGCAGATCATGTGATATCAGTTTTAGAAAAATACTATCAGGCGAAGATTGTGCCTGAAAATACACTTATTATTTTTGATGAAATTCAAATGTGTGAAAGAGCATTAACTTCATTAAAATATTTTTCGGAAGAGGCTCCGGAATATCATGTGATGGCTGCGGGAAGCCTGTTGGGTGTAGCGGTGAACCGGGAAAAATATTCGTTTCCAGTAGGCAAAGTGCAGATGCTGACCATGTACCCAATGGATCTGGAAGAGGTGTTGTGGGCAAAAGAAAAACAGATGCTCGCAGATACGATCCGGGAACATTATGAAAACAATCAGCCGTTGGATGAAATACTTCATGAGGAGGCCATGCAGGAATTTTATCATTATTGCATTGTGGGTGGAATGCCGGCAGCGGTGAAGGCCGATCTTGCAAAAGACAGTCCTATAGAGCAGGTAGAAATCCGGCAGATGTTATTAAATTCTTATATTGCGGATATGACCAAATATGCGAATCAGTCAGATACGGTACGTATTTTTGAAGCATATGATTCCCTTCCGGCACAGTTAGCAAGGGATGCCAAAAAATTTCAGTATAAGTTGATAAAATCGGGCGCACGGGCATCTCAATATGGAGATGCAATAGACTGGCTGATTCGGGCCGGAATTGTGAATAAGTGTATGAAATGTAGTCAGGGATTTTATCCGGTTGCAGCATATCAGGATGTGAGTGCATTCAAACTGTACTATAGCGATATGGGTATTATGTCTGCCAGATTGGGAATGACTCTGGAGGCACTACAGGGTAAGGAAACAGAGCATTTTCGAGGTATACTGACAGAGAACTATGTTGCAATTGCGCTGAAAACAAATGGCTATGATCTTCATTATTGGGAATCAGATAATACTGCAGAAGTAGATTTTCTAATACAAAAAGATAGTCATGTAATTCCGGTGGAATGTAAGGCTGGAAATCATGTGAAAGCTAAAAGTATGATGGTTTATAGGGGAAAATATGACCCGGTTTATGCAATTCGGATTTCGGCAAGAAATTTTGGAATGGTAAATGGGATAAAGTCAGTGCCATTATATAGTGTGTTTTGTATTTGAAGTTTTCATTTTCCAGGTGGTGGATGAATAGACGAAGGCAAATTACAAAACCATTATTTTGATTGCTTTTTACAGGCTAAAAACAATCAAAATAATGGTTTTTGTTTACAAATATTAGTTTTTATGATTTAATGTAGAAAAAGTCGTGAATCATAAAACTGGAAGGTGAGTTTATGAAAGAAAGGTTATTTGTAACACCAGAATACACAACTGCAAAGGAAATTAAACAGATTCGGAAAGAGCTGCATTTGACGCAGAAAGAGTTTGCGGAATTTGTCAATTGTTCCAAGCCGACAGTAGAGCGTTGGGAGAGAAGTGAGGAAGCGATTCGTGGGCCCATTGTTCCCTTTCTAAAAATGTTGCAAAAATATCCGGAATATGAGAAGGAAGTAAAGGTGCCGGAAAAAGTGTGGCCACTTAGAATATGGTATATGTATGAGCAGGATGTATGCACTTTGATTGATGTGAACGAGCAGGAGCGAAAAGTTAAAATAAGGAATTATACGGATAGGGTCATGTTCCGTGCGTTCGGTACGGTAGAAAATCCGGATTACAAGGATTATCAGGAGTTCCTGGAGTCAAGATGTTTCCCGGAAAGCAGAGATAAGATGAAATTGATATTGAAGGATCTGGGACTGCCATTTTATGATCCGATCATGATTATAGAGAAGACGGAAGGACGAATGGCAGAAGATAATTTTTGGGTTCGCATAGAGAGGTAGATGTATGATAGAATTATTTGAACAGAATATACCCCAAAAACATTGCTGTCATCACCACATTATGTTATTTTAATGATGAACGATCAATTAGATAAAATAAAGGTGACACATATGAAAACAACACAAGAACAGCATAATGAACGGAAAAAAGTTTTGTGATGGAGGTGACGCTTAATGCGGATAACAGTTAAGAAGAAAGAAAAGAAACAATGCAAACCGGCGGGACTCATGGCGCTGGTGTTAGCGTTAATACTGCTGGCTGGTATGGTTCCGGTCAAAGCATCGGCAGCAGAAAGTAAGGAAAACAATATTCTTTTGGAATTTGGTAGCCCTGATTATTGCAGATTGAAAAGTGCAAAATTACCGGGATGGACCGATGCAGATTTGTTGCTGTATTCCTGGTATTGGAATGGTTACGAAGAAGAGTGTGCCAAGCTTTATTATTCTGTCAGCCGGGAAGGCGATAGGGTCAGTGTTCCTCAGGAAATTCAGGATGATGAAACATGGGATATGGACCCGTTTATATTTACAGACAACGATGCCACTTTTAATAACAACATGCTCGTGGCATGGACGGATGCAAATAAGAAGTTTGATGGGTCTGAAACGAAGGATGAGATTGCAGGTTCTATGAGGATATCGGTCACGGCTTTGAAGTCATCGACCTTAGTGTTTGCGAATCAGATTCTTACGGTTACAAAGTCCTCTGATAATGTCAGCATGTATAATCCCCATGTGACTAAAGTGGGGGACAAAATACTCATTACATGGGTGGTTTGTTCCGATGTGAAAAACGATGACGGTGCATATGGGATCGAGGGACTTTATTATGATCCGGACACAAACAAGTTCTCTTCCGAACAAGGTCTCATCCGATGATAACAAGACCGATGCAGATGGAAATGTAATACCGATGGTATTTGCAAAATCCTGTAATTATATATCTGCTCATACAGCAGCAGAACTCAATGGTTCGGTTGCCGTACTTTATGAAGAGGCTGTGGACGGGACGCATGTGTCGGATGTGATGTATGACCAGGTAAAACAGAGAGACCAGGTGTCTTTGTACTCTCCGGATGAGTTTAAAAATAACAAAGTTAAACTGGCTACAAATAATGGAAAAAATGTAGATACTGTCAACCAGACGAATACGTATGGTTCTCTTGTTGAGACAGATCTGTCAAAATTAATTTTCTACTGCGGTGGAACGATCAAGGAAATCAGCACCGATTCGAACAGTACATCCGGCTGGAAGACCAAGGAGATTGCAGATGTATCCAAAACAGGAGACACAAGGTATTCGATTCTTTCCAAAGACGACACCATGCAGTATATTACGGCGAGAGAGTACACTCCGTTTAAAACAGACAAGTCGGAGATCACACTCAATGGCATAAAGTATACAAAGTCTTCTGATGGTAAATGGCTGGATGAGCAAAATAAGGAACAGGATATCAGGCAGGAAGATATTCGCCTGTATTATTACAATAATACAGCAGGCCAGGCAGAATTGCTGCCGCAAAAACTCCTTGGTGAAGATGGTGTGATTTTTATGGCGCAGCCGGCTATATTCATTAATCACTCGGGTCTGCTGGATGTTACATGGGTTCATGCAAATGCAAATGAAGATATGCGTTTTAAACTTTATCACACAACCTATGAACAGCAGTCAGTACAAAAAGCGGATTATACAACTGTAAATGAGGCGGTTGACAAAGCAAACGCATTGAATAAAGATGATTATGTGGATTTTTCTGCTGTGAAAAATGCAATCGATGCAGTCAAATATGACAAGGATTACACCGGACAGGAGACGGTGGAAGGCTATGCCAAAGCGATAGAAAAAGCCATCAAAGGATTAAAACTGCGAAGTGCGGATTATACGGCGGTGGATGCGGCACTGGCCAAGGTAAATGCTCTGAACGGAGATTTATACAAGAACTTTTCAGATGTCATGGCTGCAGTAAATGCGGTTGACCGGGATAAGAGTTTTAAAGAGCAGGCAGATGTGGATGCCATGGCGAAAGCCATTGAAGATGCTTTGGCTGCCCTGGAATTAAAGCCTGTGGATAATCAGGGAACAAATAATACAGCGCAGGGAGGCAGCCAGTCAGGGGCAAACAACGCAAACCAGGGAGGCGCCCAGTCGGGGGCAAACAACGCAAATCAGGGAGGCAGCCAGTCAGGAACAAACAACGCAAGTCCGTCGGTTGAGCAGTCCGAAAACAGTGACACCAGCCAGCCGGATACAAGTGATGTCAGTCTGGCAGATACCAAGTCGGAGGTAAGTAACACCGGCGGAGAGGATAAAGATACCCCGTCTGAAACAAGTAGTGGTAAAAAAGAACAGTCAAAAACAGAGAATAAGAGCCCGGAGACCGGTGACAGCAGTCATCCGGAACTGTGGATCGCACTGCTTATTATCAGCGGTGGTTTGTTTACCTGGATCATGATGGAAGGCAAAAAGAAAAAACTTTGAGTGTATATTATTTCAAAAAATTGAAACAATAAGAAAGATGAGAAAAGCTATCAGTTACAAGTATTGATTTTTACTGGGAAATTCAGTAATATAAAAGAAGTTAGTTAGAACTAACTAAAATGTGAATAAATCATGTGGGCTCCTCGTATTTAGGGTGTGAATGATGAACGCATCCTATGGCAGAATTAAATGTGATTCTTGCGGGGAGTACTGCTATTTTATGGAAAAGGAGATTGTATTACGATGAATTTTTTAGAAATTGAAAAAGTAATTGGCCGTGAGATCCTGGATTCAAGAGGCAATCCAACCGTAGAAGCAGAGGTGACTTTGGTGGATGGAACCGTAGGAAGAGGTACTGCTCCAAGTGGTGCGTCTACCGGCGAGTTTGAGGCGCTGGAACTGAGAGACCGAGACAAGGGCCGCTATCTTGGAAAGGGTGTTGAAAAGGCTGTCAGCAACATCAATACAGTGATCAACGATGTCCTTACCGGCATGGATGCATCGGATATTTATGCGATTGACAAGGCAATGATCGATGCAGACGGCACAAAAGATAAATCAAAACTGGGTGCCAACGCGATCCTGGCTGTATCCATTGCCACTGCGAGAGCAGCAGCAACTGCATTAGATATTCCGCTATACCGCTTCTTAGGTGGTATTTCAGGCAACCGCCTTCCGGTACCGATGATGAATATCTTAAACGGTGGTGCTCACGCAGATTCAGCCGTTGACACACAGGAATTTATGATCATGCCGGTTGGTGCACCATCTTTCAAAGAAGCACTTCGCTGGTGTGCAGAAGTATTCCACAAATTGAAATCTCTGATCAAAGATATGGGAGATGTGACAGCGGTTGGTGATGAAGGTGGATTTGCGCCAAATAAACTTACTTCCGATGAGGAAGCCATTGAAAAAATTCTGGAAGCAGTTAAGGCAGCAGGATTTGAGCCGGGCAAAGATTTTATGATCGCTATGGATGCTGCATCTTCTGAATGGAAATCCGAAAAAGGCGTTGGCTACTATAAGCAGCCAAAATCCGGAAAAGAATTTACCTCTGATGAATTGATCGCACATTGGGAATCCCTTATTGACAAGTATCCGATCATTTCCATCGAAGATGGTCTGGATGAGGAAGACTGGGAAGGCTGGAAGAAGATGACTGAGAAGATCGGCCACAAAGTTCAGCTGGTAGGAGATGATCTTTTTGTTACAAATACAGAGAGACTTTCCAAAGGTATTAAAATGGGCGCAGGTAACTCCATTTTGATCAAATTGAATCAGATCGGTTCCGTATCAGAGACACTGGAAGCCATCAAAATGGCACACAATGCAGGTTACACAGCGATTTCTTCCCACCGTTCCGGTGAGACGGCAGATACTACCATCGCAGATCTTGCAGTAGCACTGAATACTTGCCAGATCAAGACAGGTGCTCCTTCCAGATCCGAGCGTGTGGCGAAATACAACCAGCTTCTCCGTATCGAAGAAGAATTAGGTGCCAGTGCCGTGTACCCGGGTATGGATGCCTTTCATGTAGGAAAATAATAAAATACGGATAATATAGAAAAGATTTCCAGAACACAGGAGTATGTGTGACGGGAATCTTTTTTTGCTTCGGATAAAAAATATGAGGGCAGTTTTGAAACCTGAAACAGTGGAGTTCCTCTCTTGACTTTGGCACTTTTATCCAGCATAATTGAAGTATAGATAAATGGAAGCGTGGACAAAAATTGATAAAACTGCCGGATGGCAGTAAAACGGAGGGCTGCTTATGAAAAATCGAATATTGAGTGTACTGCTTGCTTTGTGCATGGTGATATGTATGGTACCGGCAACCGCTTTGGCAAGTGATGATGACAGTGTTATGGATATGAAAGTGACAGAACTTATCCAGGGGGATCGCACCAACGCGCTCTATCCGTATTGGGTTCATACGAATGGAACTAAGAAATCTACGGTTTTAAAAGTGTTGAATTCTTTAGGGAAAACATTACAAGTTGTGCCTAGAAAATGAAAAGGGGAAAACAAATGACAATCAAGATTTATGATAAACTGCCCCGGGCCGCAAAGGAAATCCGGCAGGAGGTCTTTGGACAGGAGCAGGGATTCAAAAAAGAGTTTGATGAAATCGATCCTATTGCAAAACACATCATTCTCCTGGAAGATGATGATCCTGTGGCAACCTGCAGATTTTATTACTCTAAGGAGCGGGAATGTTATATTGTTGGCAGGATCGCTGTACGCAAAGAAGCCAGAGGAAAACGATATGGCGAGAAAGTGCTGCAGGGAGCCGAGGAAGAAATTAAAAAGGCAGGTGGGAAAAGAATTGAACTGTCTGCTCAATGTCGTGTGTCACAGTTTTATTTAAAGCAGGGATACACCGATACAAAGGATATTCATATGGATGAATATTGTCCTCACACATGGATGAGAAAAGAACTTGATCCGGCTTGTATCCTAAATGAAAAAGGAAAGTGAGAGGCCGGATCATATCATTGGATTCTTATAAGAAGATGTATTTTAACACAAACAGCACAGCCAGAACATACATCAGAGGTTTGATCTCTTTTGCCTTGCCTGCCAATAGATGCAGTACAACATAAGAGATAAAACCGACAGCGATACCGTCTGAAATGCTGTATAAAATCGGCATAGTTAATAAAGTAAGATAAGCAGGTATTGCTTCAATGGCATTGTCAAAATGAATATCTTTCACGGCAGTGATCATCAAGAAGCCAACGAAGATTAAGGCCGGTGCGGTGGCGAAGCCGGGGATTGCAATGAAGACGGGACTTAAGAAAATGGATAAGAAGAACAAAAGTCCGGTCACAACAGAAGCAAGTCCGGTTCGTGCACCTTCTGACACGCCGGAGGAACTTTCTACAAATGTAGTAGTGGTAGAAGTACCCAGTATGGCACCACAGGAAGTGGCGATGGAATCTGCCAGCAGAGCACTGCGGATTCTTGGCAGTTTTCCGTCTTTATCTAACATTTTTGCCTTATCGGCACAGGCAATCATCGTGCCCAATGTATCAAAAATATCCACAAAAAGGAAAGAAAACATTATAACAATAAAATCCAGAATGCGGAAGTTGGCAAAAGCTGCAGATGAAAAGCATTGACCAAAGGTCTTGGAAATAGCACCAAGGTTAAAATCACTCCAGACAGGCAGTACGGAATCCCCGGCATACAATCCGGTAAATTGTGCAAGGATACCCAGTGCCCAGGTAATCAGGATTCCTAACAGGATAGAGCCTTTTACATTTTTTATATACAGTACAGAAATGATCACAAGTCCGATCAGAGCCAGCAGGGCGGAAATCCCTGTGGTGTGAAAATCCTTTGTGAATTTGACCATTGTAA
>HF998286.1:8726-21427 GCA_000433735.1 Clostridium sp. CAG:167
TTGCAGACCAAGGAAGGCGATAAACAGACCGATACCCACGGACACACCCTTTTTTAACTGCATGGGAATGGCATTGAAAATAGCCTCCCGGACATTGGTCAGAGACAGAGCCAGGAAAACAAGGCCTTCTGCAAACACTGCCAGCAAAGCAAGCTCCCAGGAATATCCCATGGTGCCGCATACAGTGTAGGCAAAATAAGCATTCAGACCAAGTCCCGGTGCCAGCGCAAAAGGATAATTTGCCATAAATGCCATGCACAAAGTACCGACAAAGGCAGCCAGGGCAGTAGCAATGAGAACCGCCTGGGAGTCCATACCGGACTGGGACAGGATCGATGGATTCACGGCAAGGATATAAGCCATCGCCATAAAAGTGGTAATACCGCCAATCACTTCCGTCTTGACATCCGTACCACTCTCTTTTAAATGAAACAATTTTTGAAACATAAATCATACCTCTTTTGTTTAGAATAGCCATATTATAACATTATTATGAAAGGGGTATCAACTGTAATTTGAGGGAGGGCTGCAGCAATTGTCGGGGTGGACTTTTTGAAGGAATCGTAATTTCCCAGAAAATTTGGCGTTTCGTGGGTGCTTTCGCTACGACAAATACGCAGAAGTATCGGCATGTAAAATACACATGCCAGATACTTGCGCATTTGTACCCACTCCACGCAAAAATTTTCTGGGAAATTACTGAACCCCTTCATAAATTGCTCCCCTTGCTACAAACCGTATAAAATCAAATCTCTATCTTATATAGTAGCAGATTTTGTGAAATTGTTCGGGGAAAGGTCTGCAGGAGCACAGGGGAAAAACAATTGGTTTGTGTCAGGAAATCAATGCCAGATTTATAGTTTTCCAGTAATGTAGCAGAAAAGATTTGCGGGAAGTGGGTTTTAAGTGCGTCGGTATGAGATGCCTGTATATGCGTCAGCATAGGCATCCATACCGCTACGCACTTAACTAGCGGGAGCACCCACGGAACGCAGACTTTTCTGCTACATTACGGAACCTATAAAAAGTGCTGTCAATCCCTGACACAACCCACCAATTGTGGTATACTAACACTATCAATTTTCAGGAGGAAATAATGTCATGGAGTACAAAGATATGGAGAATGTGACAATTTTAAACCATCCGCTGATCCAGCACAAGATTTCCAGGTTGCGGGACCGCCACACAGGAACCAACGAGTTTCGCAGACTGGTTGAGGAGATTGCCATGCTGGAAGGGTATGAAGCCTTGTCCGATCTTCCGGTGGAAGAGGTAGAAGTTGAGACCCCACTGGAAACATGTATGACACCGGTGCTGGCAGGACGGAAGTTAGCCATCGTACCCATACTGAGAGCAGGACTTGGCATGGTGCAGGGGGTACTGTCACTGGTGCCATCCGCCAAAGTAGGACATATAGGAATGTATCGGGATGAAGAGACATGGGAACCGACGCCGTATTACTGCAAACTGCCGCACCCGATTGAAGAGCGCCTGATCGTAGTGACCGATCCTATGCTGGCAACCGGCGGCTCGGCGGTGGATGCGGTAAATCAGATCAAAAAATCAGGTGGAAAAAACATCAAGTTCATGTGCATCATTGCGGCGCCGGAAGGAGTAAAACGACTTCATGAGGCGCATCCGGATATCCAGATTTATGTAGGACATCTGGACCGGGGATTAAATGAAAATGCCTATATCTGTCCGGGGCTGGGGGATGCAGGAGACCGTATTTTCGGTACAAAATAGAAAAAGAAGGGATATATATGAAATATGAAACTGTCAAGGAAGCAGCAGAAAGGCTGGGGGTAACAGCACGGACGGTGCAAAAATGGGCAGCAGCCGGGAAAATACCGGGTGCTATGAAAGTCGGGCGCGACTGGCAGATCCCAGTTCAAAAAGAAGAGGGAGCCAAAAAATGTACCGGGCGTAAACACATCCCCATGCCGCTTTTAAACAGCGTGTTTCCCCTGGGGCAGTGCACCAGGTACATTGAAAAAATGGAAGATGAAGATGAGAGAAACATTGCCTGGGCCGAGTATTATTATTTCAGCGGCCAGGCAGAAAAGGCAGCCGAAGCCGTGGAACTGTACCTCAACAGTCCGGATGATGCATTACGGTATTCGGCAGCGTGGATCTATGCCTTTTCCAACCTTACTTGTGACAAGACTGCCCTGACAAAGTATGCCATTGGCATTATAAAAAAGGACCTGCAGGAGCAGGCGGGAGAGGAAGGTCTGCCGGTACAGAGAGCCATCCGGGTATTTATCTATACGGCGGCTACGGTATTGCTGCATCTGACTATGGGGGATGTGGAGCTGTTGGAAGGATATCTTAAATATCTGCCGGGGGGATTAAAAATGTTCGGTGGATATGTGCTGGCTCACAAGGCATATCTTGAAAAAAATTATGAAAGAACGCTGGCTATTGCGGATATGACACTGGCGTTAAGTGACGCCGTCTATCCCATCCCGACCACATATATTTACAACATGGAAGCCATGGCCATGATGAACCTTATGCGGGTGGAAGAGGCAAAAAAATACTTTATGAAGGCGTGGGAATACGCCAGACAGGATCAGCTGATCGAAGTATTTGCCGAACACCATGGACTTTTGCAGGGAATGGTGGAGGTGTGCCTTAAGGAAAAAGAACCGGAGTCATTTCAGAAAATAACCGATATCGTATATAAATTCAGCGCAGGATGGCGTAAAGTACATAAAATAGCGGAGCACAGGGAGATTGCAGATAATCTGTCCACAACAGAGTTTACAGTGGCCATGCTTTACAACAGAAAGTGGACCATCAAGGAAATCGCCCACCATATGCAGGTGTCAGAGCGGACTGTAAAGAAACATCTGGATGTGATCTATGACAAATTAAATATCCACAGCAGACAGGAACTGGAACAGTATATGCTGAGATAATTCCGTTCGTCAGGCGAACGGTGTTCACGGAAGAAAACCCCCTAAAAACAGGCGTTTCAAAGGAAGAATTGTATTATTTTTTTGCCAAATTGTACATTCCTATGGGAAAAAATAACTGATATAATTATTCTACTATGAACGAAGGGGGAAAAAATATGAAGAAAATAAAAAAAGTGTGTAAAAAGATATTCGCAGTACTTCTGCTTGCAAGTCTCTCGATTCCGCAGATCCCTGCGACACCGGTAAAAGCGGACACAGCAGATGCAGGTACTGGAAATACTGATACCATCAGTGCATCGGAGGAAACCAAACGAGATATTCTGGAGAAAAATCATCTGACCGATACAGAAGATTCTGTAAAGGGCAGGGAGAACGGACGAAATCCACTGACGGGTGATAATGAAGTGGCGGTTTCTGTGAATCCATCTCCGGAGCTTATGATCGGAGAAACCGATGCTTTGAATGCATCCCAAAGAACTCAGAGGGTTACCCAGACGCTGTATGATCTGGAAAATTCCGGCAGTTTCAAAGAAAGTGGCGGAAAAGTAATTGATCAGCAGGATGAAATGACCAACACTTTCAGTGGAGAGGTAGTTACTGCGGTTAGGACAACGGCTTTTGATCCCTTGGGAGAAGGTAAAGATGCCTATGTAGCACAGCTGCTGGCGGTACATTCCGGGTATGTAAGTGGGTATGCAGGAGGCGACGGAACAATTATTTACCTGAGAATATACGATGCCACACAGAAAACGCAGATCTGGCATACTACAACTGTAGGATATCTGCGATTTGATATTGAAGAGTGGCAGGCAGATGCCTATATGCAGATATCGGCAGGAGATTATAACGGAGATGGAAAGGATGAACTGGCAGTTTATTGTCCAACCGATGCAACCAGGACATCCAACGACATGGCCTTGTCCAGCACATCCTCTTATGTTGCCTTATATGAAGTGCGCAACTGGGGAACGAAAGAAGATCCCAATGTGGATTATCAGGAAATGACCATGGACAGCACAAGATATTATATCAATGTGACAGACCGGAATTCAAATCACACCCAAAAGGATAAAGACACATTTAAAAACTCTGTCGATGAGATCTGTGCGGTAGATCTGGAGACGATAAGGCACCCATCCGGCACAAAAGATTCTCTGGCCATTGCCGTGTGTCCACCCCGGAATGGTACGAAAGTGACCTCTTCCATGGAGGCTGAGACAAGAGTGGATATATGGCTGGATGCCACCAAGGCACCATCGGCATCCAACTTGTCAAAACACAGCATGCGCTGGGATCTTAATAATTACCAGAGCAACAAATGGAAGCAGGGAAAAGAATATGATGTAATGTATTACGGTGGATTATCTGCCGGAGATATGGACAATGACGGTAACGATGAACTAGTAGTGGCAGGCTACCGGATCCGCAACACAGCCGACGCAAAAAAATGGAAACTGGACAGCCGGTATCTGTTTATAGAGCGTCTGATTCCATATGGAAGTGGGGATGATTATGGATATAAAAGCAGCGGCAATGTACCACAGATGATCAATTCATCCGACAGCAAAGATCAGCTTATTGCCAATTCCGGGGCTTATGGCGGAGAAGATAAGCCGACAGCCACAGACAAAAAGGTACTTTCACCTCTGACAGTGGAGTGTTACAAGGGAAGAGGAAGAGATTTTGCAGATGTGGTGTTTCTGGCAGGGAGAGTATATGAGTGGAAGGACAGCAATCCGGCCAACTATGTCAGAAAGGAAACGGCTCAGGCCAAGAGCCAGGGAGGATATAAGATATTATCTTCATCCAGCGCTAAGGGAATCAGTGGCAGTGACAGTACGTCAGAGGATCACAGGAAGATTCTTGCAATGGCCATTTTAGGCGGGCATATGAGTTTCAGTAATGCTGTTTCCGGAAACTTTGATAATAATCCCTATGGTATTGAACAGTTGTATGCTGTATATAACTATGTAGGAGCCGGTCAGGCAGGAGCAGCGATCCTGGATATAAGACAGAAAGAAGTAGGAGAATATGACCTTACCAATACAGTCAATCTGACCTTGAAAAAGACAGTCAAGGCAGGAGATTGTGTAGGAATTTCCCTTTGTGCGCCGGATGTAGATGAAGATGCCACCCGCGTAACTTATGCATCTCAGGAGTTGTATTATGCCAATCCGCAGCCGGTGGCGATTCTGCAGGCACCACCATATTTTTCGGAAATAGCGGAGCAGGACAGTGATTATCTGGCGACGGGAAGTACTTCCTTTACAACAGGAAAAGGAACCGGAGTTTCCAAAACTAACAGTTTTTCTGTTACAGCAGGTATCATTGTGGGGATGGAACAAAGCGTCAGTCTCTTTGGTCTGTTCAAGACAGGGCTGTCCGCCATGACAGAGGTAACCGGAGGGGCCGGTTATGAAAAACAAGTCCAGACAACAAAGACATTTACAACCACCTATAATGCCACCAAGGAGGATCAGGTTATTGCAGTGACGATCCCTTATATCCGGTATCGCTACAAAGTTCTGAGTCCGTCTATAGAGACTATGACTAAGGCAAAGCTGAAGAACCTTTCCCAAAAGATTACACTTTTAAAAACATCCGCCAAACTAAACAAATCGGAAAAAGCAAAACTGAATCAGGCCGTGGTGGTTTTAAAAGAGTATTATGATAATCAGAAAAAGCTGTCACAGAAATATGGCTATGGCAAGACCATCAAAGATGAGATGGTAGAAATGACTTATGCACAGCCGGGAACACCGGATATGACCACTCTCAGCAAAGATAAGTACAATGAAATGGTAGAAAGCATGGGACTGACAGACCAGGTCATCACAGACGATGTCCTCCACAATGCTACACCGGGTGATGTGGCATCCTATATGTGGAAATCAAACGGAAATGATTCAGAATACACATGGTCTGGTGAGTGTACCAGCATCAATGGTGGAGATACAGGAACATCTGTGTCCCAGAGTATAACGGAAGAAAAGACAACCCAGAAATCTGTAACATGGAATGCAGGGCTGCATAACGAAGCTACGGCTACCATAGGCGGTCTGACGGCAGGATTAAGCAGTACACTGGAATACAATGGAGCGAAAGCAGACATTACTATGGATTCTATTACAGCACAGGGAACCGTAGCAAGAATACCTAATGTGGATGATGGAAAATCCACTGGCAAACCAGATGTCAGCGGACTGAAAGATGTGGCAGTCAGGGATAAATATGCCTTTAAGTTCCGGGTAGGCACATGGCTTACCAAACTGGGACAAAATGACTGCCGCGTGGTTGGTTATCAGGTAGAACCGACGGACCTCAGGTAGAGCCGACGGTTTCCGGTCTGAAATTTCCGACCAAACCGGTACAGAATGTAGAAGTGGAAAAGGTTTATGATACTGATGGAAATTATAACGGCGTCAAGGTAAGATGGTATGCACCGGAAAACAACAATCCAGCCTGCTACAGCAACCCAACCGCCTATAAAGTCTGGATGCTTGGCTCGGATGTAACCAAGCGGGCAGTCTATGCGTCCCAGACAACCAAAGACGAAAAGAACAAAGACTGCTACGAAACCGTATATGACAAAAATGTGGTACCGGAAAATACAGCCTTTGTAGCGGCAGTCAGGCCGGTTGAACTGTCGGATGATTACGCCTGCTGCAGCAACCCGATCTATATAATGGAGCAGGGGGCACAGGATGCTATTTTCTCCGGACAGCCAAAGGATGTAACCTACCAGGCTGTGGATGCAAACAAATCCGGCAAGAATCAATTTTCCGGTGAAGTGAAATTAAGTGGAGATACGCTGACGTTTGACTATGCCCGTGAAAAAGTAAGATGGCAGTTTTACGATCCGGCTACAAGAACCTGGAAAGAGGTCTTTGAACTGGATCAGGACACAGGCGCCAGAGAAGCGGCGGAAGAATTGAAAGATTACGGAATTACTTCGGTAAAAGAAAGTCTTAGCAGTTGTGACAATATTAAAACAAGTCCGGGAACAGCCACCTTGGATCTTTCCTATGATAAAATTCCAACAGGCCTGAAATTCCGACTGGCTGTGGCATATTCGGTAGTAGGAACCGGTGGTGTGTTTGATGCTGCATCCAATGAAGTTGGTTTTATGTTGAAAACAACCAATACAGCAGCAGCCAAGATGAATGTGTCAGAGGACGGCATTTCAGTAAGTGCTTCTACAGAGAACGATGAAGAGGGATCTGTGATCGCAGCGAACTTAAAGAATCTGTCCAACAATTCTTCTTCTAAAAAGATCCTTGTATACCCGAACAATCTGGTAAACATGGCATCGGCGGCACCGGGTGTGTATCAACTGGAGACAGAAAATACCCTGTCCAGTCAGGGAGCGGCTGTCAGCAGCCGTGTGCCATACTACGGAGACCGGGACAAATTGTTGGCCACACTGGCAGAAAAACATAAGACATTAAGGAGTGCGGGAAATACAACAGTTTCGCAGGCAGATGTGGATGAGATCATGTATGGTCAGGAACTGAAACTTACCACGGAACTTTATGATAAAAATGCAGAGGATCCAAACCAGCCTCAGACAGCCGGTGATGTGAAGTATACGGTTATGTCAGGGGTGCAGAATGAAGATGTAACAGAAGAGTGCATGGAAGGAAATCTTTTCCGACCGAACAGTGCCGGTGAATTTGTGGTCATGGCAGCCATGGAGACAGGAGAAGAGACGCTTACTTCTTCCAAGATCATAAAAGTAACTTCTTCCGGTGAACGATACGAAAAAGAAGTGTTTGACAAAGTTTTGAGCGTAGAACTGCCGGAAATTCAGGGTGTTGTTTATGGAACCGAAAAAAGTGCAGAAGCACTGGGACTTCCGGAAACAACTCAAATCCAGACGACAGCCGGCCAGGTCTATGATGCAAAGATCAACTGGGATGTGAATAACTGTGAGTACAACCAGGCATCAGAAAAAGAGCAGATCTTTAAGGTAAAAGGAAATGTGGTACTGCCGGACAATGTAAGCAATGACCAGAATGTATCCACAGAGGTGGCGGTTTCGGTTAATGTCAATAAGAATGTGGTCGTAGTGCAGACGCCGGCAGACAATAAACCACCGGTGCTCACGTTGAAAGGAAGTATCACAGTAGGCGGAAAGGTTTATTCGGATTACAGCGACAAGATCGTATTTAACACGGAACTGACAGGAACACAGAAAGGAGTGATCACTGCTTCCGATGAACAAGATGAGATTACTTCCATATCTTATCTGAAATCCGCTTCTGCCCTGAGCCAGGATCAGCTGGATCAATCTACCGGCTGGATCAACGGTAAGGAATTTACACTGACAGAAGGCGAGCGGTGTGTCATCTATGCAAGATGCATCAACCACTCGGGAGATGTTGTATATGTGTCAACCCAGGGAATCACGGTGAAGAAAGTTTCTTCCTCATCCGGTGTAACACCATCCGGCAGTGCGGGAACTAACGGAAACACTGTAAAAAAACAGGATCCAGTCAAAGCAGGAAAGACCTATACGGTGAAGAAGATCAAGTATAAAGTAACAGCCAACGGCAAGAAGAAAACGGTGCAGGTAACAGGGGTTACAGATAAGAAAATGAAGTCTCTGACGATTCCGGCTGCCGTTACGATCCAGGGGCAGAAATATAAAGTAACAGCCATTAAAGCATCCGCCTTTAGAAATATGAAAAAACTTACCAAAGTAGTGATTGGCAAGAATGTAAATAAAGTTGGAGGAAATGCATTCTCAGGCTGTAAAAAGTTAAAGAATATTGTGATCCAGTCAAAGGCATGGAAGAAAAACAGCCTTGGCAAAAAGGCCTTTTATAAGATTGCTGCGAAACCGAAATTTAAAGTGCCGGCAAAGAAACTGAAGGCATACAAAAAGTATATCAAAAAGTCAAAAGTGGCAAAGAAGGCGAAGATAACAAAATAGGAAACAGGAAATAACTGTGTATTACAAGAACCTTTCTCTGAGAAAAATCAGGGGAAGGTTCTTTTGAATAGTGTCTACCATCGATCCTTGAAGAAAAAGAGAGGATAAGAAAGTTAGTCTTTTCAACACCTGCTAAAAATGGTATTATTTTAGTATATTCTCTGCCTGATAGATAGGGCAGAGAAGAAGGAGCGAGGTGTTGATATGGGACCCAATTACTCTATTTTATATTATGGAGAAGAACTGGAACAAGATATATGAATGCGACCTCCATGCTTCCCTGGGAAAAAAAGGTTATGAAATATTTGGACACCTCAAAAAATTCGGTGCTTTATCGCGTGACACCTTATTTTGCAGGAAAAGAATTGTTGGCAAGGGGTGTTGAAATTGAGGCATATTCAGTAGAGGACCATGGAAAGGGAGTATGCATCCATGTATTTGTGTATAATGTACAACCGGGAATAAAGATTGATTATGCCACAGGAAAAAACTCAGCAGATAAATAAGAGAAACTTGATATGAAGATGAAAGAGAGGAGTTGAAGCACAAATGACATTAAAAGAACTGAAGGCAGGGGAGAGTGCGAGAATTTTATCTGTTGGTGGAGAGGGAGCGCTTCGCCAGCATTTTTTGGATATGGGTGTAATTCCGGGGGCAGAGATGACCGTTATTAAATTTGCACCTATGGGAGATCCCATGGAACTGCAGGTTCATGGTTATGAACTGACTCTGCGTCTGGCAGATGCGGATCAGATAGAGATTGAGAAGATTGACGCAAGAGCCCGGGAACATAAGGGCCTTTCTGCAATTAGTAATGCGGAACATCCGGGACTTGGAGAAGAAGGAAAATACCATGTAAAAGGAAGCAAAAAACCGTTGCCGGCGGAGGAAACACTTACATATGCGCTGGTGGGAAATCAAAACTGTGGAAAGACGACACTGTTTAACCAGCTGACGGGATCCAACCAGCATGTGGGAAACTTCCCGGGGGTTACGGTGGACCGGAAAGATGGTGCGATCAAGGGACATGTTAATACCCAAATTACGGATCTCCCGGGGATTTATTCCATGTCGCCCTATAGCAGTGAGGAAATCGTATCCAGAAATTTTGTGCTGGAGAACCGGCCGAAAGCGGTGATCAACATAGTGGATGCCACTAACATTGAAAGAAATATGTATTTAACCATGCAGCTTCTGGAAATGGATATACCGATGGTGATCGCACTGAATATGATGGATGAGGTAAATGCTAATGGGGGATCTATCGATATCAACAAGATGGAGGAAAAGATTGGAGTACCGGTTGTGCCGATTTCAGCAGCCAAGAACCAGGGAGTGGAGGAACTGGTACGACATGCCATCCATATTGCACGATACCAGGAAAAGCCGGGAAGACAGGATTTTTGTGATGAAAATGAGTTTGGTGGTGCAGTGCATCGCTGTATTCATGCTGTCTGCCATATTGTAGAAGACCATGCCCGGGAGGCAGATATTCCGGTGCGGTTTGCAGCTACAAAACTGATTGAAGGAGATCCACTGATCCTGGAACGCCTGGGACTGGACCAAAATGAAAAGGAAACATTGGAGCACTTGATCCTGCAAATGGAAAAAGAACGGGGGCTGGACCGCAGCGCAGCGATTGCAGATATGCGTTTTAACTTTATCGAGAGGGTTTGTGAGAGCACGGTAGTAAAACCGGTTGAGAGTAAAGAACGACTTCGCAGTGAAAGGATGGACAAGGTCCTTACAGGTAAGTATACTGCGATTCCGTGCTTTGTACTGATCATGCTGGCAGTATTTTATCTGACGTTTAATGTGATCGGGGCCGGTCTGCAAAGCCTGCTGGAAATGGGAATTGATTCGTTGACAGAGATAACTGGCCGGGCGTTGACGGCGGCTCATGTGAACCCTGTATTGCAGGGGCTGGTAATGGATGGAATTTTTGCCGGTGTAGGAAGTGTCCTGAGTTTCCTGCCTGTGATCGTGACACTGTTCTTTTTCTTGTCCCTGATGGAAGACAGTGGATACATTGCCAGAGTGGCGTTTTTTATGGATAAATTATTGAGAAAGATTGGTTTGTCCGGCCGCAGTATTGTGCCTATGTTGATTGGATTTGGCTGCACAGTACCGGCTGTTATGTCGACCAGAACATTGCCAAGTGATAGGGATCGTAAGATGACGATTCTTTTGACACCATTTATGAGTTGTTCGGCAAAACTGCCGATCTATTCATTTTTTGTCAGTGCTTTTTTCCCGAAACAGGGCGGCCTCGTTATGACGGGGTTGTATTTCCTTGGGATTATTATGGGAATCGTGACGGCATTGGTGTATCGAAAGACGCTATTTAAAGGAGAGGCAGTACCATTTGTGATGGAACTGCCTAATTACCGGATGCCTGGAATGAAGAATGTGGTGCAGCTTCTGTGGGAAAAAGCAAAGGATTTTTTGCAGAGAGCATTCACGGTGATCCTTTTGGCTACGATGTGCATCTGGTTTTTGCAGAGTTTTGATCTTCATTTTAATCTGGTTACTGAATCAAAAAACAGTATCCTTGCCATGATTTCCAGCGTATTGGTGCCGATCTTTGTGCCACTGGGACTGGGGGACTGGCGGATATGCACTTCCCTTATCAGTGGATTTATGGCAAAGGAAAGTGTTGTATCATCGCTGCAGATTCTTTTCGGAGGTGCGGTGGCTGCCTCAATCTCCCCTGTAGCGGCAGCGTCTCTTCTGGTGTTCAGCCTGCTTTATACACCTTGTGTGGCAGCAATTGCTTCCATACGGAGAGAGTTGGGCCGCAGATGGGCACTGGGAGTCGTTCTCTTTCAATGTGGAGTAGCCTGGATTATGGCACTTCTCACAAGAGGAATTGTTTCTTTATTCCTTTGAGATTGAACCGTGGTCTGCCAGATAGCGGAAAGCGCAGGCGGCGTAGCAGGCAGAGCCGATGGCACATACTTTTTCGTTAAATAAAGCTTTCGGGTGGTGTACCGGGTAATCGCCTCTTGCGTCTTCGTAGCCGGCAGACAGATATATATAGGTGGACGGGATCTGTTGGGCAACGAGAGCAAAGTCCTCCGAGGCTGGGGCGGCAATGTCCGGGTAACCGGTGACATCTGGAATGGACAGGTCCTTTACATAAGAAACAAATTCGTTGGTAAGTTCTTTGGCACAGATCAGCGGCGGCACGGCAGACAGGCATTGGTACTCAATACTACCGTTGTAGACAGCTGCGGTTTTCTCACTGATCTCGCGGATGCGCGGCATCAGTTTTTCTCTGGCGGCAGGATTGCCAGTCCGCAGCGTTCCCTGTAAAACAGCCGTATCCGGAATGATATTGGCAGCTTCGCCGGCGGAAAACTGTCCTATCGTAAGAACACAGCAGTCAGCGGGATCGCTTTCCCTGGCGATCAGTGCCTGAAGTCCCAGATAGATGTGGACACCGATGTTGATGGGATCGATGCCCTGATGAGGGCAGGCACCGTGGGAACCCTGGCCGTGAATGGTGATTTTAAATCCATCCACAGAATTCATCATGGTACCGCTTGCATTGTACATATAAGTGCCTGCCGGACTGTGACCGGTGGTGACATGAAAGGCAAGGGCGGCGTCTGGTTTGGGATTCTGTAAAATACCATTCTCTATCATATCCTTTGCCCCCTGAAATGTTTCTTCTGCGGGCTGGAACATAAACTTTACGGTGCCGGCTAAAGAAGCCTCTTCTTCTTTTAACATACGGGCGGCACTAAGGAGCATGGCGGCGTGGAAATCATGGCCGCAGGCGTGCATCGCTCCTGTGGTACATGAGAAACTTTCTCCACTGTCCTCCCGGATCGGAAGAC
>HF998286.1:21518-26765 GCA_000433735.1 Clostridium sp. CAG:167
GAGCCAGACCATATTCTGTTAATTTATCTTTGACAAAAGCCACCGTTTCCGGCAGATCCAGCCCGGTTTCGGCATGCTGGTGGATGTGCCTGCGGTTGGCGATTGTTTCTTCTTGCAATTCATAAGCGCGTGTTAAAAAATCCATAAAATAAACCTCCTGTTTCATTCATTATAGCCATTTGAAAAATCCTGTCAATGAGGAGAAACCAATCTGGCGGAACCTTGCTTTTCACGAACCCTGGTATTATAATGCCCCATAGATGGAAATACTTGTATCAATAAAGGAGATTATCGTATGCGGGAAAAAATATATGAGAAAATTTTTGAAAATCTGGAGGACCTTTTAGCGGAGGAACAGGCAAAACTGGGTTACAGAAAGGAACCGGTCCGTTTTTATTATCCACTGAGTTCCCTGAACCACTTTTTTGATGCGTCTTTTTCGGAAGAGGAAATGAAAGAGGCGCTGAAAGAGTTCCCTGCCTTTGCAGAGGAGCGTTTTGGCAATGTGGAGATCACCGGTAAGGGAGAGCGTTTCTGTTTCTTTTTATCGGAAAAAGCAACGGAATATGTTCATGGGCACCAGGGAGCCAATGCTTTTATCTTTGAACTGGTAGAAACACTTTCGGTTCACGGAACCACCATGGCAGAGGTAGAAGAGGTGTTCAAAAAGCAGCCTTTTTCCTATGAGAGAAAGAAAGTGGATACAGATGAGTTTGACTGCTGCTTTTATTTTACAGAAGGGAAAGATTCTTACCTGTATTGTTTCAAGGATGAAGGTTGTCATATCATTTACCACCGTTTTTTGCCGGAAGATTTCGAGGATTTGGGGCTGTAAGGGCGCGATTGGGTATTTATCTATGGGGATTTTTCCTGTATAATGAGGAAAGAATAGTAAGACAGACCACCTGCCTGCCGGCAAAAGCCGGGGGCAGTATATATTTCAAGGAGGGTGTTGTATGAAGTTATTAAAACAGTTGAAATGGAATCTGATCCTGTTGGCGGTGCTTTTTATCGCACTGGGCGTGGTACTGATCGTGTGGCCGTCGGCTACCATGACGAGCATCTGCTATATCTTGGCTACCATACTGGTACTGCTGGGTGTGGTATTTTTGATCGGCTATCTGAGAAAAGATGTGATCGGTATTATATACCGGTGCGATCTGGTGATCGGACTGAGCCTGATCCTGGCCGGTGTGCTGGTGTATATCAAAGTGGACAAGCTAACGGACCTGGTGCCGGTGGTGCTGGGATTTCTGATCACCATCAGCGGTATCTTGAAACTGCAAAATTCCGTAGACCTTCTGCGGCTGGGACACGGAACCTGGCATGTGGCATTTGCACTGGCTATCATTAATATTGTGTTTGGCGTGGTACTTTTGATCAATCCTTTTGCCAAGGAGATCCTGATCACGCTGGTGGGAATCGGTTTTGTATACAGTGGCGCCACGGATCTGTATGTGACTATATCCATCTCCCGGAAATTGGCCCATGTAGAGGAAGAGTACGGTGAAGAACTTCAGAATATCAAGTGATGTTTGGGAAAGGAGATTGTATGTCCAGGTATCATGAATTAAGCAGGGAACGGCAGGAGCAGATCCGGGAGGATCAGGCCCGCCACTGGGTAAATCCATACAGGTGCAATGACGAGGCGGTGATCCGGAGAGATCCGGCACACGATAAGCCGAGGCTGTGGCGGCCTACGTTTGTCAGTGATGTGGAAAAGATCATGCATGTGCCTTACTATAACCGCTACTCGGACAAGACCCAGGTGTTTTCTTTTTATCGGAATGATGATATTTCCCGCCGGGCCTTTCATGTGCAGTTAGTGGCCAGGATCGCCAGAAATATCTGTCGTATGCTTGGGCTGAATGAAGACCTGGCAGAGGCCATTTCTCTGGGGCATGACATTGGTCATACCCCTTTCGGCCACGCCGGGGAGCGGATTCTGAATGACTTGTATCACGGACATACGGGCCGTTTTTTTAACCACAATGTACATAGTGTGAGGGTGCTGGACCAGATGATCCACCGCAATATCAGCCTTCAGACGCTGGACGGCATTATCTGTCACAACGGAGAACTGGAACTGCAGGAGTACCGGCCCAGAGAGCTGGGAACCTTTGCAGAGTTCGATCAGATGACGGAACGGTGCTATGTGGACCGGGGAGCCATCAAGGAACTGGTGCCGGGAACGCTGGAAGGCTGTGTCATGCGGATCTGTGACATCATTGCCTATCTGGGAAAGGACAGGCAGGATGCCATGCGGCTGAACCTTCTGCCAAAGGATTCTTTTACGGCGGGAGCCATTGGCACATCTAATGCGGAGATCATCAACAACCTTTCGGTGAATGTGATAGAAAACAGCTATGGCAAGCCGTATCTGAAAATGGATGACGAGTATTTTGAGGCTCTGAGGCGGGGCAAGGAAGAGAATTATCAGTGGATCTATAAAAATCCGGAGCTGGATGATATTTACGAGAACCAGATCCGGCCTATGTTTGAGGCTTTGTATGAAACTTTGCTGGAGCAGGCGAAGGAGAAAAACAAGGATAGTATTTTGTACCGCCACCATATACAGTATGTGAAAATGAATAACCGCAGGCAGCAGGAACCAGCGTACGAAGAGGAAGAGCCGAACCAGATCGTGGTGGACTATCTGGCCAGTATGACGGATGATTATTTTCTGGCGTTGTACCGGGAACTTTTTCCCAAGGGCAGATATCATGTGGAATTTAAGGATTATTTTGAATAGAAAGATATGGCGAAAGGGGGAAATGGCAGGATGATACGAAATCTTGTGTTTGATGTAGGCGGTGTTTTGCTGGAGTACCGCTGGCAGGATATGTTCCGGCAGCAGGGATTGTCGGAGGAAGAAATCGGAAAACTGGAACAGGTGCTTTTCCGTGATGAGATCTGGGCATGGAAACTGGACACCGGAGCCATCACCGTAGCGCAGGCCATTGTGGAATTCCGGGAAAAAGGGGTGCCACATCCGGAGGAGGTAACCTGGTTTTTGGAGCATATCGAGGAAATGTCGGTGCCAAGACCGGAGATCTGGCAGCAGGTGGTGGATCTGAAGGAAAAGGGTTACCGTATTTATCTTTTGTCTAATTATTCTCAGGAAATGTTTGAAAAACACACTAAGGGAGCGTCGTTTCTGAAGGTGCTGGACGGAGGCGTGATCTCTTATCAGATCCATGCCATCAAGCCGGATCATGAGATCTATGAAACCCTTCTGAAACGGTATGACCTGAAACCGGAGGAGTGTGTGTTCCTTGATGACCGCTTAGAGAATGTAGAAGGCGGTAAACGGGCCGGCATGGAGGCGGTACAGATCACATCCAGAGAGATGCTTCATGGACTGTTGAACCAGATCCTGGAAGCGGATATGGGCCGGTGGAAGCCGGAAAAATGATGGGAAGAGATCCCCAGGAAAGCAGGAGAATTGGCGGGATAAGGCGGCCCGTGAAATAGGCTTGTACCCGGGTGGGAATTGTGCTAAAATATAGAACATGACAATGAGGAGAAACCATGTGACGAAGTCGCATTTAGGATGGTTTCGACGACTTGCCGCCGAGCGGAGGCGAGGGGGCAGTACCTATTATTACGAGGAGGATTTACTGTGAATAAGGAATTAGTCATTGTGCTGGACTTTGGTGGACAATACAACCAGTTAGTTGCCCGCCGCGTCCGTGAGTGTAATGTTTATTGTGAGATTTATTCATACAAAACCGATCTGGCAAAGATCAAGGAAATGAATCCGAAGGGAATCATTTTGACAGGTGGTCCAAACAGTTGCTATGAAGAAGGGGCACCTACTTATTCCAAGGAATTGTTTGAGATGGGCATTCCGGTTCTGGGACTGTGCTACGGAGCCCAGTTGATGATGCATGTACTGGGAGGTAAGGTGGAAAAAGCACCAGTCCGCGAGTACGGAAAAACAGATGTGCAGGTAAACAAAAACAGTGCATTGTTCCGGGATGTATCGGAGCATACCGTCTGCTGGATGAGTCATTTTGACTACATCTCCCAGGTGGCACCTGGATTTACTGCTTGTGCCAAAACAGCAGACTGTCCGGTAGCGGCAGCGGAAAATCCGGAGAAAAAGCTGTATGCTATCCAGTTCCATCCGGAAGTATTGCATACAGTAGAAGGCACCAAGATGCTTTCTAATTTTGTATATCATGTGTGTCACTGCAGCGGTGACTGGCGTATGGACTCTTTTGTAGAGCACCAGATCAAAGCCATCCGTGAAAAAGTAGGAGACGGTAAAGTGCTGCTGGCGTTGTCAGGCGGTGTGGATTCATCCGTTCTGGCAGGACTTTTATCCCGTGCCATCGGCAAGCAGTTGACTTGTGTCTTTGTAGATCATGGTCTGCTTCGTAAAAACGAAGGAGACGAGGTGGAGGAAGTCTTTGGAAAAAGCGGCACCTTTGATCTGAATTTTGTCCGTGTGAACGCTCAGGAGCGTTATTATAAAAAACTGGAAGGACAAACCGAGCCGGAGAGTAAGAGAAAAATCATCGGTGAAGAGTTTATCCGTGTCTTTGAAGAAGAGGCCAAGAAGATTGGTGCGGTGGATTTTCTGGCACAGGGAACCATCTACCCGGATGTAGTAGAGAGCGGTCTCGGCGGAGAGTCTACCGTGATCAAAAGCCATCACAATGTAGGCGGTCTTCCTGAGAAAGTTGATTTTAAAGAACTGATCGAGCCACTGCGTGACCTGTTCAAAGATGAGGTTCGCAAGGTAGGACTGGAGTTGGGACTTCCAGAGTATCTGGTATTCCGCCAGCCATTCCCGGGCCCGGGACTTGGCATCCGTATCATCGGAGAGGTAACGGCAGACAAAGTCCGCATCGTGCAGGATTCCGACTACATTTACCGAGAGGAAGTGGACAAGGCAGCCAAAGCCTACAAAGAAGAAAACGGCAAAGACGCACCTTGGATGCCAAACCAGTATTTTGCGGCATTGACCAACATGCGGTCCGTGGGAGTCATGGGAGATGAGAGAACCTATGATTATGCGGTAGCACTGCGGGCAGTCACAACGGTTGATTTTATGACAGCGGAAAGTGCCCAGATCCCATTTGAGGTGTTGCAGACGGTGATGACCAGGATCATTAATGAGGTTCGCGGAGTGAACCGAGTATTCTATGACCTGACCAGTAAGCCGCCAGGAACGATAGAGTTTGAATAATCCACACAATCATAAAATGCCAGTATTTATGCGGGTTACAAGCAAATTTG
>HF998287.1:0-345 GCA_000433735.1 Clostridium sp. CAG:167
CCATCTACCAGATCTTTCGTTGTTACGATCAGAAGCGCCGGCTGGTTCCATACACCTTTGATTTTTTTCAAATATAATTTTAACAAACATCTTGTCAAATAAGACAAGACCACATAGATACCTACACACAGGAACAGTACAATACGAGAAAACGGCTGCCCTCCCTGTGTCATAAACAAATACAGGGAAAATAATAACATCGATACAATTCCCTGTTTTACAGTTACAAATAACTCTCGCAAATATCCTCTTTTCAAAACATTTTTGAGCGTATTCAACCCAAAAAGAACAATACTGTCCAATACAATCCATGCAATCACAGTACTGCGATAAAGAGGCGTCACA
>HF998287.1:387-1904 GCA_000433735.1 Clostridium sp. CAG:167
ATAACATACGCAACGGCAAATGAAATCAATAAACAAACTAAGTCAAGCACCAGAAAATCTGCATGCTTCAGCCAATTATTATTTTTTCGTTTATACATTTATCTGCCTCTCCCATTCTTGTTACATTCTTTTTTTAGGCAGACCCCCTGCAGACCGGCTTATGCCGCTCTGCAGACAGCATACCCTCTGATCACTTTGATCTGTAAAGGAATTATCTAGTTACTTTTCCTTTGAATCCGGCTTTCTTAAGAGCCTTCTTGAAGGCCTTAAACTGTTTAGCGTTCATCTTAGATGCTTTGATCGTTACTTTCTTGGTGTTAACACCTTTGAAAGCTCCTTTCTTAACAGTAACTTTCTTACCTTTCAGAGTAATCTTTGTAAGCTTTTTACAGCCTGCAAATGCATTCTTGCTGATTGTAACTACTGTTGCAGGAATTGTAACAGTCTTTACTTTCTTGCATTTTTTGAATGCGTTAGCACCGATTACTGTTACTTTATAGCTTACGCCATTCACTTTAATAGTGGATGCAACAGTAACAGCTTTCTTTGTAGACTTAATAGCACTTACAGTAGCAGTTCCCTTTACAGTTGTTTTAACTTTAACTGTGTTACCGGAAACTTTTACGCTCTCAGTCTGCGCAGCAGCTTTTGGTGCGGTTGTTGGGCTCTGTGCTGCAGATGCAGCAGTTGCAGAACTTAATACGACAGCTGCAGCCAAAGCAGTTGCCAATACTCTTTTCATCGCTTTCATTACTTTTATATCCTCCTTTCTTTCAATAATATTTATGAGAAAGTTCTCTCCCTTGGGAAAAAACTAAACTCAACTTTTGTCACCATAGTAGTACTGTTCTCCATAGCCATACCCATAGCCATACTTATGACTTCCGTACTTACCATAGTAGTACCCACCGCCGTTTTTACCAACACGGTTGAGTACCAGTCCAAGAACCGGACAGCCGGCTCTCTCCAACTGCTGGATCGAATTGCGTACCAGCTTCTTCTGGGTAAATCCTCCCCTTACAACCAAAATAGCACCATCACACAGGGAGCCTATCTTTTCACCGTCTGATACCAGACTTAAAGGTGGTGCATCTATAAATACATACCGGTACATATCTGACATTTTATCCAGCATCTGTTCCAGCTGACGGCTTTCCATCAACATAGACGGATTCACTACATTTTTCACATTAGGAAGGATATCTCCTCCTTCTATCTGAGTGTGAAGTACCACATCCTCCACCGGCTTGTCCTGTGCCAGCAGATCCGATGTTCCTAGCAGTTTCTCCTGATCTTTCCGGCGGATATCATACTTATCAACCATAACGGATTTACGAAGATCTGCATCTACCAAAATAGATGCCGTCCCTGTCTCTGCCATCTGGCGCCACAACTGCATGGTAACAAACGATTTTCCTTCATCCGGCAGGGTACTGATAACCATGATCTTCTTTATATCGCTTCCCAGGAAATTAATATTGATCCTTAAGCGGTTGACTGCTTCCTCTACTGCATAT
>HF998287.1:1918-6445 GCA_000433735.1 Clostridium sp. CAG:167
ATGACACGGAAGGCATATTTCCAATTACAACTTCGTTCATGTTGTCCTCCAATTTCTGACTGCCTTATTCTTTTCGCTTTTTTCTTTCCTTGTTCTTCTGCTTCTTGATCTGCTCTTCTTTCTTATCTGAGATAGAAGCAATATCCCCCTCTGGGATCACGGTCAGCGGCATGATGCCAAACGCTTTCTCCACATCTTCGGCTGTCCGCATGGTATCGTCTCTCAGATACAAAACAGTCAACACGATCAACGCTACAGCCAGGAATCCAAATGCCCCCAGCAATGTATTGATAATAAGATTCGGCGAGCTCGGTTCAGGTGGCACGATGGCCTTTTCTGCAATATTAGGTGCTGCCGTATCCATCAGTTTCGGCAAATAAGTAACTGCCTTATCCGCCAGCTTATTGGCAATCTTTTGCGCCTCTTCTGCCGAAGTACTCTCTACACTAATGGACAGGATGCGCGTATCACCTACCGGTGCGATAGTCAGCATCTTCACCAGATCTTCATAAGTATAGGAAAGATCATAATCCTTGATCACTTCTTCCAGGATCGGACGGATCTTGATCAATTCCGCATAATCCTCTGACAGGGAAGTACCCAGATTCAGGTCTGTCAGATCAATGACCGAATCATTCGATGCCGACACCATGTACAGTTTGGATGTAGCGGTATATTTCGGCGTGATCAAAAACTTTGTAATTCCACCTGCCAGCACTGCCCCCAGCAGAAGCACTACCAGAAGGATTAGAAAACGGGATTTAAAAAACTGAAACAGATCCAGCAGATCAATCTCCATTTCCTCGTCTTCTTTTATTTGAATATTGTCTTTTAGCTTATTCATGTTCGTCCCCTTGTATCATTTAAATCTTTTTGGTCTGCAACCGTTTCATCTGGCTGTCTGCAGTTCATCCTTTGCCACCAGCGGATAGAGCGTCTTCACTGTCTGCTCCAGTGACGAAGCATCCGGGTAGAATTCCCGGTGTTCTATACCATCTCCCAATGCCTTGCCCGTCTTTACTGTTCCTTTTATAGTAAGCAGGCCTTTGTACTCATATTCACTCAGCGAGCCGGCATAGTGAGTCAGTTTCTTTGTACTTATCTTTGAAACCACATATGGATTCAACTCGTTCATTATACGAGCCAGGATTTTTTTATCAGACGCAGCCTGTTTTTTTATCTTTTTAACAAGACTACCCAAATACTGGCGCTGTCTCTTCATGCGGGATGTATTTTCTTCGTCCCCTACGCCATACCGGTCATGTATGTAGTGGTACGCCTGCGTATCATTCAGTATCATCTTTCTGCCCTTCTTCATCTGCGGGTCCACGAAAGTGAAATCCTCCAGCAGTTTCACCTTTACTCCACCTGCCTGCTTATTTAGCAACGGAATGGTGTCCATAGGCATTTCATAATATCCATCAATGGGGATTCCTCCCAGGAGTTTGGAAACAGCCTTTACCGTATTCTCACAGTTCTGCTGTCTGCTGCCACCATACCAGTGGGCTGTACACAGCTGGATCTCAGCTGTCGCTTCCCCCTCTCCCTGCTTGTCGATCAGAGAGACTTCTGTCATAGTATCCCGGTTCAGCTGGATCGCACCATATGTTTTATTTTCTTCATCAAACACAACCAGCATCAGGAAATCAGCCATGGCTCCCTGATATGCCTCTCCGGTTCCTTTTTCGTCGCCGCTGGCATCTGTTCCCAGGATCAGCCAGGTGGTCACTTTATGTAACAACCCATATTTGTGTTGATTCAGTGTCACTTTGTCAAGAGAATCCCAGTCAACAGGCTCCTGAGTCGTCTCCGCCTCCGCTGTTCCTGCACCGGAAACCGCTTCTGTTTCCGTCTTACCGGGTGCTTTCTTTCCCATTGCAAACACGGTACAGAGACAAATCACCAAGACAGCTGCAATAGCAGCGGCTGCTATATTGATCTGCTTCTTTTTCTCGCTGTGTTCTTTACTCATGGCAAAATCATCTCTCCTAATTCATCTACCCGGCGAAGTCTGTCTGCGCCTAGTTTCTTCTGGATCACTTCCCTTGCCTGCTGCATATTAGGTATCCGGTTTGTCATGTTATGACAATCCGTTCCAAGTAGCGCATTGTACGCTTCAAACAGCATAAATGCTTTCCTCCTGGTTCGAAAATGCAGAAAACTTTCTGCGTTTACCTGGGCGTAAACAGGCAATTCAAACACCCGTTCCCAAAATTCTTTTTTCTTTTGATATGGATAATATCTTTCGATGTGAACAATGATGACTGTTAATTTCTGCTTGTTTATCAGAGTCTGAACATCTCTGACGACCTGATCGTCCCATTGACAAAAAGGCATCTCCAACATCATTACCCCGGTTTCCTCCACGCACAGTCTGGATATTTCTTCCGCCTCACCGATTCCCGGGAAATAATAAACCTCTGCTCCCCGGCAAAACTGAATATCTTTGACTAATTTCTCCGGCACCTTGCTGAGCAACCGCTCATAAGACGCCTCCCTGCGTTTCAAAAACCGTTCCACCGAATTTCTATTGGCATAAAAATGGGGTGTGAAAACAATCTTAGTTATGCCTTGTTCTTGTTCCAGGTTCAACATCTGGATGGACTCTTCTGAGTTCCGGCTTCCATCATCAATCCCCGGCAATATATGTGTATGAAAATCGATCATTTTAACAACCTTCTTCCCCTCTATACCTCGCTAAAGCGTTTTCATACTATACTTCTTTTTTATATTTGTCAACTCTTTTTTACATTTTTCTACTTTTTTCACTCTTTTTACTCTGATTATAGCGATATACATCAGCTATCTCAGATATAGATATATAAGCTCGTTTATCCAGTTCATGAATGATTTCCTTCATCCGCCCCACCTGGAACCGGTTGATCACCAGGTATACGACGGTTTTTTCTTCATCCGAGTAATATCCTTTGGCATCGATAATGGTCATGCCGCAGCTAAATTCCTCCGACAACTGTTCGCAAATTGTCTCCGGCCTGGTAGTGACGATAAACGCTGCCTTGGAACGGTCAATACCTTCCACTACAAAGTCAATGGTTTTCAGCGCAGCCGCATAAGTAACGATGGAATACAAAGGCAGTGTCCAGCTGTGAATGGCAATTCCACAGCAGATATACAAAACAATATTATAAAGCATTACAAAAGTTCCCACTGTCATGCCCCACTTCTTGGCAAATATGATAGCCAGCACTTCCACGCCGTCCATGGCACCTCCGTAACGGATAGTAAGGCCGCTTCCAAGCCCCGAAACAATACCTCCAAACACAGCGCAAAGAAGCAGGTCCGATCCTGCCAGAGGTGAAACCTCAGAGACTGAAACCGGCAGTATGTCCGTGATGATCCAGGCTCCCAGTGAATAAATGGTTACCGCATAAATCGCATAAATAGAAAAAACCGGTCCCTGTTTCTTCAGTCCGTATAAAAACAACGGAATATTGAGAAAAATCAGAAAGACCGGCAGCGAAAGCCAGGAGGGCGTAATCTGGGACAACAGCATAGAAGTGCCGGAAATTCCGCTATCATAAAGTTTGACAGGCATAAGAAAAATCGTCACACCAAAGGCATTAATGCACCCCGCCAAAGTCAGTACAAAGATGTTTTTCCATTTCAAACCAGATCGTATTTTCTTCCATTCTTTCATAAACTGCCTCCTTTTCTTTTCCTGAAATGTTGTAGATGGTCATTGTAACATAAGTGGAGGCGGGTTCTCAACCGTCAATTTGTCGTGATGGTTGTTTTTAGTTTTCCGCCTTTGGGAAAAAGATTTACTCACATGGGCGCTTGCGCTACGATTCGTGCGTAACGGCAAGGGCACTGAAAACACCAGTGCCTCCTGCCGACGCCCGAATACCCATGTTCTGTAAATCTTTTTCCCAAAGCTGCCAATCTAAAATCAACCATCACTGCTCTCAGATTTCCAAAGCATCCCCTTTAAAATCATTCCCGGGGCAGCCGGACAGACATACTCCCCCTTATAAAGGGAGCGATTGCGGCATGAAGTTCGTGACAGGGCATGAATGTCTTTTTATCATTCCAGTAATGCGGCAGAAAAGTTTTGCGTGAAGTGGGTTTTAAGTGCGTCGGTATGAGATGCCTGTATATGCGTCAGCATAGGCATCCATACCGCTACGCACTTAACTAGCGGGAGCACCCACGGAACGCAGACTTTTCTGCCACATTACGAAAACCATAAAAACCACTCACACCCTGTCATAAACTCCCGGACAATTACCCTTGAAAAAATATCCTTTTCCCTCTACAATATAGGTAACATTACGATAAGAAAGGAACCTTTTTATTATGAAGAAACACCTTTGTTTTTTTCTTTGCTCTCTTTTGGTTTTCCTGACGGGCTGCAGCCATTCCCAGACTATTCGCTTTGGTGCAGCTGACATTGGCGGTATGTACTATTCTTTTGCCAATAGTTACTCTGGTTTTGCCTCAAAAGACAATGAATCTTACAAATTTGAAGTCAAAAACACAGCCGGTTCCGCAGCTAATCTGCGGCTG
>HF998287.1:6471-7713 GCA_000433735.1 Clostridium sp. CAG:167
CACTATATCGACCTGGGGATTGCCCAGACAGACCTGATCCAGGATGCTTACAACGGCAGAAATGCTTTTGAGAACAATATCTGCCGTGGCTACAAGGCAGTTTCCTCCCTGTACACAGAGGCCTGCCAGATTGTGGTCCGTAATGATTCAGATATCCAAACCCTGGATGATCTTCAGGGCAGAAAGGTAAGTATCGGTGCTGCTGAATCCGGTACAGAACGAAATGCCAAAGAGATTCTTTCTTTCAGCGGTCTCAATGACCAGCTGGTAGAAACAGTCAATCTGGATTACACCAAGGCAGCTTCCATGCTGGCTTCCGGCAAGATTGATGCTTTCTTCTGCACCGCCGGTATCCGCACTACCGTCATTGACGAATTGAGCAAAGAATGTAAGATACGGCTTCTTAGCATCGACGAAAAATGCATGAAAAAACTGCAGAAAGCCTATCCTTTCTATGTGAAATACACCATTCCTGCCAATACTTATTCCGGTCAATCTACACAAGTAGAAACACTGGGTGTCAAATCTATTTTACTGGCCTCTGACAACTTATCCGATGAAACCGTAAAAGAGATTACCAGACTTTTGTTCAAACACGGCAAGGATATGCAGTATGCCACTTCTTTGAACCTGAATCTGGACGAAAAAACAGCCACCCACGGTGTCACCATCCCATTTCACCCGGGTGCTGCCTCTTACTACAGAGATAAAGGTATTACCGTAACTACCAAATAAAAACGGTTAGAAAGGACTAGTATGAACATTGAATTAGATATGTACCAGACTCTTGCTATTGCCGTTCTGGTACTCTTATTAGGAACATTTTTGAAAAAAAGGATCGGATTCCTGGAAAAATTCTGTATCCCGGCACCGGTTATCGGCGGACTTCTCTTCGCTATCTTTACCTGTATCTGCTACAGCACCGGCATCATTAAATTTTCTTTTGACGATACTCTGAGAGAAGTGTGCATGGTGTTTTTCTTCACCTCTGTTGGTTTTCAGGCCAACTTAAAAGTATTAAAAAGCGGAGGTCGGTCTATGGCCATTTTTCTTGGTCTGGTCATCGCCCTTATCGTGTTCCAAAACCTGGTAGCTGTTGGCCTTTCCAAAGTTCTTGACCTCAATCCTTTGGTAGGCATGTGTACCGGTTCCATTCCTATGGTAGGCGGACACGGTACCGCCGGAGCCTTTGGTCCGGTGCTGGAAGATTTTAATATTCACGGTGCCACCACCATCTGTACC
>HF998288.1:0-1790 GCA_000433735.1 Clostridium sp. CAG:167
GGCGTTGCGGTTGGTGTCGCAGTCGGCGTCGCAGTTGGAGCCTGCGTTGGCGTCGCGGTTGGCGTGCTCGTCGGCGTCGCAGTCGGCGGCACTCCTACAGAGATATTTTTCTCTATGCTCTGCCCGGATGAAAGATGTGTTACTTTCAACACCAGATTTCCATCCATTTTATATAAGATCAGAGCAAGTCGTATAAGGTCGCTACTGTCATCCCCCAATGTACTTTCATCCCAGTCTAAAAAAGCATCCTCTTCCAGATCTATTTCCCCACCATCGGATTTTTTCAATGTAAACTCAAAATCGTTCAATAATTCCAATATACCTGGCTTGTAGGACTCTCCTTTTTTATTTACAAATTCAATGGGATAATAGTATTCCTCTCCGGTCTGACAGATGGTATCAGATCCCCCTTTCCATTCAAAATTCTGAAAAGCAGTATCATCTGCCGTCTGTTTCTGTACCACCCATTGTATTTTTTCGTCTGTGGTCTGCCTCTCCAGTGTAAAATCCGTATACTGGGTTCCCTCAATGGTAAAATTCCCGGTTGAGTCCTTTCCTGCCTGTACATAAACATGGCCCTCTACAAACCTTGCCACGCTTTGTGCCCCGTTGGTGTTCAATCTGGTCAGTCCGCTGACGATACCTGCCACCCGGAGCGTCTGTTCATTTCCAATCAAAACAGCACCGCAGGATTCTCCTGACTGGGCCGCTGCCCCTGCAAAATCTCCTGTCACCACCGGATCCCCCGTCATGACACGAAAATCCAGTACCGCATTTTTCTCTACTGTCACATTGCCTGCTTCAAATGTACTGTCCTTGGGAATGATCACTCTGGCCCCCTTTTCCAGTACTAATTCATCTACACCGTCAAGATCGATTGTATCGCTATATACATCCTCCTGGATCGTAACAGACAACTTTCCTGTGTGACCGGCCGTATCAAACTGCGTTACATTATTTTTTTTACCCAGCTTGACCGACACATCTCCCTCCAGGCCAAATCCGTCCGCTCCGGCTGTGTGGATCACCGTATCGACTAATTTTCCATCCAGTTCGATGTCCACAGGCATCTTGCTGTTCTTCCAGTAATCTCCTGCATATATCGCCGAAAGTCTGGTCTGATCCGTCGGATGGATCACCTTGATCACCGCATGGTCTCCCAGGATGCCGTCTGTCCCCTTGTACGCGCCGCCGCTGATATAAGGTCTTATATCATCCTGCAGAGAATTTGTCCCAAGTTTTGTATTTACACCATCTAACACCAGCGTGTGGCCGGCCGCATAAATGGTTGTACTCCTGCCTCCGGATGTCACCATTTCCAGATGCATATTTTTAAATGTAACATCGGCACCTAACTGGATCGTTGTCCGTGTCAAAAGCGTCGCTTCCTCTGTATCCCCTGTAATCGTAATATCTTTATTGATAAAAAGTGGTTTCGGTGAAGCGTCCTCTTCTACATCATAGTGGGTAAATTTTACCGTTCCCAAAAGCACCAGTGTCTGCCCGGACTGAATCTGCTTCAAAGCCGTTCGGATATTCTGATACGGGCTGGATATAGTTCCATCTCCCACTCCCAGTTCTCCTTCCCCATCACTTACATATACTTTTAGACTTTCTTCCACATCACTGGCTGTCACCGTTACCGGTGCCCACAAATTTAAGATCAACGCCAATATCAGACATACTACTCCTGTTTTTTTCATTTCATCACTCCTTGTTGTATTTGTTGTATTTTCTTGTGTTTCGTCTCATGTATAAAATTCCTGTTACATCTGCCATCACCCATCCAA
>HF998288.1:1948-2476 GCA_000433735.1 Clostridium sp. CAG:167
CAGATTTTTTTATCTACTAAGGATTCTCCCTCATAAACCAGCCGCAGACTGAAAAATCGTTTTTCCTCTTCCAGAAATAATTTAAGAAAAATAGCGTCCCCCTCCCAGGTAGGCAGTGATGGGACTTTTTCTTTTTCGATCCACTGAAGATCTCCTTCGTTGCACTCCGCCAGCTGTCCTTCAAAGGCATCGGCATGAAATAAACACATCAGTTCCTCCTCTTCACACTGGTCACTGATAAAAGTCACGATCCCCTTAAACTGATAAGAAGTAAGGGTCAGCCCCGTCTCTTCTTTTACCTCCCTGAGCAGACATTCCTCCGGGCTCTCCCCCCATTCAGCGTGGCCTCCCACACCGATCCATTTGCCTTTACTGATGTCTTTTTCCTTTTTGGTCCGATGCAGCATCAGATATTTTCCATCCTGCTCAATGTAGCAAAGCGTTGTCATCTTCATGTACTTTTTTTCCTCCTGCTCTGTAAAAAAGATCCTGTTTCGTAAATTATAGGATGGATGAAACATATTTGCA
>HF998289.1:0-3775 GCA_000433735.1 Clostridium sp. CAG:167
AAATAATCATACACTGCATCGCCGCTTTTTCCCAGCACTCGCAGAAGGATTCCCTGACGACATTCACTACAGCCTGCCTCCAGATGATCCGGCGTTTCTGTTCCCCATCCGGGGCATACACATCCGGGGTATACAGATACAGCAGTCCATTGTGGGTATAATTATTCCACAGTCCCAGCGTATCATATGCAAACCAGGACGGATCTAACAGGGTGTGGTCTGCCATCGCCAGTGTCTCTCCTACATAAATCCTTGTTTTACTCTGATACCGCTTCATCTGAAACCGCTCTCCCATGGCCACCCGTCCGCAGTTGAAAATATCGCAGTACAAAAAGGAAGAAAAGGGATCCAGATGAATCTCATTTTCTCCCATAAAATCACTGTGGGCAAAAGGAATGACAGGCTTAGGCATATACAGAAGCCTGGCTTCTTTTTCCACCCGGATCCGGGTTCTCTTGATGGTCTTTTCTCCCTTACTGGCAAATACCTTTTCATAACTTTGAGATGTATATAAAAGATTGGAATGTTCCCCGATCTTTAATTCCAGGTCAAACATATCCCCACTGAGCATCCCGGCAGAGGCACACATCTGCATCACTTCCGTGCAATCTTCCTGGACAAAGGGTGACATGATCTTGTACGGTGCCTCAAAATATATATCCTTGATATTGGTTTTGCCATAAGAAAAATCTGTTTCCAGTCTCAAACTACTTTTCATAGGCTATTCCATCCCTTCAAAAAGAACATCCTTCTTGATCCAGTCAATAATCTCATCCACGCCTTCCATGGACATAAGATTGGAAAAAAGAAACTTCCGTCCCTGACGCATCCGCTGTGAATCTGACGCCATAACATCCAGGTCAGCCCCTACTAACGGTGCCAAATCTGTCTTGTTGATGACCAAAAGATCCGAGCGTGTTACCCCTGGGCCTCCTTTTCGTGGGATTTTCTCTCCCTGAGCCACATCAATGACATAGATAGATGCATCTGCCAGATCCGGGCTGAAGGTTGCAGACAGATTATCTCCGCCGCTTTCAATGAAAATGATCTGAACATCCGGAAATTTTTCCGCCATCTCATCCACCGCTTCCAGGTTCATGGAACAATCCTCACGGATAGCCGTATGGGGGCATCCACCGGTCTCCACACCCACGATCCGCTCCGGTGGCAGTGCCGAATTTTTGATCAGAAATTCCGCATCTTCCTTCGTATATATATCATTGGTTATGACACAGATACTGTATTCTTTTGACATAATCCTGGTCAGTCTCTCGATCAACGCTGTTTTGCCGGAACCAACCGGACCACCGACTCCTATTTTTACATAACTCATATTCAATTCCTCCATTCCTTAACTCATATACAGCCTTGAATACAAGGTCTCGTGATTCATGGCCGCTATATCCATCTGGGTTCCACCAACCCCTAAATCCTCTTTTTCCACTTCTTTTGCTTTTGCCACACATTCCTCCACCTGCTCCAGCGCCTGATTCAGAATCTGCTGGCCGGCTATCTGGCTCAACGGAACGGTTTTCACCGCATTGGTAACAATGGACGTAATCAGGTTGTACACATACACGGCCCCTGCCAGTTCCTGCTCCAGGCCAATCTCTCTGGCATACAGTCCCACAGCAATACTGTGGTCTCCTATGCACCGTCCTTCCTTCACTTCCTCCTGATACCAGGCAAGACTCTTATATTCCCGCAGCTGTTTCCACAATTTCAAAAAGCGCCGGCACAGCTTCACGGTTCCTTCTCTCACTTCCCTGGGCGTCTTGACAGCCATAGACACTTCATCCAGCTGCCGCAGAAAGTCCGGATCGTCTGCCCGCTGCCAGGCAAGCATCATGATCCCCAGATTATTAAAAGGGAGAAGTTTCATATAATTTTTTACATACCGGTCCAGATCCTCTTTAGTGGTCAGTTTTTCCTGCAGCACCATGGTCTCCAGTCCGTTGGACAAAGTAAAGGCACCAATGGGAAAAAGACTGTCGCTGATCTGTATCATCTGAAGAAGAGATAATGCACTCATGGCGCCACCTCCTTCTAGTCTTCGCCATGGGCGTGGGTGTGAGCCGCTGCATGCTCATGTCCGTGAGAATGGGTATGGGACGCTGCGTGCTCATGTCCATAGGAGTGGCCATGTGCCTTGCACTGGATAAAATCTGTAAAGGCCTCTGTCACTTCCTCCACCTCAAATCCCAGTTTGGCAAGATAGGAAAAAGTAGGTTCATCATATGGAACATACACATCCTGTTCCGTGATCTTCAGGGACAAATGTCTATTTCCCAGTTCAAAACCAAGCCGTCCCATCTCCTGCATCTTGTGGACATGGATATGGATCAGCCGGGTTTTTATGATCTGTACTACATAAAGGGCTGACTCCGTTTCTCCCAGGATATCTCCCTCTTTTAACACCTCCGGGATGGAAATGCCAAATTCCGTTCCATCTTCCGCTGTCTTTTTAATTCTCTTTTTCTCCAGTTCAAACCACTCAAAAGCCACCGGTATGATGGCCTTTTTCTGTGGTTTATCCTGGATGTTTCCTAAAATCTTCTCTGCTACCATTCTCTATTCCTCCTTTATATGATGTACCGCTCTCATTTTCTTTAGCGGCAGGTTGTCGGTTCCATATTAAAATAAGAAATAACGCTGTGCCAGCGCCAGTTCTCCCGCCGGCTCACAGGTGATCTCCTCTCCATCAACCTTCACAGTATAAGTCTCCGGATCTACTTCCAGTTTGGCAATACGGTTGTTATAAACCATATCTTTCTTTCCAATATCCCGGCAGTGTTTGACCGGAAGGACATTGCGGTTCAATCCCAATCCTTCCTTAATGCCATGTTCATAAGCATACTGAGATACAAAGGTAAAGGAAGTTTTATCTACTGCCTGTCCCTTGCCGCCAAACATATCCGTATATACAACCGGTTCCGGCGTCGGAATGGACGCATTGGCATCTCCCATACGGGAGGCGCAGATAAAGCCGTTCTTAATGATCATTTCCGGCTTTACTCCGAACATATCCGGTCTCCACAAAACTAGGTCTGCCACTTTTCCGGTCTCCACAGAACCTACATACTCAGAAATCCCATGGGTGATAGCCGGGTTGATAGTATACTTGGAAATATACCGTTTGACACGGTTGTTATCATTTCTCTCATTGTCCAGATCCAGTGTGCCCCGCTGTTTCTTCATTTTATCTGCTGTCTGCCATGTACGAGTGATAACCTCACCAACTCGTCCCATGGCCTGGGAGTCGGAACTCATCATGGAAAAAATACCCATGTCGTGCAGCACATCCTCTGCCGCAATCGTCTCCGGACGGATACGGCTGTCGGCAAAAGCCACATCTTCTTTGTTATTTTTATCCAGGTGATGGCACACCATCAGCATATCCAGATGCTCATCAATAGTGTTGCGGGTAAATGGCATGGTCGGATTGGTAGACGATGGCAGCACATTTTCACAGGCTGCTGCCCGTATGATATCCGGTGCATGACCGCCGCCGGCACCTTCTGTATGGTAAGTATGGATCGTTCTTCCCTTGAAGGCCGCCATAGTATCCTCTACAAATCCCCCTTCGTTCAAAGTATCTGTATGGATGGATACCTGCACATCATACCGGTCTGCTACCGACAGACAAGTGTCAATGGCCTTTGGAGTAGAACCCCAGTCCTCATGAAGTTTCAAACCGCAGGCCCCGGCTCTTACCTGTTCTGCCAAAGCTTCCGGATCCGATGAATTTCCTTTTCCCAGATAGCCTAAGTTCATC
>HF998289.1:3780-23438 GCA_000433735.1 Clostridium sp. CAG:167
CCTCAGCTCATGTGCATTCCTTCCGATGCCTCCAACATCTTGTGGATGTTGAATTTTCCCGGTGTACAAGTGGTTGCATTGGTTCCGTCTGCCGGTCCCACACCACCTCCGATCATCGTAGTGACGCCACTGTACAAGGCTGTGTGGATCTGTGTCGGTGAGATAAAATGAATGTGGGTATCAATGCCTCCTGCTGTCAGGATCAGTCCCTCCCCTGCCAGTGCTTCCGTGGAGGCACCAATGATCATCCCCGGTGTTACCCCGTCCATGATCTGGGGATTTCCGGCCTTTCCGATACCGGAAATTTTTCCGTCTTTAATACCTATATCTGCCTTATAAATTCCTGTGGAATCAATGACCAGTGCGCTGGTAATGACCATGTCCAGACATTCTTCATCGGAAAAAGGAACGGCCTGTCCCATACCATCCCGGAGCGATTTGCCTCCGCCAAATTTGGCTTCATCTCCATACACGCAATAATCCTTCTCCACTTCCACGATCAGGGAAGTGTCTGCCAGCCGCACCCGGTCTCCCGTAGTGGGACCGTACATGGCCGCATATTCTTTTCTCGAAATTTCCTGCATACTGATTTCCTCCTTATATCTCTTTGAAGCCAAGCTCTTTTGCTTTTTCAAAGGCTGCCTGTTTTACTTTTTCATCATCCATCGGGCCGTTTACCAGACCGCTGAGACCGTACCCTTCTCTGGTTCCACCGATTTCTGTCAGTGTGACCTTTTTCGTCTCACCCGGCTCAAAACGGACGGCCGTTCCTGCCGGAATATCCAGCCGCATGCCATATGCTTTTTCCCGGTCAAAAGACAATTCTTTATTTACTTCAAAGAAATGGAAATGAGATCCTGTCTGTACCGGTCGGTCTGCCGTATTGGTGACCTCTAATTCCACTGTTTTTCTTCCTTCATTCAGGCGGATGGTTCCTTCTTCGATCAAATATTCTCCCGGCACCAATGCTCCACTGGCCGGGATCGGGTCATGAACCGTAACCAATTTGGTTCCGTCCGGGAACGTCACTTCCAGCTGGATCTCATGGATCATCTCTGCCACGCCATCCATCACCTGTTCGCTGCGAAGCATCTGTTTACCCAACTGCATCAGTTGTGATACACTTTTTCCCTCTCTTGCCAGTTCCAGCAGATTCATAGATATATAAGCAATCGCCTCCGGGTAAGATAATAAAATCCCCCGCTCTAATCTGCCTTTGGCAACGGTGCCTGCATAATGCAGCATCAATTTATCCGTTTCCCTTGGTGTTAATCGCATATAATCTTCCTCCATTTCTATAACCAACAAAAGAGCGCCTGCGGTTCTTCTCACGAAAAACCACACACCGCTCAATTTGTTTTATTTTCTTACAAAGCTGCCACGCCTTCTTCTTCTGTCCGGATACGAATGACATTGTCTACATCGTATACAAAAATCTTTCCATCACCGACATTACCGGTCTTAAGCACCTTCTTGGTAACCTCGATGACACTCTGGAGCGGCACTTCTGAAATAACTACCTCAACCCGCACTTTCGGGATCAGCTCTACTTCTACCTCCACACCACGGTAATAACTTTCCATATGTCCTTTCTGGACACCGCATCCCATAACACTGGAAACCGTAATACCGGAAATACCGATTTCATTCAAGGCATTTTTCAGGTCGTTTAACTTATTTTCTCTTGTTATGATCACAACACTGCGGACTTTATAATCAGACACATATCCTTCGTCCTCCACTTCATGGGCGATGGTACGAAGTTCTCCTTTGCTCTTTTCAGCTGCCGAATCATCTGTCAAAAGCGGCATGAAACTTCCGGAATAACCGTGTTCCGACCGATCCAGACCTACGATCTCTGCGTCATGATCCACACGGATGCCGATGGTATATTTCATGATCAGCATCAACACCGACATAGCTGCAAACACCCAGGCACATATGCATAAAGCACCGATTGCCTGTGCCTTCAGCAAGGCTGTACCGCCGGCATGCAGAAGGCCTCCTTTGGTAGACAAAAGTCCCGTCATCAGCACACCTACAATACCACACAGACCGTGTACACTGGAGGCTCCTACCGGATCATCAATATGGAACAGAAGATCAATGACCTCGATTCCTGCCACCATGACCAGTGCTGCCACAATACCGATTCCTACTGCTCCCGCCTGTGTCACCACATCACATCCTGCCGTAATGGCAACCAGTCCGGCCAGTATACCATTTAAGGTCATGGAAATATCTGCCTTGTGATAACGGAACCAGCTGATCAGTAATGTGATAGTACCGGAAGCAGCTCCTGCCAGTGCCGTGTTCATAAAGATGTTGGCAACCTTTTCCAGATCGCCACTCTGGGAGATTCCCATGGTGGAACTTCCGTTAAATCCAAACCAGCCGATCCAGAGGATGAACACACCCAGGGCACTCAGTGCCATACTGTGTCCCTGAATAGCGTTGGAAGTACGGTTTTCGTTGTACTTTCCAAGTCTTGGTCCCAGGATCATAGCTCCTGCCAGTGCTGCTGTACCACCAGCCATGTGAACTACACCGCCACCGGCGAAATCATGGAAACCTAACTGCTGTAAAAAGCCGCCGCCCCATGCCCAGTGTCCACTAATGGGATAGATCAGGCCACTCATAACAACACTGTAAATACAATAGGAAGAAAACTTCATCCTTCCAGACAATGCACCGGAAGCAATGGTAGCCGATGTTGCACAAAATACTAACTGATAAAAAACAAATACCTTATTTGGTATATTATCTACATAATTCCCGCTGGCAAAAAATTTCAAACCACCGATGAGACTTCCGTCTCCGGCATACATAAGGCCAAATCCGATGACCCAGAATGCCAGAGAACCAAGAAGAAAGTCCACCACATTTTTGGCTGCTACATTCGAAGCATTTTTTGTCCGGGAAAATCCTGTCTCAAGCATTGCAAATCCAGCCTGCATGGCAAACACCAGTACAGCTCCGGTCAATACCCAGACGGTATCGATTGCTGAATACATAGAGCGTTCTCCCCCTTCTGTCCGGCTTACTGAATGGAAGCCTTCTGTTTAAATTCAGTCCATGCTGTGTCATACAGTCCCATGGCACTGTCATCCAATACGGTCAGATACAATCCTTTGTTATACTGCTCGGTTGGCGGATAAACAATCTTTTTGCCTAATTCATCCAGATCCAGTGTAGCAGCAAACTTCTTGGAAGCGATACGGGTTCCGGGATTTTCTTTCCATACTACTTTGTTGAAATCTGCTCCACAGATATAATTGATCAGTTTGTTGCAAAGATCTACATTATCCGTTGTTTTACAAATGCAGTAATTATCTACATAGCAGTGCATGCCTTCTTCCGGATAAATGTATTCCCAGTTTCCCTTGTTTTCAGAAACATTTTTGTATGCTTCATAACTCCATCCAACCATGATGTTGGCCTCACCGTTTGCCATAGAGTCATACTGGTCGAAACTCTGGAACAGTTTCACATTTGGAATAATCTTTTCCATAGTAGCTTTGGCTGCCTGGATATCTGCTTCGTTGGTGCTGTTAAACTCTTTTCCATTTAACACATTACCAAGTCCCAGGATGATACGCTGGTCATCCAGCATAACGATCTGACCTTTCAAAGATGAATCAAACAGGTCATTCCAGGATTTAATCTCATTTTTTATTTTATCCCGGTTGACCAGAATACCTACGGTACCACCACCTTCCGGCATACAGTAATCAAGATTCTTGTCATAGGATGGATTCTTAAATGCATCATCCAGATCGTCATAGGATTCTTTCAACGCCGTTTTGTCCAGTTTCTGAACCAGACCTGCCTTGATCAGTGTGGCTGCCATGTAATCACCGGTGACACACATATCATAATCCACACCGCCGCTGTTTAATTTTGTATATAACTCTTCCAGCGTGTTAAATGGTGTTACATTCAGTGTAATGCCGGTTGCTTTTTTGATTGCCTGACACTGAGCGTCTGTAAACAAACTGGACCAGGCAATCACATCCAGAGTTTTGTCTCCGCTGTCAGAACCTGTACTGCTTCCTGCGTCTGATCCACAGGCTGTAAGAGATACTGCCATAATGGCTGTCATTGCCATAGCGGCAATTTTTTTCCAAATCATTTTCTTTCTCATAGAAATTACCTCTTTTCTCTTTAGAATTTTATATAAACCGGAAGAATCTTCCGTTTTATACCAGGATTACTCTTCGCTTCTTCCTTTTGAACGGCTTCCGGCAATCTGGGAAATCAGTCCCAACAGCACAGACAACACGATCATAATGGTACTTAATGCATTGATATCCGGTTTCACTCCTTTTTTCACAAGGGAGTAGATCAACATAGACAAGGTGTTGTGTCCGGAACCAGATACGAAATAACTGGTCAGTACATCGTCCATAGAAATGGTGACGCACATCAGAGCTGCAGATAAAACACCCGGCATGATGTTTGGCACGATAACTTTTAAGATAGCCTGCATCTGCCCGCAGCCTAAGTCTCTGGCTGCCTCCTCAATGGAATGGTCAAATCCATCCAGTGTACCTTTGATGGTACTGAACGCAAACGGAGTACAAAATGTAATATGTGCTATGATGATCGTCGGCTCTCCTAACTGAATGTGTAAAATATTATAAAGAGAGAACAACGCAATACCTAATACCAGCGGCGGCACAACGGCCGGCAGATATAACATGGAATCCAGTAAGGATTTCCCCTTAAAATCGTATTTGTAAAAGCCGATGGCTCCCAATGTTGCCAGTGATACAGACACCAGGGTGCTGATGCCGGTTACACGGACCGTAGTCCATACCGCTTTGATCACATCCTGTCTCTGGAACAAGGTTTTGTACCAATCCAGGGAAAAACCGCCCCACACCGAACTGATGGCTGACTGGTTAAAGGATAATGCGATCATAACCATAATGGGAATGTACAAAAATGCAAGCATAATGATGATATAGCTGTTTGGTACAAGCTGTCTTTTTTTCTTCATAAGCTATCTCCCCTTTCTGGCATGTGCTTTCACATCTACAAACTTGTTGCATCCCAGGATCACGATACAGCTGATCACCATCAATACTATGGATACAGCGGATCCCATCGGCCAGTTGTTGGATGTGGAGAACTGACTCTGGATCACATTACCAACATTGATGCTCTTTCCTCCACCAAGCATATCAGTGATGAAGAAGTTCGCCATAGCCGGGATAAACACAAGTACGATACCACTGGAAAGTCCCGGAAGACTTACCGGAAAGATCACTTTCCAGAACAACTGGAAGTTAGTAGCTCCCAGATCTCTTCCCGCCTCCAGAACGGAAGTGTCAATTTTCTGCATATTGGAATACAATGGCAGAATCATAAACGGAATGGTAGTAAAGACCATACCAAAGTAAACCGCAAAATCTGTGCTGAGCATCTGAATCGGCTCATTCACAATGTGAAGATTTACAAGGATTGTATTGATGATTCCGTTGGTAGACATAAGATTCTGGATGGCGTACACTCTGAGGAGCGAGTTGGTCCAGGATGGAATCATGATCAAAAGGATCAATAAACTTTGATATTTCTTTGGCTTTCTTGCCACAAAGTAAGCATATGGATAGGCAAATACCGATACAAGAATCGTTACCCAGAATGCCATTTTCAACGAACTGAAAAGAACGGTCCGATAAGTGCCGGAGAAAACGGCTTTAAAGTTTTCAAAGGACAAACCATAAGTCATTTTTCCAAAACCTGAATTGGTTGCAAAACTAAGAACGATCAAATAGATCAATGGGAAAATAAACAGTGCCGCATTCCACAGCATCATCGGTCCCATGGTTGTTCCCTGTCCCATCATGTTTCTTCTTCGTACCAGACTTTTTCTCTGGCTGGCAGTCAATACTTTTTCTTCTGTACTCTCTTTCATAAGCTGCCTCCTATCTTATCATTCGTCTCTGTCTTCCTGTTTGCGGATCATAACGGCCCGTTCCGGAATCCAGTTGATGTAGACTTTGTCTCCTTTATTGAAGGTACCTGCATCTTCTGAAAACTCAGATGCGGTCAGTCTCCTTCCCTGGTCTGTAAAAACTACAAACTTGCTTATATTTCCTACATAAATATTGGAATCATAAGTAACGGCAATGCTCTCTCTTCCCTCCATCGGAGTACGTGATAATTTCATGTTCTCCGGACGGATAGAAATATGAACTTTTTCGCCCGGTTTGAAATCCTTCATGCTGTCTGTGGAAACTTTTTCCGATCCAATGGCAACGACATAATCATTTCCATTTTTTTCAAGGATCTCTACATCTTCAAATAGGTTTGTCTCGCCAATAAACTGGGCTACGAATTTTGTCTGTGGTCTCTCATAAATTTCATGAGCAGTACCGACCTGTTCGATGCGTCCTTTGTTCATAACGACGATCCGGTCTGACATAGTCAATGCCTCTTCCTGATCGTGAGTTACATAAATGAATGTAATCTCCAATTCCCTCTGCAGCTGTTTTAATTCCAACTGCATTTCTTTCCGGAGTTTTAAGTCCAGGGCTCCCAGTGGCTCATCCAACAATAAAACTTTTGGATTGTTGACGATAGCTCTGGCAATGGCAACTCGCTGTTTCTGTCCTCCGGATAACTGATCCGGCGACTTATCCGCATGTTCTTCCAGTTTTACCAGTTTGATAATGTTCTCTACCCTTTCCTTGATCTCGGCTTTCTTTACCTTTTGTAATTTCAGACCGAATGCGATGTTTTCCCGGATAGTAAGATGAGGGAATAACGCGTAATTCTGGAATACGGTGTTGACTTCTCTTTTGTTTGGTGGAAGGTGCTCGGCGTGTTTTCCGCCGATCAATATGCTTCCTTCTGTAGGATCTTCAAATCCTGCAATCATGCGAAGGGTGGTTGTTTTTCCACAACCGGAAGATCCCAGGAATGTAAGGAACTCACCTTTTTTTACATTCAGTGTGGTGTTCTCTACTGCCACGAAGTCCCCATACTGTTTTCTCAGATTTGTAAGAATTATCATATCCTGTGTGCTCTTTATGGCACTGGTTTTTGACTCATCCATAGGCTCAACCTCCTATTTGTCTTTTGTACCATACAAAAAAGGCGGGCTCACATTTTGTGAACTCGCCTTTGAGTAAGTGTTTTTCTGTATGTGCCTTATACTATACCTTTGTCTTACACAAAAGTCAACGGTTAATTTTAAATTTATTTTACTTTTTTCTCTTCCTGTGCTAATCTCTATAATTGAAAAAAAACATCATTTAGGAAAGGACAGGTACATATGAAAGATCTTTTATCGATTTCCCAACTGGCAAAATTAAGAGGGCTGACAACAGAAACATTACGACATTATGACCGCATTGGGCTTTTTTCTCCGGTATACATTGACCCGGAAACAAACTACCGTTATTATTCGATTCTCCAATATGAACAGCTTGGCACCATTAAAGAATTGCGCCAGTTAGATTTTTCTCTGGAAGAGATTAAAGAATTTTTTCACAACCGCAGTGTAGATCATTCCCTGGAAATTTTGAAACACCGATATGAAGAACTTCACAAAGAACTTCTGGTCTTAAAAAAGAAAGAAGCCAGTCTGGCAGAAAAAATACGCTTTGTGGAATCTCTTCCGCCCCGATCTGCTGCCCTGACTCCTTCCTTAACAGAATACCCTGCCAGATATTACCTTTCCAAAGGAGACGAGGTAGCAACGGATGAAGATATGGGATTTTCCTACAGCGAACTGGAATCTATGCTGCATGAGATCAGCCCTATCTTGGCTTCGGACCGGGTAGGAGCCATTCCTTTTTATCAGGAAGAGCCCCCTGCTCTTTTGCGCCGCTGGACTACCTTTATTTTTGTAAAAAAACCAAAGAACAAACCTTATTATCATGAATTCCCTGCCGGCACCTATGCTTCAATTACCAGTTACGACGGCTGGCCAAACCAGGAAAGAGCTTTTTCTATCCTGCTTTCCTATATTAAGGAACAGAAACTTGTCATGGCCGGATCCCCTCTGATCTTTTTTCCGGTGGATCTTACCATTGCCGCTGAAAAGGATGAATTTGCTTTCACCATTCAGGTTCCGGTAAAACCTCTTTAAAATTTTTTATCAAAAACTCTTGACATTTGTGTAACCCAAAGGCTTATTCTTCCTAGTAAATCAATGATTTTCATTCTGATTTACAAAGGAGGAAATGTTATGTCAAATATTTTAGCAGAAGATGGAAAACGAAATTCTAGTGGCGAATATGGCAGTTACGACACTGGATTTGACGGATACGGCATCCGTACTTTTTCAAAGCTTCCTTACTCAAAGGAACTTTCCGATGACTTGGATGTCATCGTTGCCGGCCTTCCTTTTGATACACTGACAACGGCCAGACCGGGAACCCGCTTAGGTCCTACCGGCATCCGTGCTGCTTATCTGGGAAATACTTGCAGCCCGGATCTGAATGTAGCCACCACCAGTGTATTGAATGCCATTGACTGGGGTGATATCCCGGTAGAAAATGGAAATACAAAAGAATCTTTTGATTCCATTTCACAGCATATTGCTGATTTTGCCAAAACCGGTGCCGTCCCGATCACATTAGGTGGAGACCACTCTATGGCCTTTCCCGAATTAATGGGTTACAAAGAAATCTATGGCAAACTGGCCATTGTTCATTTTGATTCTCATTCTGACACCGGCTACCATCCAATGGACGCCGATGCTCCTTTCGATCACGGAACTCCTTTTTACGACGCTATTACACACGGCTGCGTAGATACAGAACATTCCATTCAGATTGGTATGCGTGGTCTGGTTCCTGAAAAAACGACCCACGACTTTGCCCACTCATCCGGTATGGATATGCTTACCGCTACTCAGGCTCATAATCTCGGCATTGATGGTGTTGCCAAAGCCATCCGCAAAAAAGTAGGAGACGCTCCTGTCTTTATTACTTTCGATATTGATTTTCTGGATCCGGCTTATGCACCGGGAACCGGTACACCGGAAGGTGGCGGTTTCACGACCTGGGAAGCTTTTGAGATGATCCGCAAAGGTCTCCTGGGCTTAAACATTAAGGGGTGTGATCTGGTTTGTGTCAACCCAACTTATGATAATGCAGAGATCACCTGTATGGCAGCTGCCCGTGTAGCCTTTGAATTTATGTCACTGATCGCCTGCAAAAAAGAGGGCATCACAGACTACAAGGGATATCACGCTGATACCAAATGATAAGGAGGAAATGAATTATGAACGAAGTATTCGATAAAGACATGGCGGTCTTTTCCGGCCTCCATACATTTCACAATATAGCTTTTCGCAAAGATCTGAAAGATGTTGACTACGCAGTAGTGGGTGTTCCTTTTGATACCGCTGCCGCCAACCGCTGCGGTGCACGTTTCGCCCCTATGGCAATCCGCTCCTTTGCTTCTTTTAGCAATGGCTACGGCTGGAATACCAACCTGGAAGTCCTTGGCGAAGATGTACAGGGAACTGATCTGGGGGAAATTGCCGTTAAAAATGGTTATACTACCCCATCTCTGACAGCCATTGAAACCGGTTTGAAAGTAATTTATGACGCCGGCGTCACCGGCCTTGTCTTAGGCGGAGGCCAGTTAGTCACTCTGGGCGAATTAAGAGCTTTAAAATCTGCTTATGGCAAAATGGCTCTCATTCATCTTACCAATGACCGAAGTGTTACCGAACATGGCAGTTTTGTAGACGACGGCAATGTGATTTTAAATGCCGTGAAAGAAGATCTGATCAATGTTTCCCACTCCATCCAGTTAGGTGTAAGAGGTGGTTACAACTCCAAGGAAGAAAGCACTTTGTTCCTTGAGCAGGGCATGAAACTTCTCAGTGCTTATGAGATGCACAAAATGACGCTGGAAGAAATCTGTACCATCATAAAAGAAACGGTTTCCGATCTTCCTTGTATCATTTCCCTGGATATGGGATTTTTGGATCCGACCAATGCACCGGCCGTGGACAACCCTAAAATCGGCGGTTTTACTACCTACGATCTTCGTACAATCCTGCGGGATATCATTCCTGCCATCCAGATGAAATCTTTTGATCTGGTAAATCTGACTTATATGTTTGACAGCGGTGAGATCACCTCACAGGCAGCCGATGGTATTTTAACAGATGTTGTATGTTCTCTGGCTAAAAAGAAAATGAATGGAGGTAATTAATATGAGCAGTATATATAACGCAGGTCCTGTATATTCAGGTATTCATACTTTATTAGGTCTCCCTTATGACAAAGATGCAAAGGATGCTGATGTAGCATTATACGGCATGCCTTTTGATATTTCCACTACCAACCGTACCGGATGCCGTTTCGGCCCGGAAGGAATCCGTCAGTATGGACAGTGTAAACCATACCATGAAGAACTGGATATTAATATCTTTGATGATTTTAAAGCCGTAGATACCGGTGACTTTGCTATTCCTTTGAGTTATGTAGATCGGGATATGGACGCCGTGGAGAATCAGTTATACGAACTGCTGGAAAAAGGTGTGAAAACTATCGGTGTAGGCGGTGACCACACTTTGTCTTATCCGGAACTTCTGGCTTTAAAAAGAAAGTTTGGTAAAGTTGCGTTTGTACACTTTGATTCTCATACCGATACATGGGACTGGCCGGATGAAAACGGCAATACCCTCATCAACCATGGTACTCCTTTCCGTCTGGCCATCCAGCATGACTGCATCGATATGGATCATGCCATCCAGATCGGTATGCGCGGTGGTTTTGGTACACTGGAAGACCATGATTTTGCTCTGGAACACGGTATGCAGATCATCTTTGGTAATGAACTCCATGAGATGGGAATGTCAGCCTGTGCTAAGCGGATCCGCGAAGTCGTAGGTGACACACCGGTGTTTGTTACATTTGATATTGATTTTCTGGATCCTGCCGTAGCTCCTGGTACCGGAACTCCTATCGTAGGCGGTTTCACAACAGCTGAGGCACTGCAGATCCTCAGAGAGGGACTGACCAGACTGAACATCGTTGCCATGGATCTGGTGGAAGTTGCTCCAGCCTATGACCCAACCGGTCAGACCCAGGTAGTAGCCAACGAAATCCTGCGGGAATTTCTCTCTATCCTGTCCTACAATAAAAAGGTAGGAAAATAAAGTATTCTTTATAAACAGCCAAGGAGGGACCCTTTTATGACAGAGTACGAAAAAATGATCTCAGGTGCCATGTACAATTCTTCTGACAAAGCTTTGGTCGATCGCCGGCTTCTGGCCAGGAAGTACTGCCGTCTTTTCAACACAGAAGACCTGGATGCTACTTTTAATGAACCTTCCGAAAATCAGGTGGCACCAACGGGAAAAAGACGCCGGGAACTGCTTCAGACATTGATCCCGGATCTGGGAGAAGGCTCTTTCATACAAGGTCCCCTTCAAGTTGACTATGGCATTAACATCCATGCCGGCAAAAATTTCTTTGCCAATTATAATCTCACCATTATGGATGTTTGTCCCGTCACCATCGGCCACGATGTGTTCTTCGGGCCCAATATTTCTCTCCTGACTCCTATGCATCCCCTGGACTACAAAGAACGGAATGCCCAGGTGGATGACCGGGGACAGGTGTATAACCTGGAATACGGAAAGCCAATTCGGATCGGCGATAACTGCTGGTTTGGCGGCAATGTAACCGTCATCGGCGGTGTTACCATCGGTAATGGCTGCGTCATCGGCGCCGGAAGCGTGGTAACTCGTGATATTCCAGATCACAGTCTGGCAGCCGGAAATCCCTGCCGGGTGATCCGGGAGATATAAAGGGATTTATGGCTGTTTGCTGCATTTCCATATTGCCATTGGATGTCTACAAATCCTTGCTATTATTTTTTCATCATCAAATAATAATTCTGGACAGTATTCCTTTGCCATGAATCTATCCATATATTCATTCTCTTTTTCTGTTAATTGCATCAGATTACTGATGTACTGCTTAGCTTGGCGTTTTCTTTCCTCTAAACAAAAGTCATTTTTCTTTTTTATCACAGGAAACAAATCGCGCCGTATCTTCATAAAATCAAGTGTGTCAATCGCCGATGTATCAAACCCACGATTAATCCGATTTTTATCTGCGGATATTGTTGTATAAAAAGCAAAGCATTTGCGAAATAAATCTCGTTCTCCTTCAAATAACTTCTGCTCCATCATATTTCCCCAATCATATAAATCTCGAGTTGCCGCACGACTAATTAACGCATTACCTTTTGCAGCAAATATTTCTATCGGTGCCACAGTTCTTATTTTAATATCACTTTTAAATGCATCATTTAATATACTCCGGTGTGAAGCCTCATAAATATGTGCCCTAAGCGAATAGTTCAACTCTATTTTGATTATATCCTTATTACCACCAGCATTTAAGTAATTATAGTAGAATGCATCCAAACTATGACTAAATCTTGAAGCTCTGGATAACGAATATCCTTCCCCTTCCATATATTCTCTGATCATCCCCGTAATCTGTTTTCTGGCGACCAGCATATTATCTCTACTATCATTTGGCGTATAATCCATATCAATGTCAACAGATAATCTTGGCAGATTAAACACAGTAAAATTAATTGCCGTTCCACCTTTAAGTATCAAATGTGCGGCCAGATATTCCTGCGTATTAAAATATTCTAATATTTCTTTTAATCTCAGTACCTTTTCAAATGTGTCCCGAACAAATCCATATTGTGCTGCTGCTCTTCCTATGTCAGCTTTATTATATTTTGTCGTCCTCTATCCCCCCATTCTTCACGCTTAAATAACGTGGGACCACAAGTTTCCACTGATTATCATACACTCCACTGGAAAAATCCCGTGACAAATACCGCTTGCTCTTACCAATTTTACTCTGACATTCTTTAAAAAAATTATCCGATAACCCAAGCTGCTCTCTCTGTTCAGAAAGCAAAAATCCCGTTTTTTGGTATAAAAACTGATTGCTAATATGTTCCAAATAACTCAGCACTCTTCTCTCCTGTACCTTCTTCATACACGAAATATCCTCTATAACCTCCTCCATCCCGGCGATTTTATCCATATCTTTAATACTATCTATCACGGTGCGTTCTGGTGTCGTTACCCGAACCCCACCGCTAAACGCAGGCTCATCAACACCATCATTTCCTTTTGACGCCACATAATGATAGTTATGTCCATTAAATTCAAAATCACGAAAAAATGTTTCTGATGAGACATATACTTCATAGAAAACCTGATCTGTTATGCCGTAATATTCCATCGCTGTATGGTGGGAAATATACGCAGTCGGTGTAATGCTGCATGCAATTTGAAACCTATCTGCTACTGGCAGGCCTGTTTCACCACTTACACAGGTATACATATTGTTCCGTATCTTTACAACCATTTTTTCCTTCATTAAACGCTTGATCGCGGAACGCGCACTATCCATGTTGTTATAATACTTATTTACATCCTCAACATTGAATACGGGCATTTTCAGCAATTTAAAATATAGATTCATTTCTCACCTCTTGCATTTTAGTTTGCGCACGAACTAGTTTGTCATATTTTTAAACTATTTTAACTTATTTTTTTTCTTGTGTCAAGTTTATATTTCATTCGTTATAGTGTTGTTTTGCCCCATTTTGACATTTTTATAAACCAGCTCATGATACACATACCTTCTCCTATTCAGCAAGATTTCACCTCGAAATCCTCCATGCTATAGGCACGATCACCAAAATCCCCGCCAGAAAAGTTACTCCCTCGCTGATACATACCGCCGTAAAACCATACACCGGCACTACCCAGAGACTCATGGCGATTCGTGCTGCCATTTCTGCCATGCCCGAGAACAACGATTTATCTCCGTGTCCCATTCCCTGTACGGCATAGCGCACCGGAAAAAGCACTGCCAGCAGCAACATAAACACCCCGATATAGCGTATAAACTGGGCTGTACAGGCAATCACTTCCCCTGCCCGGCTCTCAGACGCATCCACAAACAAACCTGCCAGAACTGTGCTGGCAGTCATGGCAACTGCAATCACCAAGATGCAGTACAGCACACCCATTACAATGGTTGAACGGATTCCCCGGCGCACTCGCTTCATATCTCCATAACCGTAATTTTGTCCCGTGAAAGTTGCCAGGGCACTTCCCATGGCATTCAGCGGACAGAAAAATAAACTCTTAACCTTGCTTCCTATGCTGTAAGCAGCCACTGCCACTTCGCCCAGTTCATTGATGCTGGTCTGAAGGATCACAGTGCCAATCGCAGTAACCGAATATTGCAGTCCCATGGGAACACTCATAAATACTACTTTCCCCATATAAGATAACCGCAGTCTTTTTTCATCTTCTTCCGGCCGCAAAATAGGATACTTTTTTAACAGCCACACAAAACAGAATATGCCGGCTCCCCCCTCTGAAAGCACAGTAGCCAGTGCCGCCCCCGCTACTCCCATATCCAGAATAAGGATAAACAAAAGATCCAGTCCTACATTAAAAACGGTAGAGATCCCCATGACAACCGATGGCAGTTTACTGTTGCCAAAGGCCATGAGGATGCCAAAGCAGGCATTAAATAAAATGGTAAAAGGAATTCCGGCAAAAATAACCACGATATAATCATAGGCATAATTTAACACAGATGGTGCTGTCTTTGTCAAAACCAGCATAAAACGGCAGAATCCCACGCTGAAACCTGTCATGAACACCGCCAGCACCATCGCCACATACATGCCATTATAAAAAAAGCGCCGGAGTTCCTTGTCCCTTCCGGCACCATACTGCTGAGAGACAGGGATTCCAATTCCCATTCCTGCTCCCTGGCAAAAAGCAATAATAATATAATTTAAAGCCCAAGTGGCACCCATGCCCGTCAGCGCTTCCAGTTTCAGGAAGCGTCCAACGATCATGGTATCTGCTATATTATAGCACTGCTGTAAAAGCCCACTGAGCAAAATTGGCAGTGAAAAGACTAAGATCAGCCTCCAAGGGAATCCGGATGTCATTTTCCCTTTCATCATAAAGAACTCTTAAATCGGTCATAACGAAGCGGCATGAGATCACATACTGTTTTCTCGCCGACTACCATCTGTGACAGCATATAGCCGACAGCCGGTGCCGTACCAAATCCATGTCCGCACATACCACAAGCAATGATCAGACCAGGCACTTCTTCCACCGGACTGATCACCGGCACACCATCCGGCGTCATATCCATCCAGCCGCCCCAGGTACGGACAATTTTAGCGTCTTTTAACTTCGGTACATACTTCATAATGCCGCGGCAGTTAGCTGAACCCTCTAAAGACATAAGTTTCAGATCATCCATATCCGGCTTTTTGGTAGGTTCCAGACCAGTTCCGCTTCCGAATACAAAAGAACCATGGGCACACTGGTGGCCATAGATTTCAGCCGTCGCCACACCTAACATAATATCAAACATCTTTGGCTGTGCCTCCGTAACGATCGCTGAGCCAAAATAAGGATACATTGGAATATTGATCCCTACCGAATCGGCAACAAAACGGCTTTCATAACCGGCTGCCAGGATAATGTGTTCCCCTTCAAAGATGGTTCCATCTTCCACCACAACCTGTCTTGCTTTTCCACGGATCTTTTTGATGGCTGTTACTTTTGCCCCAGAGATAAAAGTAACGCCTAACTCTCTGGCTCTCTTAAAGTAGGCCAGGGTAGTTTTCATTGGATTGGCATGTCCATCCGTAGGACACCAGCTGGCTCCCACAACCTGATCGGACAAATGCGGGCAGATATCCTTTACTTCCTCTGCCGATACCATGGTCACATCCAGTCCCAGTCCCTGGGCATTGGCTGTCAGGCCTTCCAAAATCTTAATGTGGTCCTCATTCAGTCCCAGACGCAGGTTGCCTTTCCGGACATATTCCACATCCACGCCCAGTTCCTCGGATAAAGTAGGCCATATATTTTTAATACCATAAATCGCATATGGCAGTTCTCTTACATCTCGTCCAGACTGTCTGACACCACCGCCATTCCGGCTGGATCCTCCATGCCCGATACTGTCACTGCCCTCCAGAACAATGACTTCCACCCCTCTTTTCGCCAGATAATAGGCAGCCGCATTTCCTACGCCACCGCCGCCAACGATAATTACTTCTGCTGTCGTTTTCATCACACATTACCTCCATCCTTTCCATAGATTTTCATCTCAACCGGACGAATTGGTGAGCGGGAAGTAGAGGGTTCTAATGCCGTCATGTTCACGCCCAGTTCTCTGGCAATAATGCCTTTTACTAATTTACCGCAGGTCTGTCCCTGGCAAAGCCCCATACCATTGCGGAGATATCTGCGCATTTCCTCCATAGTACGGATTCCATCATGAACCGCCTGACGAATCTCTCCTTTGGAAATTTCCTCACAGCGGCAGATCAAAATATCGTCATCCTCCTGTGGAACAAAAGGTCCTATATCCACAGATCTGTCATTCATAACTGTCATGGTAATGCCTCCCTTTCTATATAGCACGGAAAAACCGGGCCGTCATAGCCATTTCTTTTGGTACCTTCATCGTAAGCAGATTGGTATGGTCAAAAGCTTTGGCACTGCGAACTTCTACTACTTTTGCTTCACACACTTCTTTGCCACTGCGATCCAGTCCCTTTCCTTTATCCCCTTTCTGTGGGAGAGGAAGAAACTCGTACGGAAGAGTGACCGTAGCAAAACCATCTCCCGTATCCTCATCCACCAAAAAGATGGCCTGGCCGGAACAGGCTGCTACACACATACCGCATCCGATACACTGGGATCCCGGTACCACCACTGGCAGGGAAGTAATATTTTCTCCAATGCTGATACATCCTTTCGGACAGGCATCCTGACAAGGGTTACAAGGGATATTCTGAGTACATTCCATAACCGGATGGATTCCTACCGCATGGGTTACCCCCGGATACTGTCCAATCTCGTCGTCACTGACAAACCCTTTTTTCAAAAGGTTCATAGAAACCGGAATGCCTTCCTCCGTTTTCTCAATGAGTTTTCCACGGTTCTTTGGAGCAAACATACCCTGACGGAGGCTGTCCAGTGCTTTCTCACTGGCTTCCGACCGTTTTTTCTTCTCTTCACTGTCAAGGAATCCCAGATGTTCTGCTGCCGCATATCCGGCGATCCTTCCTTCAATCATGGCAGAACTTGCTTCTTCAATGCCCGATACATCTCCTGCTACGAAAATACCTGGAATGGATGTCTCTCCATATTCATCACATTTTGGCACCACGCCGCCTTTTTTCGGATCCTCGATCATCTCACAGCCGGCGCTCTTAAGAAGCTGGGACATCGGGGACAGGCCCACTGCCAGGCATACAATATCTACGTCAAAATGCTTCTCGGTCCCCGGTTTTACTTTCCAGTCCGGTCCTACTTCTCCAATCGTAACACCGGTTACTTCTTTTTCTCCCTCAGCCTCCACAATGGTGTGGGACAGGTAAAACGGTACTCCCATACGGGTTAATTTAGCCGCATGGACACCATATCCACCAATCCGGGGTGCGGCATCTACGACAGCCACTACCTCACAGCCTGCCTGCATCAGCTGATAACTTACTACCAGTCCTACATTTCCTGAACCAAGCATCAGTATCCGGTTGCCTGGCTTTACATGATGCAGGTTCATCATGGTCTGCGCCGCTCCGGCACCAATGACGCCCGGCTTTGTCCAGCCCCGGAATGTAACCATATTTTCACTGGCTCCCGTGGCAATCAGGATCGTATCGCCCTTTACATGGCGTATCTCATCCTCAATCTTCACCGTGATCTCTTTTTCGTCATACAAACCTACTACCGTGGCATTTAACTGTACCGTAACACCCAGGTCACTGGCTTCCTGCAATAATTCTTCTCCAATCTTAAATCCACGAATCTTTGCTTTATGCTCTTTGGATCCAAAAAACTTATGTATCTGTTTGAAAAGCTGTCCGCCGGGTTTTGCATTTTCATCAAATACAATTACCCTCATGCCGGTCTTAGCCGCCTCTACTGCTGCAGAAAGCCCCGCTGGTCCGGCTCCTACAATCACTAAATCATATCGTTCCATTTTCATTGGTATGTCCCCCTTCTTACTCCGCTTCCGGTGTGTCCGACACACCGTACTGCGTCTTTACTTCCATGCCCTCTTCCAGAGGTGTAATACAGGTTCTTACATTGGGTCTGCCATTTACGATCATGACACAATCGGTGCATCTTCCAATGGCGCAAAAGATACCTCTTGGTTCGTGTCTCTTTTTCGTATAACGATGTACCATTACATCCGCTGCTTTCAAGGCAGCTGCAATGGGTTCACCCTCGATTCCTTCCAACTCTTTGCCATCAAAGGTAAAGGATACCATTTTCCCTTCCGGGGATGCCCCCAGAATCGGATGTTCTTTAATTCGATCCATAACCGTTTCCTCCTTATGTAAATATGTATAGTCCTCTTTAGGCCAGAAATGGGGTATCCCAAACTTTCAATTTGGTTCCGATGCCTCTCTCTAATGCGGTTTTATAACACTCATAGCCCCAGCCTACATCCAGGATCGGCATACCGCCTACATTCACAATGATCAGTTCATCCTCGGATGTCCTGCCCGGCTCAATACCTCGTACAATACCGCCCAGCGTCTGGATACTTTCCTTTTCCATGCGGCCTGCCATCACATCTTCTGCCCATACACAGCCTGGACACCACGGCGTATTTTTCTTGCCGGTTTCTTTATCATATTTGTCTTCCTCGGTCATATCTTCCAGATACTGCTCGTACATTCCATAGTTATCCACCACTTTTGTAACCGAATGGTTCATAAAATCGCGATCCAGATGCATGGAGCCGGATGTGATCACCAGCGCACCTTTTTTGAACCATTCCGGCTGAAAGACCGGAATATCTTTTTTCTCTACGGATACCGCCTCACTGACAATATCTGCCTCTTTTACAGCCTCTTCCAATGTGGCACAGATCTCAATATTTTTAATGGATGGAAACTCTTTTTCGATAAATTCCTTCATGCTCTGAGCTGTCTTGGATGTCGGTGTGCTGCCTTTGATCTTTACGGTATGAATGGATGGATACAATGCCATGTAAGCCATAAGACAGGTTTTATTTACCACACCCGGTCCGATCAGTGATACTACTTCCGGTGTTTTGCTGGCAGTAAGATATTTGGCTGCCAGTCCAGGCATTGCTCCGGTACGCATGGCACTGAGCAGATTGGCCGACATATAAGCCAGCGGCTGTCCGGTCTCTACATCATTCAAAGTCACCATCAAGATGGAACGCGGCAGTCCCTTCTGCACATTCCGGCCGTTAGATCCATACCACTTCTGGCCGGCCAGGTGAAATCTTCCTCCCAGATAAGCAGGCATTGCCATGAAACGGCGGTCTCTGGAATCATTCAATGGAAAATCCTCAATATCGGATTCCAATGGAAAATTCAGCATAATGCCGTGGGCATTGCGGTCCTTGCCGCCCATCAGGTAATCCCCTTTGCTGAGAAGGGAAACTACCTCGCCCATTACATCTACACATTTGCCTGCATCCAGAACACCAGCTTCAATCATATCTTCTTCACTTAAATATAAAAATTCTACTTTTGTTTTTTCACTCATAATTCTATCTCCTTTTCTTTTGATTTGACATCATCCATCCGCTTCCTACACA
>HF998289.1:23495-23766 GCA_000433735.1 Clostridium sp. CAG:167
CCAGTAACACCCTTGGATCATTCCATAGTCTATATTTAATTTTCTATCTTGCACGAAAACCACCTGTTAAAAGCATTTTTCATAAATTGCTATGACATCTTCTACCGTCAATGGCACCTGGCAGAATTCCAGTCCACCGGCCACCGCCTTTTCCGCCATTTCCCGGAACTTGTCTTTTTCCGTGATGCCGATACTGCGAAGGGTATCCGAAAGTCCCATATCATCAAAGACTTTTTTCGTAGCGGCAATGGCTTTTTCCGCCGTTTCCATC
>HF998289.1:23789-31101 GCA_000433735.1 Clostridium sp. CAG:167
GGATGCGGAGGATCCAGTCCGAAGCCCCGGACACCGTAATCAGCGAACATATCCACTGTTTTCTCATTCAGAATGTATTCCATCCACACCGGTGTCAAAATTGCCAGGCCGTGTCCATGGGTCACATCATAATAGGCACTGAGCTGATGCTCCATTGCGTGGCACGGCCACGGTGCTCCTACGCCGCTGGTGATAAATCCGTTAATGGCCCAGCTGGAAGCCCACATAAGATTGGCTCTTCCTTCGTAATCCTCCGGATTCTGACAGCAGTACGGTCCATATTGGATACAGGTTTTCAGGATGCTTTCCATCATACCTTTCTGCACTTGCAGCGGTTTGTTGCCATTGAGATAAACCTCAAAAACATGGGACATAATGTCCGCTGTGCCGGACGCCGTCTGATAGGCCGGCACGGAAAATGTATAAGTTGGATCTAACACCGAATATTTCGGGAACAACACCGGACTGTCCAGATCCATTTTATCTTGCGTCTCATCGTTTGTGATCACGGCGAATGTGTCCATCTCAGAGCCGGTGGCCGATAAAGTAAGGATGGCGATGATGGGCAATGCCTCTTTGATCTTGTCATTATCTAACACCAGATCCCATGGATCTCCATCATAACAAGTTCCTGCGGCAATGGCCTTTGCACAGTCAATGGCGCTGCCTCCGCCGATAGGTAAGATTACATCCACTTGCGTCTGTTGGCACAACGCCACGCCTCTTTTTACGGTGGAAAGTCTCGGGTTTGGCTCCACACCGGACAGTTCTTCATATTCAATGCCATTTTCTTTCAGAAGTTCTGTCACAGTGCCGTAGATACCGGTCCTCTTAATGCTTCCCCCGCCATATACCAATAGGACTTTTTTCCCAAACTCCCGGACCATGGCCGGTAGTCGTTCCACCTGTCCTTTTCCAAAAGCGATTTTTGTAGGAATTGAATAGATAAAATTTTCCATGCCTGTCACACTCCTTTAAACAAAAATGAGCCCACTGTGCTCTGTGGACTCACCTTTGAGTTTGTTTTTATTACTTGTCTGATATGTTATTCCTTTGTGTAGGGCAAAAGTCAAGAGGGTTTTGAGAAAAAGTTTCAAAAAAACAGGTCCGGACTTTTTATCATCCGAACCTGCTTTGTATTATTGTATTTTTTTGCGGAGAATACCTTTAGGATCCTGGACAAGGATCATCACGATCCAGATCACCAGTCCGAAAACCACTACGGACACCCCTAAAAAAGTATCGTTTAACATATCCTTTGCAGCAGGCTGAAAATACGCTGCCCCTTCCTGCAGATACTCCGTTACCGCATCTACAATCCACATAAGAGATGCGCCCCAGTACATCAAACTCAGAGTTCCAAGTCGCATACTGTCACGTTGAGGGCAGAGATACCAGACTACGGTGGTAATAACAGCCGCCAGAGTAGAGCATAGTAATGTCATATCTTATTTCCCCTCTCTTCCGTGTCTGGATGTTTTTTGCAACACTTTTTTGCCAAGGGGATGTTTCTCCCAATATCTGGTAACTGCCACCATGCCGCCCCAGACAAGGGTTACCAGCACAGCCATACCGACTCCTGTGGTTGCCATCTCCTGAAACATGGCATTTAGTCCCGCCTCGCTGTTTGCCGCTGTCAAAAACGGAAATACCAGAGACAATTCTCCGTGCCACAAATGTTCAAATGCCAGAAGAGCACTGCCGCCCCACAGCATCCGGTCTAACCACTTCATTTTGTGGGAAAATGAAACATGGGTGCTTTCCCCTGCGAAAATCTGCTGAGGATCCTTCTCCATTGCTTTCTTTTCCTTCTTCTCAACTACCTTTGTCATTACTGTTGTTACGATTGCTTCCGTTGCCGGTACCATAAAACATGCCATAATGATTCCTCCTTTGTAAAAAATGTGTGTAAATGTTCGTTTGTAAGGAATCATAGCACTGGAAAGGGGAAAAGTCAAATGGGAATCGTTTAATCCCTCAAACACCCAATCGGTACTATTTTCAACCCAGAATCTGTTGTATAAGCCATATTAGCATTGGCACATATCACAATTAATGCTGAAGGTTTCCTATATATATCACGAGGATGAGCCTCATTTTGCAATGCCCTGTCATTATAATTTTCTATCACATCGTTAAATCTTAACAATGACTTTTCCGCTTCTGGTATTTTATTCATTCCGGTTTTTATTTCTATAAGGGCATATCGACCATCTGCCATCTGATAGACAGCATCTGCTTCCACCCCCATATTATCTGTATAATGCAATATCCTTGCATTGTGTTTTTCCGCATAAACAAGCAAATCCCTTAAGACCATATTCTCAAAAACATGTCCAAACAAATCTAAATCGTTAATGAAATAATCAGGGCCTATTCCCAGTGCTGCAAGTCCAATAGAAGGATCTACAAATATATGTTTTTTAGCTGACCGAATAGCTGATTTTGATCTAAGGTGTGGCGTCCACGCATCAATATCCCGAACTACAAATAAATTTTCTAATGCATCTACATATGAGAAAAGGGTAGCATCTGTGACATTTTGTGTAGCCTTTACATCTGCAAATATATTTTTCTTCTTTGCTGTGGTTGCCATATTTCGTGCATAAGACCACAATAATGCCCGCGTCCATTCCGGGTTTCTATTTATTCCATCAATTGCTGAGATATCTTTCCTGTAAATTTGTTTATAATAATCTTTAGCAATTTCAAGCTTTGCCATATCTTTTTTCAACGCCATACACCTTGGCCAGCCACCTCTACATGCAGCAAAGAAAAGAGATTCCAGGTCGCATCCGGATATCATACCGTCTATATCATAATCAGCGTCTTCAAGAATCCGTGATAACGATACCGTTCCATTTGATTCTCCTGTTTCAAATAAAGTCATAGGATACATGGTTACCTCTGTTATTCTGCCGGTCCCGGTGTGCGGAGTATTAATCTTTTTACTTGTTGAGCCTGTTAAATAATACTCCCCTACACTTTCTGGATTATCATCACATGCTTTTCTTATCGTTCCCCAGATTTTCGGTGCATCTTGCCACTCATCAAATAAAATAGGTCCTGGGTTTTTCAAAAACAGTCTGGGTGCAGTCTCTGCCACAGCAATATACCCATCTCTTTTGTCCTCATCTTGAAATTCAATCACTGTTTTGCATCGTTCCTTAGCCGTTCGAGTTTTTCCACATCCCTTGGGACCTGTTATGCTTATGGCATTAAATGCCTCAGCCTTTCTATCAATAACATCATCCAACACTCTCCTGATATACTCCATATACAGCACACTCCTTTCCCTATCAGTATACCATTTCATTTCTTAATTATGCAAGTTCATTTTAGTAATTTCAGTGGTTTTATTTTAGTAATTTCGGCATTTTCATTTTAGTAATTTTGCAACTTTTATTTTTGTAATTTACATATTTTCATTTTAGTAATTTCTACAAAGATCCATATTCTACCATCTACCCTTACTTTTTTAAAGCGAATCTATCTTAGAAATATCCAAATCATATATCCCAACATTTCCGCATATTTCCCCCTTTTTTTGCCACCCTAATAAAAAAGGAGGTTCTCAAAATGGAACAAGAACACATGGAAGACGATTCTGTCAAATTGCTCCAGGAATGTAATGCCGGCATCAAAATGGGCACAGCCTCCATCGAGGATGTACTGGAACATGTTCAAAGTGGCGGATTGTCCGGGGTTTTGAAAGACAGCCACGATATTCACTGCAAACTGGGGAACAAGACACATGAAATACTAGAAAAATATCATGATGAAGGAAAAGAACCAGCGGCTCTGGCCAAAGCCATGTCCAAATTTAAAACGGAATTCAAAACCATGGGTGATGATCCGGATGCCGCTGTGGCGGATCTTATTACAGATGGGTGCAATATGGGAATCAAATCCCTTTACCGCTACCTGAACCAGTACCCGGCGGCAGACAAAGAGATCATTCATTTGACTAAAGATATTATAAGTACGGAAGAGAAACTGCTGAAGGCTCTTCGTCCCTATTTATAGCAATCCTTCCTATGACGATAGACGATATTTTGCATAAATTCATAACATCATAAAACCGCAGGCATTTTTAACCTGCGGTTTCTATTTCTCTTAATTTTTTTGTAGGAGCTGGAATAGTTCCTCCCTTACCTCTTAAACTTCCTTATCGTCTCCTGTATGGTCGTATAATCCCTCTCGAACAATTCATCACTGATCTGCTTTTGCAGCACTTCTTCCGGGATTTTCTCCAGTATCTTCTTTTGCACAAAATCCTTGCTTTTCTGCTTATACGCCGGCATGCCATTGATTTCCTGGATATGGGCCAACTCCGGCCGCCAGAGAAGGCGGATCTTGTGAATCATTTTTTTCTTCGGATTTTCCAGAGCCTCCCGCAGCATATAAAAGTCGCAGTTTTCCCCCTGTTCTTCCACGGTAATGATCCCCCAGTAATCGGGTATGTGCTCTGCCACATGGTGAGCATGGCTGGTTCCAACCACCACCAGATTCCGGTCAAAAAAACGGTCGTAGTCCTTTACCTGTCTGCTGAGTCTGGCGTAAGTATCGGCGTCACTTTTGATCTCCACGCCTACCACTTCCTCTTCCAGCACCATCACCACATCGGCCCGGGAGCGTCCCATGGTCTTTTCTTCCAGGATCCTCACTTTGTCATGCTGTTCTTCCAAATATTCAAATAATGGCTCTCTGATATCTTTATCCAATAACATCCTCTGTTTTCCTGCCTCTATATAAGAATAAGACAGCCTGAAGAACAAGCTGTCTTATTTATCTTAATTCCTTATGAAAAAATAGTCAAGGGACAGATCCCTTCTGGCTCCTACATAGATCCCTTCTGGTTTCTATCGGCCGCCCGGACGATTACCTCCCTGGTTTCCACCTGGATTTCCGCCCGGATTCCATCCTCCTCCGGAACTACTGCCGGTAGACATGCTTGCCGAGGTAAATGTCACGGAATCTCCCTGGGTCAGTGAAGAAAGATCTTTTCCATAATAAACTGTATAGCTACTTCCCAGTTTCAATGCCTCACAGGACATTACTACGGACTGGAATGTCTTGGATGGCTGTGCTGTGAGAACTGTATTGCCGCTGCTGTCTTTCAATACAACATACGTTCCGGCACTCTGAGATGAAGAAAGTCTTACATTTACCGCCGGCTGGGAAGAACCACTGGTTGGTGCTGCATCCATCCCTACGGCACCTGCCGCGATCAGCGTACCGCCGGAAATCTCACATACACAGTCAGAACTGTCTCCATAATCCAACGCTCCGTTGCCGCCGTTCGTCGATCCATTGACGATCACGGTACCGCCCTTGAAGAAGATGTTGCCGTTGGAGTCAATGCCATCTCCCTCTGCATTTACATTGATCGTACCACCATTGATAATGATCTGATACTGGGTGTTGGAAGAAGAATCTCCTTTGTTAAAATTGTCTCCCGGGAACTGGCTGCCACTGCTGGAAGCCGTGCTATTGCTGCCTCCTGCCGCATTAAAGCCATCGTCTTTGGATGTAACTGTGATATTACCGCCATTCACGGTAATGTCGCCGCTTTCAAGCCCTTCATAAGATTCTTTTACTACAATGGTTCCGCCATTTACAACCAATCCTGAATCGGAGTGGATACCATCATCTCCTGAGGAAAGTGTCGAGATTCCGCCGTCAATGCGGATGTACCCGTCGCAGTGAATACTGTCATCTGCTACCGGATCGTTACTGTCTCTCTGTACACGGGATGAACTATAGGTCGCCGTTGTATCCGCTGTAATAGTGCCGGCTGTCTCCGGAATATAAATAGTCGTACCTGCTTTGATACCTTTATAACTTCCATCCGCTGTGGAAGCTGCAGCATTTTTCGTTGTTACCTGCAGTGTTGTCGGATTCAGATATAAGGTACGGTAAACTGAGATAGCATCTCCATTTTCTGAAACGATATCAATCGTTCCTCCATCGATCTCCATATTGCCAAGTTCTGCCAGTGAACTGTCTGCTGCCACATCTGTTTCATCCAGTGTAGTCTTCAGACCGTCCTGGTTGGAATGAATGGTAACTGCTGCATTTTTCAGTGACAAACCGGTTTTACCGGTGATACCGTTATGTCCTGCTGCCGCATCCGATGGACCGGACACCTTCACGGTTGTATCAATGATCTTCAAATCGTCCGTACACTTGATTCCATTTCCGTTGGTAGATGTAATGTTTAATGTACCTTTACCATTAATAGTCAGCGGTGTTTTCTTACATACGATGCCGGCTGTATAAGTTGTGGAAGTGTTGTCATCTGCATCCACACCGGTTGCTCCGGTATCAGTCAGTGTATTTTCACTGCCATCTGCCACCGTGATCACAGCCTTTGTCACATTGCTTTTAATCGTGATCAGACCAGTGTCTGAATCCGGGGCTGTATTGTTGCCGGATGTAAGCCGTACGCCGTCTAAGATCAGATGTACGGTACCGGTCATAGTGTCATCCGAAAACTTCACATCGATCAAACCATCTGTTGTGGCTCCTTCTTCCGAATGGATCGTATAAGTTCCCGGAGCCGTTATGGTCAGTTTATTTTTCTTGCTAATCTCATAATTCTCCTTCGGCACTTTGGATCCGGTTGCTTTCGATGCCATGGTGATCTCAGTGGTTCCATCCGATGATACATCTGTATCTTCTGCTGTATAAGTTGTTCTGGCCGGTGCCACATAATCCGCTGCCGCATCGTCGCCTACATACTGGCTGCCCCCTGGAGTAACCGTAGGCACTGCCGTAGTTCCCGCTGTTGGTGCAGCCGTCGCCGTGGTAGAATTCTGCCCGGCTGTTGCGGCCGGTGTAGCCGTCACTTTCGTTTTCTTCACAATGGTGTACTTATACTTTGCTATGGATGTTTTTTTCACCTTTTTCAAAGTCTTCTTCGTAACCTTTTTGCTTGCTTTCACTGCGTAGATTTTCAAAGTCTTTGTGGACTTAAAAGTAAAACTTTTCGTTTTCTTTGCCTTGATCTTTTTCTTAACGGAAAGATTTTTTCCCGTGGTGTAATACACCGTATACCCCTTCTTTGCCTTAACCTTTACGGTTACAGACTTTGTATACTTGCCTGCCTTCTTGGAAATAGTATACCCTTTTTTCACAACTGCCGCCGACTTAGCCGATAACACGGTGGTATAACTGCTGCAGTAAAAGATCATGCTGCCTGTCAGCACGCCCGCCAGGATCTTCCTGCCTGCCATTCTTTTTTTACCCATGCAAATTCCTCCTGAATAATATGTATTGCCCCCTCGCTCCTGCTCGGCGGCAGGTCGTC
>HF998290.1:0-5415 GCA_000433735.1 Clostridium sp. CAG:167
ATCTTTTTGATCTCTTTTTCTTTCAGATGGATGCCGGATTTTTTCAGGGAAGCCAGTGCTTCTTTCTGGTCCGCCTCAAACTGCAGGGCGATGTGGAAACAGGCCGCCGCCGGCTTTTTCTCCCCCTGGTGTTCAAAGTACCGTCCCAGATAAGCAAATCCCTTGGCCACTGTGTCCGGGCGGAACGCATAATAAATAGCAGTCAGTGCCGTCTCATGCACCTCATCCCACTGATCCAGCGCGATCAGACTGTCCATATAGCAGAAAGCAATGTGGGCATTCACCGGGTTCCACTTTCTGGCATTAGCAAAGCTCTCCTTTGCCTCCTCATACTTGCCCTCTGACATAAGGTCCATGCCTCGGTTAAGGAAAATGTCTGCATGAGGAATCTCGGAACGGCGCACTGCCTTGTCCGGCTTTACAAACTCGTTTACCATGATCTCCTCGAAAAATTCATAGAAAGAATAATACTGTGCGTCCTCTTCTTCCTCTTCATCCTCGTCGATCTGGATATCTACCACACGGTCTTTTCCCATTTCCACAACCGCTTCGTTTCTCTCTTCCTCTGATAAAAGGTCATACATCAAACGGCTGCATTCTTTGGCGATCTCGCCGCCAAACTCATGTCCGTGAAAAGCCTCCATCTGTCCTTTCAGGTACTTTAAGTCCTGCTTTTTGTCTCCTGTGAGACGCTCTTTAATCTGTTTTAAGATTTCTTCTACTTCTGTCAACGTCATGTCCTCCCTTTTACTCTGTTGCAGTTGCTTTTTTCTCAAGTTTATAGTAACTGGTGCACATCCGGTCTTTGTAAATATACAGAGGCATCATCTTGCTGCCATCGTCCTTGGTTCGGTAGATGAACTTGCCTTTCCTCTTATAAGTACCGGCAGCTGCATTATCTGTGTCACTGCCGTCCAGATTTGCCTTGTACCGCACGATACTCTGGACAAATTTACCGTTTTTCTTAAACTGGATCTTGACCTTGTTGTCTCCTTCTACTTCATTGACAAATGTTTTATTAAAGGTGGTCTGATCTGGTACCTTGCCCTGATACAAAGCCTGTCTGGAGATCAGATAATCTCCTTCAAAGTAAAAAAGGTCTTTGTTGTTGTCTTTGTCTACTGTCTCAATGCCTTCTTTGGTTCTTGTAAAGGTACCACGGCTCAGTTCACTGCTTTCTTTACCGGCATTCAGAAGTCTCTTGTAGGTTTTGTCCTTTTCATTTAACTCCAGGTAAAAAGCACTGCCACTTTCATCACTCTGGGTTCCCTCTGAGATCACACAGCCATAACGGGTGATGTATTTTTCATCTACCTTCGGCTCTTCTGTGGCGGCACTGCCGGTGGCTGTGGCCTGGGCGGTCTGGGTACTGTCATTTTTATCCTTGTTCTTAGTGTATACAATACTTACCACCATGCCCACAAATCCAATGGCACACACGATCAGTATGATCGTAGTTGCTATATCCATGATACTTCTTTTTTTCTTACGCTTACTCACAATGATGTCTCCTTTTCTATCAAATCTTTCGTTACCTCTCCGGCAATCATAAGGCCTGCCACAGAAGGTACAAAAGCCAGACTTCCTGGTATATCTCTTCTTACACTGCAGGTTCTCTGAGATCCCGGTGGACATACACAGTCGGTGCGGCAGCTGCTCTCTTCCTCATCCACAGGCCGCATAGGCTTTTCTTCTGAGTATACCACTTTTAGCTTCTTTACGCCACGCTTTTTCAATTCCCGCCGCATTACTTTTGCCAGCGGACACATTTTCGTTTTGTAAAGGTCTGCCACCTTAAACTGTCCCGGGTCAAATTTATTGCCGGCTCCCATGCAGCTGATGATGGGCACCCCTTTTTCCTGTGCCTTCATAACCAGCTCGATCTTGGCCGTTACCGTATCCACGGCATCTACAATATAATCATATTCTTCAAAAGGAAACTCCTCTGCATTTTCCGGCAGAAAAAAGCACTTGTGAACCTGTACTTTTACCTGGGGATTGATGTCTTCCATCCGCGCCTTCATCACATCTGCCTTGTACTTTCCTATGGTGGAAGTGGTGGCGATGATCTGCCGGTTCAGATTGGTAAGGCATATCTTGTCATCATCGATCAGGTCGAAGGAACCGACCCCGCTCCGGACCAGCGCCTCACAGACATAACCTCCGACGCCGCCGATCCCAAATACAGCCACATGGGCATTTTTCAGTTTTTCCATTGCCTCCTTGCCCAGAATAAGCTGGGTGCGGGAAAATCGATTCAACATTCCTTCAAACCTCCGTTTATTTTACTTTGATCTTGATCACTTTCTTTTTACCGGAAGAAGCCTTCACTGTAATCTTGGCTGTTCCTTTTTTCTTCGCTGTCAAAACACCGTATCCGTCTACTTTTACAACCGATGACTTGCTGCTCTTAAAGGACAGCGTATCAGTGGACTTAGCTGGTGCCAGACTGACTTTCAAAGTAGCTGTTTTCTTTCGTTTCATAGTCTTAGGTGCTTTTACCTTGACCTTTTTTGCTTTTACTTTCTTGGATACGATCACGGTGATTACCTGGCGTCTGCCGGATGTAGTGGTGATCTCTATCTTAGCTGTTCCTTTTTTCTTTGCTTTGATCACACCGGACGCACTGACGGTGGCCACGGCATTTTTCAAAGAACGATAAGTAACTTTATCGGTGGTAGACGCCGGTGTCAGCACTACTTTTACTTTCGTACTGCTGCCTTTGGCTACCCGCATCTTTTTGGCATTCGGCTTCTTGGCAAAAATCCGGATGCCCGTTGCCGGGATCTGGCTTCCGTTGCTGTAAGCACCATTGCTGCCGTTACCATTGTTTCCGCTGCCATTCTGACTGCTTCCGTCGGCACTCTGTCCCTGGCCCAGTACCGTAACCTCTACACTGGCCTTGACACCGGATGTAGTAGTTCCAGTAATAGTTGCCTTACCGGCTGCCAGTCCCTTGATCACTACCTTGGATGTGTCGTAGCTGACATTGACAAGATCCGGCCGGTCGGTGGTCCAGGTTACTGTGTCATCCGAGTTAGTCGGCAAAATGATAAAGCCTGTGCTGGCAGTTTTGGATGTTGTCTTGTTGATCCTTAACTCACTGCCAACCTTTACCGTTGGATTGGTGTTATAAATCTTTAATTCAGAAGATGGCATGGTCACCTTAACAATGTATTTATTGGATTTGATCTTGCCATTCTCACTGACAGCCTGAATCTGGATCGATCCTTTATCCTTGGCAGTCAAAAGACCATTCTCATCAATGGATCCATATGCAGCACCACTGGTAATACTCCAGGTTACTTTTTTATTGGTAGCGGCTGCCGGACGCACATCTGCTTCCATCTGCAGCGTACTTCCTGCCCCAACGGTATTGGCACCGTTCTTACCACAGATTGTAATGGTAGATACGGATAATGTCACATCGCTTTGTACCTTCAGAAAAAAATCTTTCTTCTGTCCGCTGGCCTGAGCGGTAGCCGTGATGGTCACTACCTCATCTGAGGCTCCCTTGGTAGTGATCTTTCCTGTATTATCTACTTCGATAATGTCCGGATTGGAACTTGTATATACTACTTTCTCACCGGACACACCGTCGTAACTGCTGTCAAATTCCGGTGTAACACGGATGGCATCTTTACCTCCATTGTCCGCTTTGATCATGTATGGTGATCCTTTGGAAGTACCACCGGAAGCGCTGCTAAATTCTCCCGGCAGATTATCTCCTACTGTGGTCACTTTCAGAGATTTGGCTGCTGTCTGACAGTACACATCCAGCCTATCTGTTTTACTTCCGGAAGTAACGGTAATGGTTGCCTTTCCATTGGCTGCCCGCTTGATGGTAGCCGTAGAAACGCCATCCTTCGTAACAGGTTCTCCTATCGTTACAACGGATGGGTCCGAAGACTCCCATGTTACTCCTTCCGTTGTGTTGTACGGTGTCAGGACCGCTTTTACCTGGATGCCGCTTGTAGCTGCCTGTCCGGTGGATGGGATGTAAAGAATCTTGCCACCGGATGTTTCTTCATACATCGTTGGTTTATTTTTTACCACCGTGTCTTCTGCTGCCGAGATATCCACTGCTTCTGTCGGCATATCAACCACTCGTACTGCATAGTCAACAGTGTGGCTGTTGATCATAAATCCATTGCTTTCCAGTACTCTGAACTTACTCTGGAACTCTACTCTTACCTTCACAGCCTCTTTGATATAACTCGTTCCTGACAAAGTAAAGGAGTAAACACCTGTTTTTTCATCCTGGGATACCTTCACAGTCAGACCTTTGTATCCCCCTTCTACAGACTGGCCGTCCTTGTACAGTGCATGAGAAGTTCCCTCATTATCGATCAATGTAACCGTCGGCACACCATTCAGGGTATCACTGTTCAGTACCCGGATCGGCAAGGTTACACTGCCCTGGATCGGTACGGTGACAGAAGTGTTTGCACTGTTATCAAACTGAAGGGTCGGGTTAATATCTTTGCCTGCTGTAGTACCATAAGATCCATAAATAGCCTGTCCGTTTAAGGTGGCTGCCAATGGTATGTTAATATTTTTCAGATCTTCATTGTCTACAAATACCTTGCTGGCGATGTCCTCTGTGGTATCGGACACTTTTACATTGGCAAGGTAAGTACATCCACTAAACGCTCCCGTTGGCAGTTTCCGGATCTTAGTCTTACTCATATCTGCCTTTACTACATTGGTATTCTGGAATGCGTTGGTTCCGATGGATTCCAGACGGATGGCACGGTCAAAATCAATGCTTGTAAGACCGGTCTTACTGCTGTAAGTTCCGTATGGTTTCCGGTTTCTGTAATATGAGTATTTTATCTCTTTGCCACTGGTATTTTGATAGGTAACCGAAGTCTGTACTTTTTCCTTTATGGTACTGTTGCTGAAAGCATTATTACCTATGGTTGTCAGGCTGGATGGGAAAATGATCTCCTCCAGAGAAGGACAGTTGTCAAACGCATAGTCACCAATGGTCTGTACACTGAGACCGAAGGTACTTCCCATACCTTTTTCATCTGTCAGCACCAGGTTGTAACATTTGCTGAAAGCATTTTTACCGATGGATGTTACTGTATCCGGAATCACGGCAGTGCGGAGTCCATAGAAATCATCTGCTTTCTGATTATCTGCAAATTTCTTTCCGCATCCGCTGAAAGTATATTCTTTGATTTCTTTCAATCCCTTTGGCAGGCGTACTGTCGTAAGGTTAAAGCAGTTCTCAAATGCGTGGGCGCCGATCCCTCTTGCAGCCACAGAATCCGGAAGGATCACCTTCTGTAAACCAAAGGCATATGTGACGCTGCCTGCTGTCGAACTCTGCAGTCCCAGTATGGAAGTAGTCAACATGAACATCTGGCTTTCCATACTGCTGTCTTTGTTCTTTTCCAGTGTCGTACC
>HF998290.1:5484-10901 GCA_000433735.1 Clostridium sp. CAG:167
TGTTTTATAAGCATCCGTAGTGGTATCCAGATACTCATCTGCCACTTTATAAGTCGTGCCGGATACACTGTTTTCTACTACATCTGCCGCCTTGTAATAACAGCGCACTGCAACTGCCAGCACCTTTGTATACTGCAGCTGTTCTGTCTCCGGCAATCCGGCATAATCAAGAGAACTGATTCTGTCATCCTCTGCAATATAAACGGTTTTGGTTGAACTTTTATCTTCCTCTACTACTGCATACTCTGCATAGCCGTCTTTTTCTGTGTCAGACATGCCGGCTTTCTTCACATAAAATGGATATACAGTATAACCGTTTACCGTTGCCTCAGTGGCACAGCCTGCAAATGCATAATCTCCCACTTCCCCCAGCGTAGATGGGAACTGGGCTGTTCCATTTTTCACTGTATCACCGTAACCGATGGTGTTGAGCCGGGTCTGATTCTGGAATGCATACTTTCCTATGGAAGTCAGCTTAGATGACACAATGACTTTTTCAAGTTTTGCGCCATATACATTTCCTGCATTGGCGTTACAAAACGCCTTTTCCGGGATACTCTCAATCCCTTCTCCCAGATCCACTGTCTTCAGTCCGTAGTTGTCTGCAAAGGCCTGTTCTCCCAACTCCGTTACACAGTCCGGCAGTTCCACGGTCTCCAGGGGACCGTAATCTCCGCCATGACGAAGTCTGTAAGAGCCATATATATCCTGGGTATAAGAAGTCCCCCTCTTGAAAAAAGAATAGCATTTCTGAAAGGCTCCTGCCTTAATAGCCCTCAGTTTGGTAAGACCCTTCAAAAAGTTTGTATTCGCAAGAAGGATACATCCTTCAAAGGCGTTTTCTCCAATGGTTTCCAGATTAGATCCATCTTCGATCTGGATGTTATCTCCCATCAGAAACTCACACTGGCGAAAACTCCGCTGTGGGATTACTTCCAGTGTCTTTGGCAGAGAAATCTTTGTCAGACTGCTCTGGGAAAATACACTTGCACCCCATTCGGTACAATTTGACGGAATGTCGATGGAGGTAAACACAGCTCCCTGGAACGCATAATCATCCAGTTTTTTCAGGTTTTCAGGCAGTTTAATCTCAGCTATGGCTGCCAGTGCAAATCCATAATCTTCAATTTCCGTCAACTTATCACAATTAGTAAGATCTATTTTGTCAAGCTTTGCTTCCTGGAATGCATTGCTGCGGATTACCTGGACACTCTTTGGCAGAATATTGGAAGTGCTGTCTCCCTTTACTCTAAACGTCATACCATTTTCTGCCTCAGCAGCACATCCTTTGAACAGAGCACTACTGATGTATTGAATGCCCTCTTTCAAGGTGACTTCCGTCAGCTTGGTACAGCCCTCGAAAGCACTGGCACCGATTTTGTCAGCATCTTTCATCGGAATATCGATGGCCTTCAGACTGGTACAGCCGGTAAAGGCATAACTTCCCATCACCTTATCTTCACTGTCTCCCAGTTCTACATTTTCTACACTGGTACAGCCGCTAAAAGCAGCCTCTCCGATCTCACCGACATTCTGCAGCTTGATCCCCATAACAGCAGCCTTTCCAACTGAAAGACTTTTCAAAGATGTACAGCCGCTGAAGGCATTTTTCCCGATTTTTTTCAGAGTTTCCGGAAATGTGATCTGTTCCAGCCCGGTACAGGCATTAAACTCTGAATCCGGAATTTCTGTTATCTCACCACTGATCAGCTTCAAGCCCTCCAGATTTATGTTCTTTGCCTTTCTGGCCCATCCGATTCCTTCCATGCTGGTGATGGTCAGATCGCCAAAATCGATATCTCCGGCATAAGCATTCAGATATGCCATATATACAGATCCTGTATAATCACTGTTGGATCCATACTGGTCGATGACCTGGGATGCTGTCAAACGGGACAATTCATCAATCACCGTTGAGTCCTTTGTATCTGTATACTTTTCCTGGGCATTAGCAAGGATCGTGTAATATTTTAACACTGTAGGATCCTTGACATACTGGGCAGACAAAATGCTGCCTGTCTCCAGATTACCGGGTGCCGCCTGCACTACCCTGGCCGGAATGATCCCGGCGGGCACACTGGCCAGTACAAGAGAAAATACCAGACCTACGCTGGCGGCTTTTCTCAACCATTGCTTCGCATTTTTCTTCATATAATCTCCTTTCTTGCGTGCCTTATATCCCTTGTGTGAAAACACGCTATACATAATTCATTTTACCTTTATATCTGTCTGTATGTCAAGCAATGTTCACTGATTTTCAAGCACCTGCTCCGCCAGTTTCCTCATCCGCTGGCTGACCCAATCCGGCGACAACACCTTTGCCTCTCCGTGAAAGGCTATGAGCCACCCTAAGAACTGGTCACTGACAGCTACCGTTACCCTGGCGGTAAAATGCTCCTCTCCGTCTTTTATCAGGGTCACATCTTTTCCAAACCGGTCAATGACTACCCCTGCCAGATAGTTCTTAAATCGGATCCGCACCGTCTCTTCTTTTCCGGAAAACATGCCAAAGTGCTTTCTGGCAAAATCCGCCATATCCAGAGACTGATAGATTTCCCGGCCTTTTCTCTCTTTTTCCGCCACCTGGACTTTGATCATTTTGTCCACCCGGAAATGCTTCAAGATTCCGGCCTCTTCATCAAATCCCAACATATAATAGTTCTCATCATCCCAGGACAGTCCCCAGGGTGAGATCTCATAAAAAGCGCCATCTCTCTTCAGGATCATTTCCTTGTGTATGCCCCACTGAAAATACTGAAAGCGGATCTGCTTGTTGTCGTTCATAGCCAGATGGATCTCATCTACATTGTAATAGATGGTTTCATTCATGGTTTTGACCCGGTGCTGCACATACACCTGTCTGGTCAGCATCTTGGCCTGTCTTTTGCTGGTGAGACTTTCGATTTTTTTAATAAGCTGGTCAGACTTTTTCGCTGTTATAAACTTAGAGGACTGAACGGCATCTACTAAAAGTTTCAGTTCTGCCAGTTCAAACTGTCCGGACACCACATGATAATAAGCTTTCCGCCCGTCCCGGTACATTTCCACATCTACACCGTACAGACGAAGCTGTTCAAAATCATCATACAAGCTTTTTCTCTCTGCACTGACTCCTCTGTTCTCCAGTTTTTCTATGATCTCATCCAGCGTGAGCCCCTTTGTTTCATCTGTTTCTTCTAATAAAATATCCTTCAGATATAAAAGTTTCAGTTTCTGCCTCTGCCCCTTCGCCATACCTATCTCCTCCCATACAAATGCTGTTTTTTCGTAGTACTCTGAAATGGGATTTCTTCCCATCCCTCTTTTTCTGAAAGTGCACAGGCAATGAGTTTTTTTGTCAGGTCCGGCACATCTTCCCTTGTCATAGCCTCCTGTACATCTACCCACACGACTTCACTGTTCTCATCTCCGTCACTTCGGGGATCCCCTGCCACATACTCGGCCCGGAAAGCACTGTACCAGTCCCTCTGGTTAAAGCGGATGCCGATGAGTTCTTCCGGTTTTATCTCAACGCCTGTTTCCTCTCTGTATTCCCGGCGCACCGCTTCTTCGGGGGATTCTCCTTTTTCCAGATAGCCTCCCGGCACGATAAGTTTTCCCTTACCTCCGCCGTAAGTATGCCTTGCCAGAAGTACCTTCTGGTCTTTGATGACTACTGCCGTAGCTGACTGGTTCCATACGGTCATTGTCTCATTGATAACCTGATCTACCAGCTGCCAGGCAATACTGCCCGGCCGTAACTTTTCTCTCGCTTCTTCCATCGAAAACCACTGGGCCTGATCCACTTCACCGGACAATACCAGATCTTCCTTTTTTACCTCTACTTTGTATCCAAGCATCAGCATTTCTTTTTTTTCATAAGGAAAACTTCTTACGAATGTGATCTTCTCTGCCTTCTGTCCGATTTCCTCCGCCACTTCTCTTGCTGCTGTTTTCTCCGCTGACTCCCCCATCTTCATCACACCTGCCACGCAGACATAACTGTCAGCAGACACATAGTTCTGGCGGAGCAGGGCAATCTCTTTCTGCTCGTTTACCACAGCGCAGATGACACAGGTAGTAAAGGAGTCCCACAACGGGATCTCGCAGTTTTTACAATAAGGCATCTTTCCCTCGTCGCCGATTTCTTTTTGGACCAATTTTTCTCCGCAGTGCGGACAATATGTAAAATGCATTATTTCCTCCAATCTTACTTGCCGGCTGCAATCTGCTCTGCCAGTTCTTCCAGATATTCCCAGCGTTCCATCTTTTCCATCAACTGGTTTTCCGCCTCTTCCTTGTCCTTTGTGATCTCGCCTAATTTCACAAAATCCGTGGCGCAGGCAAGGGTCTCTTCTTCCAGCCTTTGTATCTTCTCTTCCAGATCATTTATATCCTGCTCAATGGTTTCATATTCCCGCTGCTCCTTGTAGGACATTTTTAGCTTTTTTTCCTGTCCTTCCTTCCAGTTGCTGCGGTTTACCTTTTTTTCTTCTGCCGGGGCCTGTCCTGCCTGCTGCAAAGACTCTTCTCCCCCGCTCTTGTACTGATAGTCCGTATAACCGCCCTCGTACTGGGTGATCGTTCCCCCTTCAAAAGCAAAGATACGATTTACCACTCGGTCCAGAAAATACCGGTCATGGCTGACGGTAAGAACGATACCGTCAAAACCATCCAGATAATCCTCCAGCAAAGCCAATGTCGTAATATCCAGATCGTTGGTAGGCTCATCTAAGATCAGTACATTGGGTGCCTCCATCAGGATCCGCAGCAGATACAGTCTCCTCTTCTCGCCACCGGACAACTTGCCGATACGGGAATACTGCTGATCCGCTGTAAACAAAAACCGCTCCATCAACACAGTGGCTGTCATGGTTCCCTCGCTGGTATGAAGCACCTCTCCCCCTTCTTTCACATAATCGATCACCCGCATATCCGGGTCCATCTGGTCGCTTTCCTGGGAAAAATATCCGATCTTCACCGTCTGTCCTATGGTGATCCGGCCCTGATCCGGCGTTTCCTGTCCTACGATCATTTTGATCAGCGTAGACTTGCCACAGCCATTGGGTCCTATGATTCCTACCCGGTCATGGCGGAGAAAATTATAGGTAAAATCCCGGATCAAAGTGCGGTCATCATAGCCTTTCCAGATGTTTTCGCACTCAATGGTGGTTTTCCCAAGCCTGGATGATCCTGCCACGATCTCCACCTGGCGGTCCTGCTCCGGTGCCTCCTGGTCCCGCAGCATCTCATACCGGGCAATATGTGCCTTCTGCTTGGTAGATCTGGCTCTGGCTCCCCGCTGCATCCAGGCAATTTCCTTGCGCAGTACGCTCTGTCTTTTACGCTCGGTGGCTTTTTCAATCTCTTCTCTCTCTGCCGTTCTCTCCAGAAAACCGGAATAGTTGCAGCTGTAACTATATAAAGAACCTTTGTCG
>HF998290.1:10928-14218 GCA_000433735.1 Clostridium sp. CAG:167
ACTATGCGGTTTACTACACTGTCCAGAAAATAGCGGTCATGGGTTACCATGATCAGTTCTGTCTTCATATTTTTCAGATGATCCTCCAGCCACTGGGACATCGCACCGTCCAGATGGTTGGTAGGCTCATCTAACACCAGTACATCACAAGGCGTCAGAAGCACCCGCACCAGTGCCACTCTTTTTCTCTGTCCTCCCGACAACTGGGAAACCGGCTGGTCATACTGGGTAAGCCCCAGTTTTCCCAGATAACTTTTGGCATCCGCCTCGTACTCGACAGGGTTCCCACTGATTTCTTCTTTTCTTGGCAGTGCCCCCATCAGCATAGTCTCTCCCGGCTCAAATTCCGGCTGCTGGGGCAGATAGGCGATGCGAAGATTCCGTCTGGTGATCATCGTCCCCTGATCCGGTATCTCCTGTCCTGCCAGTATTTTTAACAAAGTAGATTTACCGGTTCCGTTGATACCGATGATCCCTACTTTTTCATGTTCATTCAGGCTGAAAGAAGCCTCCTTAAATAACATTCGGTCTGTATAAGAATGTGTCAGTCCTTCTACGGTAATTAAGTTCATACTCATCCTCCATTCTCGATAAATAGTAACATATTACGGCCGGTTCGTAAAGAAAGCCCCCGGACTTTTCCCTTGTAAAATCCTGAGGAACTTGATAAAATAGAGGTCAGCTAAAAAACAAGGGGGATTCACATTTACTATGAATAAAAAAGAAGTAGCAGAAATCAAAAAAAGATTTACCAAGACAAAATGCAGTTTCACCAGATTGTGCGGCTGCTATGTAGATGCCGAAAAGCAGAAAAGACTGACCTTGAAAGAAGCATTTTTAAGTCTTCCGGAAGAGGAAATGTTTAAATACATTGATATTTTTCGTAAAACCCTTTCCGGTTCCATCGGAAAGACTATGTTAAATATGGAGTTCCCTATGGAGCAGGAAACGAAGGAAGACGGTACCCAGCGTTTTCTCATGAAACTCTTAGAGAGCAAACTTACAGACGATGATCTTTTGAATGAATTTTACGACAAGATCATCAGCGTCTATAATTACCCGGAAAATTATTTTATCATTCTGACCCACGATGCTTATGATATTCCCAAGATCACTTCGGACGGCGTGGAAAACTTTGACGCTTCGGAGTATGTTTACGATTATATCCTCTGCTGTATCTGTCCGGTAAAATTAACAAAACCGGGGCTTTGTTACAACGCTGAGACCAACCACATTCAGGACCGCATCCGAGACTGGGTGGTAGAGGCACCTCAGTCCGGCTTTTTGTTCCCGGCCTTTAACGACCGTAACATGGATATCCATAATCTTCTGTATTACAGCAAAAAATCTGACGAACTGGATGCGGTCATCACCGAAGAGGTTCTTGGATGCCAGCTTCCTCTCCCGGCCAAAAGTCAGAAAGAGACTTTCAACAACATCCTGGAAGAATCTCTGGGATTGGACTGCGACTATGAAGTGGTCAAGACCATCCATGAAAATCTGAACCAGATGTTGGCCGAGACTTCCGAGGAACCGGAACCGCTGGCACTAGCCAAAGAGGATATGTCTCATCTCCTGATGAAAAGCGGCGTAGAAGAAAAAGAGATCGAGACCTTTGAAACCCGCTTTGATGAAACCGTAGGGGAGGACCAGTGCCTGATGGCTGCCAATATTTCCAGTCCTAAGAAATTTGAAGTAGCCACTCCGGATGTGAAAGTCACCGTCAATCCGCAGCGGACAGATCTGGTAGAGACAAAAATAATCGATGGCGTTCCTTACCTGATGATCGAGATTAATGACCTGGTAGAGGTAAACGGAATCCAGGTTGTCTCTGAACTGGCATCTTCCGGATCTTCTGAAAACAGCGGAGAAACAGCGGCAGAATAGTTACTTTCTCCATTTTTTCGGAAACTGATATTCATCCCGGTCTGATAACACACCGAATTCATAACCCTGCTGACGAATATAGTCAAGGATCCGGGGCAATGCCTTCGGTGTGTTTTTTGCTCCTCCGGAATCATGCAGAAGGATAATGGGATACTGAAACCTTGTAAGATCCTTTTTTACATTGGCAATAATTTCTGCCGTACTTACATTCATACGGACCGCATCTTCTCCTGACACAGACCAGTCAAAACTCTTCACTCCCATCTCATGCATTTTCTCGGTTGCGCTGTCTACAAATCCTCTGGCAAATCCATTGTTACTTCCCCATGGAAAACGCTGCACTTTTGGTTTTATTCCGGTGGTCTTTTCGATCTTTTCATAGGCCGTCATAAAATCCTTCATGAAAGCAGACTCATTTTTATACATGATCTCATGTTCATGACAGGCAGTATGAATCCCCACTTCGTTGCCCTGTGCAATAAGTTTTTTTACAGATTTCTGACGTTTTTCTGTAAGATTATCACTGATAAGGAAAAAGGTTGCCACTGCCTTCTTTTCCTGCAGGATCTGTAATATCTCCTCTGTGTTGCAACTGGGTCCATCATCAAATGTCACATAGGCAATTTTTCTATCTCTCTGGTTTTCTTTTTTTACCTGAGATGCAAGACGGGCAGTAACCACAACCTGGTCACTGCCCGTCTCTATAGCAACAGGATCTGTATCCTGTCGGTTTTTATTCAATTCTTCACATACAAGTACCATCAATGTACAAAAACAAATGAAATATATCCACCTCTTCATAGCGAATCACCTAATATATGCACTTATCTTATTTTATGTATGTGTCTCTGAAAAGATTCTGAAATTAGTTCAAAATGGTCTCCTGTGTCTCTTTATCAAAGATATGGATCTTGGAGCCATCCAGTGCAATCTTGATTGTATCGCCAGGACGAGCTGTTGTACGAGGATTTACTCGAACGGTAATATCGAAGTTGTCTACTGTGAAGTACAGGAATACTTCAGCACCCAGCATCTCGTATACTTTAACAGTTGCTTCCAAAGATGTCTCTGGAGAGCTGCTGATGAACATTTCCTCATCTTTGATATCTTCCGGACGGATACCAAATGTAACAATCTTGTCTTTATATCCAAGCTCGATGAGTTTCTTAGCCTTGTTCTCCGGAAGTTTGATGGTGTTGGAACCAAACATAAGAAGAACATCGCTTCCGCTTACAACAACCTTAGCGTCGATGAAGTTCATCTGAGGAGATCCGATGAATCCGGCAACGAACAGGTTCTTTGGTCTCATGTACAGATCCAGTGGAGAATCAACCTGCTGTACAATACCGTCTTTCATAACAACGATACGAGTACCCAGTGTCAAAGCCTCTGTCTGGTCATGT
>HF998290.1:14286-42015 GCA_000433735.1 Clostridium sp. CAG:167
CATCTGTACACGAAGTTTTGCATCCAAGTTGGAAAGTGGCTCATCCATAAGGAATACTTTAGGATTACGAACGATTGCACGACCCATGGCAACACGCTGTCTCTGTCCACCGGACAAAGCCTTTGGTTTACGGTCTAACAAATGCTCAATATCAAGGATCTTAGCAGCCTCATGTACAAGACGGTCAATCTGGTCTTTTGGAGTTTTACGAAGTTTCAGACCAAATGCCATGTTGTCATATACAGACATATGTGGATACAAAGCGTAGTTCTGGAATACCATCGCGATGTCACGGTCTTTAGGCTCTACATCGTTTACTAATCTGTCGCCAATCCAAAGCTCACCACTGGAAATTTCCTCCAGTCCTGCGATCATACGAAGTGTAGTAGATTTACCACATCCGGATGGACCTACGAAAATAATAAATTCTTTGTCTTCAATCTCTAAGTTAAAATCCTTAACAGCGTGGAAGCCATTTGGATAAACTTTATTGATGTTTTTTAATGATAAACTTGCCATTTTATGTCCTCCTAGGGTTCTTTGTCTTTAACATCTTTTCTGATTGTACACTATTTCCGGGCAAAACACCATAGACAAAATACATAAATAATCCAGCAAGTTTTGTAAACTTTGCATAAAGTATATTTTTCTACAGAGAGGTAAATCCCTCTCCCCGGACTTCCCTGGCGTCACCGATAATGACAAAGGCCCTTTCATCACATTCCTTGATCAGCCCCAGCGCTTTTGTCAGTTCCTTTTTCTTTACCACACACAAAAGCACCTTTTTCCGTTCTTTTGAGTATTTTCCAACTCCGTTTATCTCCGTCACACCATGAAGGAGTTCTTCCATCAGACAGCCGGCCACACCGTCTCCTTTGTCCGTGATAATATACAATGTCTTGGCGAAATCCACTCCTGCCAGCATCCAGTCCAGCACTTTTGCCGTGAGAAACACTGCCACCACTGAATAGATTCCTCTTTCCAGTCCATATACCACAGTTCCCCAAAGCACGATTACACCATCCAGCACACCGATCACCGTGGATACGCTCCACCCCAGTTTCCCGCCACAAAAAAGGCTCCCCAGAAGATCCGTGCCTCCGGTAGATCCACCGGCCCGTATCACGAGTCCCAGTCCCACGCCGCTGATACCACCTCCAAGCAGCGCAGCTAAAAGCCTGTCATCTCCGGGGGTGCCAAGGGGCAGGACTGCCAGAAACAGGGAAAAGCACATCATTCCCCACAGACTTTTTCCCAGAAATGAGAATCCCTTCTTTTTCCAGCTATATAAAAAAAGCGGTATATTCAATACCAAAGTGGTCACCGACACCGGAATGGGCAGGATCCTGTTTAGCACAATGCCAATACCCGAAAACCCTCCTGTAACCATAGACTGGGGTTCATAGATCCACCGCACCGCCAACGCCATAAAAAAAGTACCTACGGCAGCCTGGCCATAGGTACTGATTTTACTGTATCTCTTCTTTGTCTTTACCATCTTTACCACCGCCAAACAATTTGTTTCTGGTAGTATAATGGTCCATCTTCCGGTTAAATATTCGCTTTCTAAAAAAATGAGCGTTAGGGATTTTGGCTACTCTCCGGTAGATCCATCCCAGATGCATTTTTTCAAATGCATTTGGCACATGTACATTGTCTCTCATAATGTGAGGCATGATACTGCCTGCCACAAAACAGATTCTGGCATTTACTTTACTTTTATTATTCAGGATCCATTCTTCCTGCTCAGTGCTGTCCATAGACAAAAGGATCACATCCGGTATCTTCATATTGATATCATTGATCAGTGCTTCTTCTGTCACATCTCCCTCTGCCACATACACACCCAGAACATTCTCATTCTTAAAATGCCTGGTCATAAACCGGAATACACTCTTTGCCTCTTTCTCATTTCTCAAAACCAGATAAAATGTTCGGTCCTGCAAAAGCTGGCACAGATCCAGCAGATTGTGGTAACTGACTACCATCCCGCCGGTTTCCAGCACTTCTACATGGTGAGCGGAAAGAATCGTCTTCTCCCCGGGTAATACCATGTCAGCTTCTTTCATAACTTCCTGTACCAGTTCATTTTCATCATACATATCGATGTAGTCCAGCGAAATCATATGGACTACATTCAAAACATCGTTAGCAAGATAAGAGGCTATTTCATCGTGAAATGTTTCCTGAGTAAAAAGGTCCAGTTCCATATCCATGATCTGCACTTTTGTTCCCATGATCTTTCTCCTCCAAATCTAGTTACTACTCCAATGCTGCATCGGTTCCCAATACAACCACGATATCCGCACTCTGCCAGTCCGGATTCTGTGACAATTCCGATTTTGACTTAATGGCAGCATTTTTATAATAATTCAAAAGTGGTTTACCCCACTCAGTTTTCTTTGCATAAATGGTCGTGGACGTCTGTTTGATACCGGTGTAATTTCCCACTCCGGTAACAGTATAACCGTCCGCTGTCATCTTGTTCTGATAAGAAGATGCCAGTCCGTTGATAGCACTTCCGTTAGCGATCCAGATCTTCTTGCCAAGAGCCGCCGAAGAGGAGGAGGAAGTTTTGCACAAATCTCCTTTGATCACAGTCTGAGGTGCCGTGTAGGCATCTGCCTCCCATATATTATTGACCATTTTCCTTGTTTTTTTACCATTCAGTTCAAAAACACCGGAGGTCTTTGTCCCAAAAGCACCGTGGACACGGATGTATTCCTGGTTTACCTGTGCCAGACTGGAAGCGTACTTCTGTTTCTGGGACAGAGTAGTATCACTGATGAGATTATCCCAGCAGCTGTCCATAAGATCTTCAACATCCCCTTTGTCCTTTAATTTGGCCAAAACAGAAGCCGCCGGTTTGTACAAAGGCTCCTTGTTCGATTTTTTCTCAAAATATTTATCAAACTCTTCTGTCGGCATAGCTGTGAAATATCCGATGTCCACATCCATGATGTCCTGCAGGATCAAAATACCATACTCATATGCCACATCACCGGTGAAATATTCATTTATATCTGACAGTTTTGCCACCTGCGGCAATTTCTGGCTGACTTTGATCAGATCGCTGTAAGTATCTGTCGATATAGTGATCTGGGTATTGGCAGGAATCGTCACATAAGAAAGATTCTTTGTATTTTCGTCAAATAGTTCCAGTACTACTGCCTTGATCTTTTTTGTCTTTTCATCATAGCTGTAAATCAGATTGCTGGACTCGTTTCCTGTATTTACCGTAATTGCATGGGTATACTGAGTACTGCGCTCCGTCCGACCGGTCTTGTTGTAATACAGCATGGTAAGATAATAACTAAGCACTCCTACCACAACAAATAAAAGCATAACCCCCAGTGTTTTTAAAAAATTCCTCAGGATAATCATTCCAATACTTTTTTTCTTCATTCTATCCTCCAACACACGAAATTGTTTTGTGTTTGCACATGTCTTTTTATTATAGCAGATTGCTTTCAATTATACAAGCATTGAAAGATTGTATCTTTTCCATTAAAATATGTAGTAATTAAAATTTTGCGAGGTTTTGAAATTGACAGGCATAAAAAAAAAGGATATATTTTTTCTCATCTTTCTTTCTCTGTCAGGCATGATCCTTATGTGGTGCCTGTATTTTGTTCCTGATAAAAGCCACTCATCACTTTCCCTTATTGTGCGGCAAAACGGCAAAGTGATCGAGACGCTTTCTCTGGATCAGAATATAACCCGGACCGTTTCTTCTCATCAGGGACATACCAATGTATTCCAGATCCAGGACGGACTTGTTACGATGAAACAGGCCGACTGCGGCGATCACACTTGTGTAAATACCGGCTCCATCTCCCGGGCAGGACAAAGTATTGTCTGCCTTCCCAACAAACTGGTACTGCAGATTGAAGCAGGCTCCGGGAAAAACGAAGGCGACACACCGGACGCTGTTGTCCACTGACAGTCAGATTATAGAAAGGAGGAGCTCTTTTGAAGCATCGTTCTATCCACACGGTGGCGGAATTATCCATCTATGTGGCTTTAGCGTTTATCTTCGGCTACCTGGAAAATCTTTTTCCCATTCCCATGCCGGTTCCCGGCATGAAACTGGGATTTGCCAATGTGATCACTGTGATCGTTCTATACCGGAGAAATTTCAGGGACGCTTTGCTCGTTTCCCTTCTTCGGATTATTTTGAATGCCTTTACATTTGGAAGTCTCTTCAGTTTGCTGTACAGCCTGGCAGGCAGTCTGTTAAGTCTGTTTGTTATGACTCTTATAAAAGAAAAACCTCCCTGGCCCCGGTCAGTGTCAGTGTTGCCGGCGGTGTCGGTCCTGCCGGCGTTATCTGCCACACCCTGGGACAATTTATAACCGCTGGTCTTTTGGTGGGTTTCCCGGCACTGATTTACTATGCCCCTCTTCTTTATTTTGCCGGTCTTATTTCTGGTATTTTGATCGGGATCCTGTGCAATTGTGTCTTGAATCTTGTCCCATAATCGACTACAATAGATGTCAGAAATAAAAAAGATATTTTTATATCTTATTGATTTGGAGGAATTTTTATGCTGAATGCAATTATTACCGGCGCCACCGGCGGCATTGGAAGTGCCATCGCCCGCCGTCTGGCAGATGGAGGATACCGTGTTGTTCTGCTTGGCAACAAATCCGCCGACAGTCTCGATAAACTTCAAAAACGCACTTGCTCTCCTTTGGCACTGCGTGGCAACCTTGGCAATCCTTCCACCGTTGACAATCTGATCAAACAGGCTATGGATCTTCTCGGCAATGTTGACCTGTTTGTAAACTGTGCCGGCATTTCCCATGTAGGACTGATTACAGAAGAATCCAATGAGGGATGGGCAGAGATTCTGGATGCTAATCTTTCATCCACTTTTTACTGTAGCCGTGCCATCGTTCCTTATATGATCCGGGAACAAAAAGGACGCATCCTGAACATTTCCTCCGTATGGGGCAATGTAGGTGCGTCCTGTGAAGTTGCGTATTCAGCCACTAAAGGCGGCATCAATGCTTTTACGAAAGCACTGGCAAAAGAACTGGCTCCCAGCGGCATCGCTGTCAATGCGCTGGCGTGTGGTATCATCGACACACCGATGAACCAGTGTTTTTCCCCGGATGAGATCCAGGAAATCTGTGATGAGATTCCGGCTGGCCGTATGGGAAATCCGGAAGAAGTCGGTGAAATGGCCTTTCTTCTTGCCCAGGCTCCTATTTACCTCACCGGCCAGATCATCACTTTGGATGGCGGATGGATCTGATCATCTCACGATGGTTCCACCGCCCAGTACATACTGCTCGTCATAAAGCACCAGTGCCTGTCCCGGTGTAACAGCTCTTACCGGTTCCGGGAAAGATAAGGAAAGCGAGTCTTTTCCTACACCGGTAATGACAGCTCTGGCTCCCCCATGACTATATCGGATCTTGGCTATTACTTCCTGGCCCTCTTCAAAATGATACACAGCCATACAATTTATCTTGCATGCTTCCAGATGATCGGTAAACACATCGCTTCCTTTTCCCAGTACCACTTCATTAGTATCCGGCCGTATCTGAACCACAAACACCGGTTCTCCAAATGCGATGCCGAGACCTTTTCTCTGTCCAATGGTGTAATGTCCGATCCCCTTGTGGATTCCCAGAACATTTCCCTCCAGATCTACGAAATTTCCCTCTTTTTCTTTGACGCCTGTTTCTGTCTCTACAAAAGAGGCATAATCTCCGTCCGGCACAAAACAGATATCCTGGCTGTCCGGTTTATGTGCTACCAGGAGATTTTCCCGCTCAGCAATCTCGCGGATCTTTTCCTTTTCATAATCTCCCACCGGAAACAAAGTACGGGACAACTGTTCCTGGGTCAAATTGTACAAAGCATAGGTCTGGTCTTTGCGCACCGAAACAGATCGGCGAAGTGCATATCTGCCATTCTCCAATCTCTCTATTTTGGCATAGTGTCCAGTCGCTATGTAATCGGCTCCGATAGCCAGACTTTTATGCAGCATGGATTCCCATTTTACATATCGGTTGCAGGCAATGCACGGATTTGGTGTGCGCCCCTGACGATATTCTTTTACAAAATAGTCAATAACATTTTCCTGAAATTCCTTGCGAAAATTCATTACATAATAGGGAATCCCCAACTGGTTTGCTACCCTTCTGGCATCTTCCACGGCGCTGAGACCACAGCATCCCCCCTCATGTTCCAGGGTGCAGGCATCTTCCTCCTGCCAGATCTGCATCGTCACACCGATCACATCATATCCTTGTTTTTTTAAAAGATAGGCAGCCACAGAGGAATCTACCCCGCCGGACATGCCTACCACAACTGTCTTATTCTTCATCATTAATATCTGCCTTTGGCTTTTCAAGACCTTCTATCTTGATGCCATGTTTTTCTGCATAATCCCACAATGCTGCATGGATTGCTTCCTCTGCCAGCAGAGAGCAATGTACTTTTACCGGCGGAAGTCCATCCAGTGCTTCCATAACCGCTTTATTGGTTACTTCAAGCGCTTCATAGATGGTCTTTCCTTTTACAAGTTCTGTGGCCATACTGCTGGTAGCTACCGCTGCACCACATCCAAAAGTCTTGAACTTGCACTCTTTAATGATCTTTGTATCTTCGTCGATATCCAGATACATTCTCATAATATCGCCGCATTTTGCATTTCCCACTGTTCCTACACCGCTGGCGTTCTCAATCTCGCCCACATTTCTCGGATTGGAAAAATGATCCATAACTTTTTCACTGTACATTATTTATTCTCCTTTACAAAATCCTCGTATAATGGTGACATACTGCGCAGTCTCTCTACAATACTCTTCAGATTGTCTACTACGAAATCTGCGTCTTCTTTGGTGGTATCTTCAGAAATAGTCAGTCGAAGTGAACCATGTGCAATCTCGTGTGGAAGTCCAATGGCCAAAAGCACATGTGACGGGTCCAGAGATCCGCTGGTGCAGGCAGAACCACTGGATGCACAGATTCCCTTCTGATCCAGCATGATCAAAAGTGACTCTCCTTCAATAAAACGGAAGCAGATGTTGATGTTGTTTGGAAGACGGTTCTCTCTATGTCCGTTCACTTTAATATATGGAATTTCTTTTTCTACACGGGCAATAAGATAATCTCTTACTTCTGTCTCTTTGACTGCATTTGCCTCTAACTGTTCCATGGCAATCCGTGCTGCCTCCCCCATTCCTACAATTCCCGGTACATTGTGTGTTCCGGCACGACGGGAGCGTTCCTGGGCTCCACCATGAATAAAGGATCCCAGTTTTAATCCGTTTCTCATATACATAAAGCCAATGCCCTTTGGTCCATGGAACTTATGTCCGCTGGCACTGAGCATATCAATGTGCATTTCCTGTACATCAATCGGCACATGACCAAATGCCTGCACCGCATCGGTGTGAAATAATACACCATGTTTCTCGGCAATCTCACCAATCTCTTTGATTGGCTCAATGGTTCCGATCTCGTTGTTTGCAAACATAATGGAGATCAAAATCGTGTCCGGACGGATTGCTTCTTCTACCTTCTCCGGTGAGACGGTTCCATTTTCATCTACCGGCAGATATGTCACTTCATATCCATGTCTCTCCAGCCATCCACAGGTGTGCAAAACTGCATGATGCTCAATCGCTGATGTAATAATATGTTTTCCTTTATTTTTATAAGCTTCTGCTGTGGCTTTGATGGCCCAGTTGTCAGCCTCACTGCCGCCACCGGTAAAATAAATCTCTGCCGCTTTGGCATTTAACGCACCGGCAATTATGTCTCTGGCATCATCCACTGCCTTTTTAGCTTCTCCTGCAAAACTATATACACTGGAAGGATTGGAATAATTCTCCATAAAATACGGTTTCATCTTTTCAAAAACTTCCGGTTTCACAGCCGTCGTAGCTGCATTGTCCATGTAAATTAACTTGCTCATATCGAACCTCCAATCTATTTCTATGCAATTCCTATTATCTCGATAGGATTTTATCCGTTCCTCAATTATTTATTATATATCATTTAAAAGGCTTGTCAAGACTATCCGTTCCAAAAAATAGTATTGACATTTTAATATCATTTTATCTTTACAATTTGTGTAACAGTCAGAGTATGGCCTTTTACAATAAACTTTACTTCATAAGACGCAAACATCATTCCATACTCTCTTTCTTCGTCCTCTTTATAGGCCGGTCTGGGATCCTGCGCCAATACACCAAGAAGCGGCCGGTACTTTTCCGATTCCACCACTTTCTGCCATCTTTCCGGCACTTCTACAGTTAGTTCGTATTCCTTGTTCACTGCCGCAAAGCCTTCTCTGGCATCCGGATGGCTGTCCACCGCCGGTATATAGGGTTTTATATCCAGAATGGGCGTACCATCCAAAAGGTCCGCACCTTTTACCCGGATCACCGGTCCCCGGTCTGTATGATACTGTATCCCGCAGATCTCCACACTGGACATCGCAATGGAATTGGGACGAAAAGACGACCTCGTAGCAAATACCCCCATCCGTTTATTTCCGCCCAGCCTGGGAGGCCGGACTGTAGGAGAAAAATGATCTCTTCTATTTTTAGAAAAAAGCCACAAGATCCATATATGTGAAAATCCTTCCAACCCTCTCAGGGCATCCGGATTTCTGTATTCCGGTTCAAAAACAATATAGGACTCCAGTTCTTCTACCAGTCCGCTCTGTCTTGGTATCCCGAACTTTTCCTTAAAATCGCTGTGCATGACAGCAATTTTCTTCATTTCATATACTGATTCCATCTTCTTCTCAACTATCTTATAAAAAGTAAAAGGGGCCACCCATAAGATGGCCCCCTAAATTACATATTGTCAGTGGTTGTTTCTTAGTGCCACTCCCACTCACGAACTTCTGGAAGATCCTGTCCGTACTCAGCAATGTACTGCTTATGAGCAACAAGTTTGTCGTTCATCTGCTGAATCAAGAAGGAACCTTTGTTTCCTAACTGTGGTAAGTGCATAATAGCATCTTTTACCAGGCTGAAACGATCGATCTGGTTCTGAACTCTCATATCGAATGGAGTTGTGATCGTACCTTCCTCTAAATATCCATGAACAGATACATTCTTGTTTGTTCTCTCGAATGTCAACTCGTGAATCAGAGTTGGATATCCGTGGAATGCAAAGATAACTGGTGTATCTTTTGTAAACAATGCATCATACTCACGATCAGAAAGTCCATGTGGATGTCTGCTGTCAGACTCAAGTTTGAACAAGTCTACAACATTGATAACACGGATCTTCAACTCAGGCATAGCGTCACGAAGAATTGTTGTTGCTGCCAGTGTCTCCAGTGTAGGAGTATCACCACAACATGCCATGATCAGATCTGGCTCCTCGTTCTGGTCGTTACTTGCCCATTCCCAAACACTGATACCCTGTGTACAGTGTTTAACAGCCTGCTCCATTGTCAGCCACTGTTTGCTTGGGTGCTTAGAAGCAACGATTGCGTTTACATAGTTCTTGCTCTTGATACAATGATCGAAGCAAGACAACAGACAGTTAGCGTCTGGTGGCAGATACATACGAACAACATCTGCTTTCTTGTTAGCAAGGTGATCCAGGAATCCTGGGTCCTGATGTGTAAATCCGTTGTGATCCTGCTGCCATACATTAGAAGTAAGGATAAAGTTCAAAGAAGCGATTGGCTGTCTCCAGGAAAGCTGGTTTGTAACTTTGATCCATTTAGCATGCTGTGCTGCCATAGAGTCTACTACACGGATGAATGCTTCGTAAGAAGCGAAGAATCCATGACGACCTGTCAACAAGTAAGCTTCCAGCCAAGCCTCGCACATATGCTCAGAAAGCATACCGTCCATGATACGGCCGTTTGTAGCAAGGTTGTCATCATCGCTGTACATATTTGCATTCCAAGGACGATTCTCTACTTCAAATGCATGATACAGACGGTTGGACATAGACTCATCCGGTCCAAAGATACGGAAGTTCTTGTTCTCTTTATTTAATTCAAAGATGTCACGAACATAAGCACCAAGCTCGATCATATCCTGAGCCTGTGTCTTACCAGGTTCTACATCTTTTACTCCATATTTGCGGAAGTCTGGAAGACGAAGGTCTTTCAGAAGCAATCCACCATTTGCATGTGGGTTAGCTCCCATACGGGCATTTCCCTTTGGAGTCATTTCTTTAATTTCATCTTTAACACTACCATCTTCGTTGAAGAGTTCTTCTGGCTTGTAGCTGAGCATCCACTCTTTCAACTGCTCCAAATGCTCTGGTTTTTCCATAGACATTGGTACCTGGTGAGCACGGAAAGATCCCTCGATCTTCAATCCGTCTACTACTTTAGGACCTGTCCATCCTTTTGGTGTACGAAGAACGATCATAGGCCAAGCTGGTCTTGTAGCATCGTTATTCTCACGAGCATTCTTCTGGATCTCTTTGATCTTCTCAATACAGCTGTCCATAGCTTCGCACATAGCTCTGTGCATAGCGATGTGATCTTCCGGATCAATACCAGGGTTCATTTCATCTGCTGCTTCTACGAAGATTGGATCCCATCCGCATCCCTTAAAGAAGTTCTCTACTTCTTCATGAGACATACGTGCAAATACAGTAGGGTTGCTGATCTTGTATCCATTCATATGAAGAATAGGAAGAACGGCACCGTCTGTAATTGGGTTCAGGAATTTATTTGACTGCCAGGAAGTTGCCAGTGGGCCTGTCTCTGCCTCACCATCTCCTACTACAGGAACTGCAATAAGGTCTGGGTTATCAAATACAGCACCGAAAGCATGAGCGACTGAATAGCCAAGTTCTCCACCCTCGTTGATGGATCCTGGAGTCTCTGGTGCACAGTGACTTGGTACTCCACATGGGAATGAGAACTGTTTGAACATCTTCTGCATACCTTCAATATCCTCAGAAATGTTAGGATAGATCTCGCTGTATGTTCCTTCGATGTATGTGTTAGCGATCTGGAAGTTTCCACCATGACCAGGACCGGAAATGTAAATCATGTCCAGATCATATCTCTTGATCACACGGTTACAATGTGTCCAGACAAAGTTCTGTCCAGGTACTGTTCCCCAGTGACCAACAATTTTTTTCTTAACCATATCCATTGTAAGCGGCTCACGCAACAATGGGTTGTCCAACAAGTACAACTGTCCTGCTGACAAATAGTTAGCGGTACGCCAATATGCGTCCATTTTCTGAAGCAGCTCATCTGTGATAGGCTGTTTCTCAAGACAAGTATTTTCGCTCATAACGAACTCCTTTCGACATCTTTTTCAAATTAATACGATTCTATTATATAGGCAATCGTCTATTAATTCAATGTTTTTTTTCATTTTGTTATTTTTTTGTCATTCTGACGAAAAAAAGGTTGTAAATCCAGATGATTTTCACGAAATATTACTCGTATTTACAGATCAAACATCAGACGGCATACATCCCTGCCTGTGTCTGTCTTAAATATCCGGTCATAGGCAGCTCTTACCGCCTTCTGATCCACGCCGTCTTCATACAGGTTTACCAGAAAATCGGCCTCAATGAGTATCTGGTAATCCAGACCATCAATCTCTGTATATGTATGGTGATGTCCCACCAGATAGCATACCCGGTCAATGGTCTCCCGGTCTGCTCCCAGTTTTTTCAAAAGTTTTTCCGCCTCCGGCGGTCCTTCTTTTTCCTGGAGTTTTCCACCGCACTGACCGTATTTCTTCTCCGCTTTGTGAATTCCGATATCATGTACGATGGCTGCCAATTTTAATGTTTTATAGGTTTTTTCATCTAATTTTTCGCCTTTTCCGATATACTTGGCAAATTCATAGACTTTGACAAAATGCTGGATCCGCTTGGGATCTCCTTTGTCATAAAGAAACATAGCCTGAAGCAATCTTTGTTCCACGGTTATCACCTCTAATTTTCACTCATCTTAGCCAGTTTGGCCGCCTGGTCGGCTGCGATCAGACTGTCAAGCAGTTCTTCCAGATCTCCGCCGATAATGGAATCCAGTTTGTGAAGAGTCAGTTTGATACGATGGTCTGTGACTCTTCCCTGCGGATAATTATATGTGCGAATCTTTTCTGAACGGTCACCGGTTCCGATCTGGCTCCGGCGTTCTTCTGCCTCCGCATCATGCGCCTTGGCACACTCCAGCTCATACAGACGGGCACGGAGTACTTTCAGTGCCTTATCCTTATTTTTCAGCTGGGACTTTTCATCCTGACAGGAAATCACAATACCGGTAGGAATATGGGTCAGACGCACGGCTGAGTCAGTTGTATTGACACACTGTCCACCGTTTCCGGATGCACGGAACACATCAAAACGGCAGTCATTCAGATCCAGTTCCACCTCCACCTCTTCTACTTCCGGCATGATCGCCACGGTAGCAGTGGAAGTATGGATACGGCCACCGGGTTCAGGAGGCGAAGTATGGATACCGCCACCGGGTTCAGTAGCCGGGATACGCTGTACACGGTGCACACCGCTTTCGTATTTCAGCTTGGAATAAGCCCCCAGACCGTTGATCATAAATACAATTTCCTTGAATCCGCCAATTCCGTTTTCATTGGAGTTCATCGTATCAATCTTCCAGCGGTTCTTCTCTGCAAATTTACAGTACATGCGGTACAGATCTGCTGCAAACAGTGCCGCCTCATCTCCACCGGCACCGGCACGGATCTCCACGATTACATTCTTGTCATCGTTCGGATCTTTCGGCAGAAGGAGAATCTTTAATTCGTTTTCGATGCCCTCGATCTTCTGCTTGCACTCGTTCAATTCTTCCTTGGCAAGTTCCCGCATTTCCTCATCGCTTTCTTCTTCCAGCATAGCCAGACTGTCTTCGATGCCCGCTTTCGTTGCCTTGTACTCTTTGTACTTTGTCACGATAGGTTCCAGATCTGATTGTTCTTTCATCAGTTTTTGGTACCGGCTCTGATCATTGAGTACATCCGGTTCGCTTAATTCATTTAAAACTTCTTCATAACGAAGAAGGGTATCTTCTAATTTATCAAACATATTAACCTCCATTATGGCATATATGCCCTGTCACGATCCGGTCCAGTCCGGCCAGATCTTTTTTCACTTCTACCTGTTGAAATCCTTTTTTTCTCATGAGTTCTGCTACGCTCTCTCCCTGATCGTATCCGATCTCGAAAGCCAGCATTCCCTGGTGTGCAAGGTGGGAAGGACTTAACTCTATAATTTTTCTGTAAAAATACAATCCGTCTTCTCTACCATCCAGCGCCAGCACCGGCTCATGATCCTGAACTTCCGGCATCAGTTTTTGTATCTCTTCGGACGCAATGTAAGGTGGATTGGACACAATCACATCAAATAAGTCTGCCGGGACATTTTCAAACAGATCTCCCTGACAGAAAACAGGCTTGACTCCATGGTTTTCTGCATTTTTCTCCGCCACTTTCAACGCTTCCCCGGAGACATCTGCCAGCACCACTGCGGCGGGTCCGCCAAGAACTGCCAGGCTGATCCCGATACACCCGGATCCGGTGCAAAGATCCAGCACCTTTTTTCCCGGACAAAACGGCAGCACCTGTTCTACCAGACATTCTGTATCCTGTCTCGGGATCAGCACATGGGAATCCACTTCAAACTTAAGTCCCATAAATTCTGTATACCCAAGAATGTATTCCAGCGGGATCCTCTGGCCGCGTTTCTCTATCATCTGTCGGAATTTCTTTTCTTTCCCGGCATCCGCCTCTTCTTCCTGATGCAGAAAATAACCGCTTCGTTCCATCTGAAAGCAGTCCGCCAACAAATACCAGGCATTCAGATCTGCCTCCGGCACTTCCCGTTCTTTCAGCCAGCCTGCGCCCCACTGTAACATCTGCTGCAAGGTCATGACTCTTTCTCTGCCTTTCCCGGTGCTTCAAAATAACGATCCAGAGCATTGAGAATCTCATCATCCTCATCCTCATCCAGAGCAAGAACCTCGATCTCTTCCTCGTCATCTTGGGCCGCCTCTTCTTTCTCCGTCTCTCCCCGGACAAAACTCTTCCAGTCAAACACTGCTTCTACCGAGGCAATCGCAACTTCCAGCATGGAATCATCCGGTTCTTTGGTAGTCAGTGACTGAAGCCACATTCCCGGCTTACTGAGGACCCGTACCAAAGCATTGTCGTGGTTTCCGGCATAACGGATAAATTCAAAGGACAATCCTGCGATCACCGGGATCAACAGGATACGCAAAAGCATCCGAAGCCATACATTGCCTACTACAATAAACATAAACAGCAAAATGCTGACAAACATAACGATCAGTAAAAAACTGGTCCCGCACCGTTTGTGGGCGGTAGAGGACTTTCTTGCGTTTTCCACCGTCAGGTCCATGCCGTTTTCGATGCAGTTGATACACTTATGCTCTGCACCATGGTACATAAACACCCTGTGAATATCTTCCATCAAAGATATAAGTTTTACATAGGCCACAAACAAGATCACACGGATCACACCTTCCAGCAGCCCTCTAAGCTGGGGCGACGGGATCCGGTAGCGCAATAATTCTGAAACCAGATACGGAAGTGCCAGGAAAACGGCCAGTGCCAAAAATACTGACACCACCATAACAATCCCTGTCAGGATACTGTCTTTCTTTTCCTGCTTCTTTTTCTCTTCTTCCGTTTTTTCCTGCTTTTCTTCCTCTTCCTCATAAAAAGAAGCGGAATAATTCAAAGTCTTCATGCCGGAAGAAAGAGACTCCACGAAACTGACAATTCCCCGGATCACCGGTACTCTGGCAATGGCATAACGGTCTCTGAGACTGGTTACCGTTTCTTTCTTTACTTCGATCTCACCGTCCGGTTTGCGGACTGCCACAGCACACTGTTTGCCGTTACGCATCATAACGCCCTCGATCCCAGCCTGTCCGCCAATGCCCGAATATTTCATACAGCCTCCTTTCTCGCAAAAAACTCCATTTGCGAAAAAAAGCAGAGCCACCTTCGCAGCTCTGCTCTCATTTTTCGTTTCATTATTTCAAGCCATACTTGCGGTTGAACTTCTCAATCGCACCACGAGCAGAAGCGGATTTCTGCTGTCCTGTGTAAAAAGGATGGCACTTGGAACAAACTTCAACATGGATATCCTCTTTTGTGGATCCTGTTACAAATTCATTGCCACAGTTACAAACTACCTTTGCCTGATAGTATTCTGGATGAATTCCCTCTCTCATTATCATTTCACCTCACAACTTATATTTTCCTTTATTTATGAAAAAGGATAATTGTCTTTCTCAAAAAACTGCTTGCTCATTGTATCATGTTGATTCAAAAATTGCAAGTACTTTTTGATTATTTTTCGCATTTTTTGGCATTTTTATCTTAAATGCATCTTTTTCACCGTCTCAATAAACTCTTCGTTGTTCTTCGTACGTTTGAAAAGATCTAAGATCTGCTCCAATGCCTGCTCTGATTTCAAGCCGCCCAGCGCCTTCCGGATCTTAACTACTGCCTCCTGCTCATCTTTAGTCAGCAGAAGGTCTTCTCTTCTGGTACTGGATTTCTGGATATCGATAGCCGGGAAGATCCGTCTTTCCGACAAACTGCGGTCTAACACCAGTTCCATATTGCCGGTACCTTTGAATTCCTCAAATACCACATCATCCATACGGCTTCCTGTATCCACAAGAGCGGTAGCAAGGATCGTCAGACTGCCTCCCTCTCTCATGTTTCTGGCTGCACCAAAAAACTTCTTCGGCATATGAAGTGCCGCCGGATCCAGACCACCGGATAATGTACGGCCACTAGGGGTCACCGTTAAGTTGTACGCTCTGGCAAGACGGGTGATACTGTCAAGAAGGATCATCACATCTTCGCCCCCTTCTACCAGTCTTTTGGCTCTCTCAATAACCATTTCCGACACTCTCTTATGATTTTCCGGCAGTTCGTCAAAGGTGGAGTAGATCACTTCCACATTGTTTCCTTCAATAGACTCTTTAATATCCGTCACTTCCTCCGGTCTCTCATCGATCAGAAGAATAATAAGATGCATCTTCGGATGATTTCTCGTGACAGCCTTCGCCACCTGTTTTAGCAAAGTAGTCTTTCCGGTCTTTGGCTGGGACACGATCATACCTCGCTGTCCTTTTCCGATGGGAGCGATAAGGTCCAGCATTCTCATAGAAACACCGACTCCCGGTGTCTCCAGATGGATCCTTTCATTTGGAAAAATCGGTGTCAGATCTTCAAACCGTTTTCTTGTATACAGATACGCCGGCGATCTTCCGTTGACCTTCTCCATATATAAAAGGGCACTAAACTTTTCTCCCTGGGAATTGATCCGCAGGTTTCCTTTGATCACATCTCCTGTCCGCAGGCCAAAACGGCGGATAAACTGGGATGCCACATATACATCGTTGTCTCCCGGTAGAAAATTGTCACACCGGATAAAACCATATCCCTCGCTCATCACCTCCAGGATACCGGTTTTTGTCACGCCGCTGTCCAACTCTTTCATCTCTGTCGGATGCACATCTACCAGCTGCTTGTCTCTCACAATGGAAACCAGCCCATCGGAACCGTCATGGTATCTCTGTTTCTTCTGGCGGTTGTAATGATAACTGTTGTTATAAGTCCGCTGGGTATTTTTCTTGTCCCCATCACTGCGATATTCACCTCTGTTTTCCTGACGGTGATCGTTCCGGTACTCTCTGTAGCCGCCGGCCTGAGGCGTCCGTGTGCCGCGCTCATACCTTCCCTGGACATGCTTTTCCCGTTCCGGTGCTTTTTCCCGTTCCGGCATTCTTTCTGCGGCCTGCACCTTCTCCTTGTCCGGTTTTTTCTCCGTCGCCGGCGCTTTCTCCTGTCCCTGAGAAAGGGTTTCCTGAATGCGTTCCATCAGTTCCTGCTTTTTCAGTGTACTGACGCCCTTCATTCCCTTTTCCTTTGCAACTTCCTTCAGTTGTGCCAATGTCATTTTTGTTAAGTCCATGTATTCCTCCTCTTAGCACACAACAGGCATCTTTTTACAACTCAATTCCATTTTTCTCCATCAATTTTCTTGCACTCTCCAGGGAATCCACACCGGTAGCATTTTTGATCGGAGCAAATTCATGCTCACGCTCTACTTCAAAAGATAAGCAGTTATCCATCATATGGATCATATCCAGCACAAGTGTCTCAAACTTGTAGCCATTTGGTTCCTGTGGCTTCACAAGTTCTGCTTTTTCATTGATATATGGAATTTTCTTCTCTACAACATGGGTTGGCATAGAACGATTCAAAATGTCTGTCAATGTTTTTACATCAAAAAGATAATTCAGAATAACTCCATAGTTATACAACAAGTTTCCCTTGTCATCTCTGGAGTGAATGATCTCGTCTGTCATTTCATAATATTCTACAATAGATGGTCTGCCATCTTCCAGGCAAAGTACGCCGACTCTTTCATTCGGATCCGCCTTGGCTACTACCTTGGATCCGCATACAGCACCTGCCTCCAGAGTAGCTCCCACAAAGACCGGGTCAGCCATTTTCTGAAGAACATTATCTACTGCAAACACATTTAAGAATTTTACTCCTAATTCATTGATCTTGTCAAGCAGTCCTGCCTTCACTAAAGAAGAGAACCAGCCACCGTTGCCGTTTGGTGAAGTAGACAGACGGTCTTTTGCTTCCATCAGGATCTTGCCGTCATAACCGACAGATGGTGCCATTTCCTGCACAAAGAAAAATACATAGTCTTTGTTGTAGCCAAAATAATCCTTTTCCTTGAAAAAGGCTACGGTATCTGCATTATTTTTTTCACTGGTCATCACAAACAGAGGAACCCAGGCATCTGCTTCCTTTACTACTTCCATCAAGTTGTTTACCAGCTGCTCAAAAAGATACAGTTCCTTGTGGATTCCCACATTCAGCATTCCCTTTGGCTTATCCAGTCCCAGTCTGGTTCCCTGGCCTCCTGCCAGCAGCACGGCTCCTACCTGGCACTGTCTGATAGCCTCTAACCCTCTCTTTTTATATGTATCTTTTTTCTCTTTGATCTCACCTAATGTCACGGCTCCCAGCGGTGCCAGTTTTCCCTTTGGCACTTCCTTTACGCCGTCTTTGATCAAGTCCAGCAAAGACAGATCCAATGCCTCGATCTGATTTAAAAGCCCAGTCTGCTGTGCTTCATCCAATTCATCAAAATACTGGAGAAGATGCTCCTGACCTGCTCCGGCTAATTTTACTTTTGCTTCTTCCAATGTAAACATATTCATTGGCCCTCCTTTATAAGCACATTATTATCTATATTGTAACGACTTTTCTGAAAAAGCACAAGAGAAATTTATTGAGATTCTTATTATAAAGTGGTATGATTAAAGGAAGAATATTTTGGTAAAGGAAGGTTTAATTTTATGACTCAAAATGAAAAAGCATTGCAGCTTCACAAAGAATGGAATGGTAAGATCGACACCACTCCCAAATGCCATGTAAAGAGCCGTGAGGATCTGGCGTTAGCTTACACACCCGGTGTGGCAGAACCTTGTAAAGTGATCGCAGAAGATAAAGAACAAGCTTATACATATACAATCAAAAGCAACACCGTTGCCGTTGTCTCCGACGGAAGTGCCGTACTGGGACTGGGAAATATCGGTGCCGAGGCAGCTATGCCTGTTATGGAAGGAAAGGCTGTTCTCTTTAAGGAGTTTGGCGGGGTAAATGCCTTCCCAATCTGTCTTGATACACAGGACACAGAGGAGATCATCCGCACCGTAGTAAATATCGCTCCTGCTTTTGGCGGCATTAACCTGGAGGACATTTCCGCTCCCCGTTGTTTTGAGATTGAAAGCCGTCTGAAAGAACTCCTGAACATTCCTGTTTTCCATGATGACCAGCACGGAACCGCCATCGTGGTACTGTCCGGTATCATCAACGGACTGAAAGTCGTAGGCAAAGAAAAAGAAAACTGCAAAGTCATCGTAAATGGTGCCGGTTCCGCCGGTATCGCCATTACGAAGCTGCTTTTGCGTTACGGATTCAAAGATGTGACTCTGTGTGACAAAAGCGGCATCCTGAGCAAAAGCTCCAAGAATCTGAACTGGATGCAGAAAGAAATGATGGAAGTTACCAATCTGGAAGGAAAAGAAGGTACTCTGGCAGATGCTTTTGTAGGTGCAGATATTTTTGTCGGCGTTTCCGCTCCGGGAATCGTATCCGAAGAAATGGTTGCTTCTATGAATAAAGATGCAATCCTCTTTGCCATGGCAAATCCGGTACCGGAAATCATGCCGGATCTGGCAAAAAAGGCAGGTGCACGCATTGTAGGAACCGGTCGTTCCGATTTTCCAAACCAGGTAAATAATGTGGTGGCTTTCCCTGGTATCTTCAAGGGTGCTTTAGAAGGCAGAGCAACTCAGATCACAGAAGAAATGAAGTTAGCTGCTGCTCTGGCTATCGCTTCTTTAGTGCCGGATGAGGAATTATCCGACGACAACATTATGCCGGAAGCATTTGACCCACGGGTAGCAGATGTAGTAAGTGCCGCTGTCAAAGCCAACATTCCGGACTAATGGAGGTTTTTTCGTGAGTGTGCAGCGCTGGGGCGAAAAGCCTTATCATTCTCTGGACTATGAATTAAAAAAACGATTTGGAGAGAAAATATACAAAGTTTCCCTGGGCGGCGGTTTTACCTGTCCCAACCGGGACGGCACTCTGGGCACCGGTGGCTGCATCTTCTGCAGCGGTGCCGGTTCCGGGGATTTTGCCTCTCCCTGCTGTGAATCGGTTACCAGACAGATTGAAAATGGAATAGCCGGGATCTCCGCCAGAAAAAGTACGGGATCCTGTTTTATTGCATATTTTCAGTCTTTTACAAACACCTATGCCCCGGTGGAGAAACTGCGTCCTATGTTTCTGGAAGCCATCCGCCATCCGCAGATTGTTATGCTTTCTGTAGGCACCCGGCCGGACTGTCTGCCGGAGGATGTGCTGGATCTTCTGACGGAATGTAATAAAATCAAACCGGTTATGATAGAACTGGGACTTCAGTCCATACATCCTTCCACTGCTTCCTATATCCGACGGGGATACGATCTGCCTGTGTATGATAAAGCAGTGAATGTTCTGCATCAGAGAGGGATCGAGGTCGTAACCCATGTGATTGCTGGTCTGCCCGGTGAATCCAAAGAGGATTTTCTGGCTACCGTAAGGCACACCGCCGCTGTACATTCCGACGGGATCAAGCTGCAGCTTCTTCATGTTCTGCAAGGAACCGATCTGGCAGTTGATTACGCCGCAGGGAAATTCAGGACTCTATCTATGGAAGAATATCTGGACTGGATCACAGATTCTCTTTTGATCCTCCCTCCTGATATGGTAATCCACCGGCTCACCGGCGACGGTCCAAAGAACCTTCTGATCGCACCTGCCTGGAGCAGCCGCAAGCGGGAGGTATTGAATACACTGCACCGCCAATTAAAAGAAAAGAATCTATGGCAAGGAAAGGAATTTATGAATCATGGCGAATGAATCCATTACCATATACAAACTGATTATTTTATACTTTTTGAAAAAAACCAGCATTCCTCTGCCCCAGACTGTCATTTCAGACTATATTGTCAGTCATGGTTATACCAATTATTTCACATTGCAGAATGCTCTGGGAGAGTTGTTAAATGCCGATTTTATCGCAGAAGACGAAACATACCATTTATCTTACTATACGCTGACAGAAGCCGGCAGCGAAACACTGGCTCTCTTCGGCAGCCAGCTTTCCGCTGAAATCTGTTCTGAGATTGATGCTTATCTGGCTGAACATAAGATTGAGATCATCAATGAGACTTCTCTTGTCAGTGATTACAACCCGACAGACCACGGAACTTATCTGGCTTCCTGCAGTTTGAAGGACGGAAAACATATGATGTTCCGTCTGGAAATCGATGTTCCCAAAGAAGAAGATGCTATCCGGGTCTGCGAAAACTGGGAAAAACAGAGCGAAACCTTATATCAGCTGGCCCTGAAAAATTTATTATAATACAAAAAAGTTCCACCAGTCCGGGAAAAGAGCTTCATTCACTCTTTTCCCAGACAGATGGAACTTCTTTTTTCTTACTGTCTCTTAATCTTGGTGCCTGGGTTAAACTGTCTGTATGTATATTTATCCAACAATTTATATCCGTTATATGAACCGCTGAAAGCCGGTCCTTTTCTCATTTCAAAATGCAGGTGGCTGCCAAATGCATAGCCTGTAGATCCGGTTATACCAATTTTATCTCCCGCTATCACTTTGTCTCCCACTTTTACTTTAAAGGAAGAGCAGTGCGCATAATAGGAATAGATACCGTTTCCATGATATACAATGATCAATTTACCAAAAGATGCTTTGGAACTGGCCGCATGATACTTGGCATATACGACTGTACCGTCTGCCACACTGTAAATGGTTCTTCCACCGCCTCTGGCATCCCATCCATAATGTCTGCCACCGTGGGTAGAACAACGACAGTGCCATCCGTCACCCCAGTTTCCACCTTTGACAGGACTGGTCCATTTTCCTTTTTTTACGGTAAAATCATCATCGATCACTGTCTTTTTATTCTGGGAAGTATTGGTAGCTTCTACCACATAAGAATAACTTCCTTCTTTTAGTTTGCCAAACTTCATAGACTTGTCTACTTTCACCAGAGAACAATTCTTCTTGTTGACTTTAATCTTCTTTGTACAAACACTGTCTCCCTCTTCATTCAAGATGGATGCCTTTACTGTTTTCATTTTCTTACTGGCCTTCAATGTTCCTTTTACTTTAAAACCTGCACCCTTGGTGATCTTTTTAGGATGGGAACATTTTTTTAATTTTACGGTCCAGTTATCTTTTTTCTGGTCGGAAGCCGCCGGTGTCTGTGTCGGAGTTACTGTTGGCGTCGGTGTCACAGCCGGTTCTGCCGTATCAGACGGCTGGTTGATGGCTCCTCCTGTTGCCACTTCTGCTTCTGCCCTTACCGGTGCCTGTGGCGCCAGTCCTGCCAGAGTCATTCCTGCGATCACGCTATAAATCCCCACCAATTGACGAACTTTCTTATTCATTTCCTTCTCCAATCTGTTACTGATTTGTTACATTTTTTGTTACAATTTTCTATCCCTTTTTGTCTGTATCCATCCCCATAAGACGAACACAATGCCTATTATACAACTCTTTTTCCAATTCTGCAACTGTAGAAATTATTTTGTAACATTTTTCTTTCTGTAACAATTAAAAAAGAGAGCGAAATATTTCGCTCTCACATCTTAACTTTTATGTAATTATTTCGCAAGTGTTACATTGCCATGACTGCCTCCTGCCAGCTGCAGACGGCCCTCCCGCACAAATCCGGATATGATCCTCCGTTCCAGACCGGGAGCCTCTGACAACTGAACCAGATTCATAGGGCCATTTTCTTTCAGACATTCTTTCACTCTTCCAAAGTTCGAAAGATAAGTGGCACCACACCGCTCACACTGGTAAATCTCACGCTTGGTGTAGATCATAGCACCAGAACACTTCCGGCACCGAACCGCATCCGGCTCTTCGATCATCAGTTTAAAACGCTGCTCTTCTCTCACCGTCACTCACCCCTCCGGGATCGTTCCCATTTATTATTTCTTGCTTCCGTATACCTTGTTGTAATTAGCAATACACTGCTCAATAACTTCAATGGCTTCTGCCGGGCCGCCAAACTCTTTAACAGCCGTCTCTTTCTGCTCAAGGTCTTTGTAAATACTGAAGAAATGCTGGATTTCCTCAAAAATGTGGCTTGGAAGCTGCTCAATATCTGTATAGATATTGTACATAGGATCGTTGTATGGAATCGCAATGATCTTTTCATCGTTTGCTCCGTTATCCAGCATGTACATTACACCAATCGGATAACAGCGAACCAGACACAGGGATTCAATATCCTCAGAACAGATCACCAGCACATCCAGTGGATCCTTGTCATCACCTAATGTTCTTGGAATAAATCCATAATTTGCCGGATAATGGGTGGATGTATACAAAATACGGTCCAAAATAATCAAGCCCGTCTCTTTATCCAGTTCATATTTTTTCTTGCTTCCCTTGGAGATTTCAATGGTTGCTATAAAATCTGAGGAAGAAATTCTCTTTTCATCAATATCATGCCAAATGTTCATTCGTATTATTTCCTTTCTTTGCTCTCTATCCGACTCCCAGGCTGCCTAACTCCAGATAACGCAGATAAGCACCATATGTCATCGTCGTCATGTCATCCCCGGTTCCTACGGTAACCCGAAGTTCATCCAGATCTTTCTCCGTGGCTGCTGTCGCATTTTTCAACGGGTCACTACTCTGATCCGTCGTAGCTGCTGTGGATTCTATCTGGTTCTGTGTATACTTACCGGTGTCCTTTACGGAGTAACTCTTATCCGGAACGGACACTCCTTCTTTCATATACTTATTGATCTTCTTCACATAATTCTGAGTCTCACTGTATGGTGGCACGCCGCCATATTTTTTCACTGCACCGCTGCCAGCATTGTATGCTGCCGCCGCCAGTGTAAAATCGCCGTTAAACTTTTTCAGATGTGCCGCCAGCAGCTTGGCGGAAGCCATAATGTTCTGCTCCGGATCATACGGATCTGTGACACCAAACTCTTTGCACTCATATGGCATCAGCTGCATGATTCCTTTCGCCCCTGCCGAAGACACACATTTCGGATTGAAGTCCGACTCTGCCTTGGCTACTGCTGTCAGAAAATCATAGGAAATATTATACTTTTTCGCTGCCCTCTTAAAGATAGCACTTAACTTCACCTTGCCAGAGTCTGTCACACCACTGTCTGTGTCATTCTCTGTACTCTTCACCGTATCCGTCTGGGTCGTTTTCGCAGTTGTCGATACAGTAGCAGCAGAATCCGCCGTATCTGCCGACTGGGTACGGGCCTTTACCTCTCCCTGCAAAACCTTGTGAAAAGGAGTGATGAAAGACTGACTTTTTGACTGGGACACCGAATAAGACAGATCATCTGCCTGGGTCACATCATTTACTACGATCAATTTCTGTCTCCTCCTTTCGCATGGTATGCATATCTAATTTATTATAGTCAACTCTGGGGAAAAATGTCAAGTGCTGTACTTCATTTTTCTTGCAAGCAAAATCACTATGATGCCGCTGAGAATAGAAAACAGGATCAATCCTGCCGAATATACCGTTTCACTTGGAACAACACTCTGGATCCCGCTGTTGACAAAGTCCGTAATATAGGAACTTGCATTAAACACAATATGGAAAAAGATGGATCCAAAGATAGTCTGCGTCTTTTCATATACATAAGCAAGCAGCACTCCCAACACGCTGGCGTATACTCCCTGCATGATATTCATATGGAACACACCAAACATAATGCCTGAAATAATTGCCGCCGGCCAGAAGGAAAATGCCCGACGCAGTTTACCAAAGATCATACCGCGAAATACCAGTTCTTCCGCGATAGGTCCTACGATACAGACCGCCAGGATCATAAGCACCGGTGACGCTGTAGACAGATCAAAGTTTTGCGCCAGATCTTCATAAGAATCCATAGCCGATGGGATCAGTACACCGGTCAGGGTTGCGATCAGGTTGCTGGCATACTGTCCTAGAACTCCCATCACGATGATATATCCTATGTTTTTCAATGAAAAGGCACTTTTATAATTGGGCCGGAATGGATACTGCCTCTCTCTGAAATAATACCAGGTTCCAAATCCTGCCATCAGCACCATATCACACAAAAGCGTAATAAGGATCATCATCCAGCCCTTTGTCAGCAAACCCATTGCGTACTGGATGCCTTCCTGCACTGCCCCGGTATCCATCGTCCTGCCTGCTGACTGAAACGCCACAAAAAAAGCGATCATCCCATACGCAAAAGACAGCATCAACTGTACCATAAAAGTGATTGCCATGTACAATGCTGTCCACGCAATCGCCGTCCATTTCTTTTTCATCCGAAAATGCCCCTCCATGTTCTTTTATTTATACTCTCCCATTCTAACACTTTCCCCCGCCCGGGTCAATTTTTCTGTTGCGATTTTATCCCCAAAATGGTACTATTATAAAGATTGCACAGGGAATTTTCTGTGCTGTCGCTGAATCTGTGAAGAATAATATTAAGATATGAAAAAAAGGAGGCACCCTATGAAACTTTGGGGAGGACGATTTACAAAGGAAATCAATCAGTTAGTATACAATTTTAACGCATCCATTACTTATGACCAGAAATTCTACAAACAGGATATTCTCGGCAGTATCGCACATGTTACCATGCTTGCCAAACAGGGCATTTTGACCGACGATGAGCGTCAGCAGATCGTGGACGGTCTGCAGGGGATCCTCAAGGACATCGAAAATGGTACTCTGGAGATCACCATGGAGCATGAAGATATCCATACGTTTGTAGAGGCCAATCTGATCGAACGCATTGGTGACGCCGGTAAAAAACTTCACACCGGACGCAGCCGTAACGACCAGGTAGCATTGGATATGAAATTGTACATCCGGGATGAGATTGTTGCCATCAATGATCTGCTGAAAGCCCAGATGGAAGTGATCCACCGCATCATGAAAGAAAATATAGACACTTTCATGCCTGGTTTCACTCACCTGCAGAAAGCCCAGCCGGTTACGCTGGCTCACCACTTTGGTGCCTACTTTGAAATGTTCCGCCGGGACCGCAGCCGCCTCAGAGACATTTATGACCGCATGAATTATTGTCCTCTGGGTGCCGGTGCCCTGGCTGGTACTACTTATCCTCTGGACAGAGAGTACACCGCCTCTCTCCTTCAGTTTGACGGCCCTACCTTAAACAGCATGGATTCTGTATCCGACCGGGATTATCTTATTGAACTTCTCAGTGCTATGTCAACTATCATGATGCATCTGAGCCGTTTTTGTGAAGAGATCATCCTCTGGAATTCCAATGAGTACCGCTTTGTTGAGATCGACGACTCTTATTCCACCGGATCCAGTATCATGCCTCAGAAGAAAAATCCGGATATCGCCGAACTGGTACGAGGTAAAACAGGCCGTGTCTATGGTGCTTTAGTTTCCATGCTCACAACTATGAAGGGCATTCCTCTTGCCTACAATAAAGATATGCAGGAAGATAAGGAACTTACCTTTGATGCTATCGACACCGTAAAAGGCTGTCTGGCTCTTTTCACCGGCATGATCGATACAATGAAATTTAACAAAGATAATATGGCCGCCAGCGCAAAGAACGGATTTACCAACGCTACTGACGCTGCTGACTACCTTGTAAACCACGGCGTACCATTCCGTGATGCTCACGGTATCATCGGCCAGCTGGTACTGCTCTGCATCGACAAAGGCATCTCTCTGGATGAACTTCCTCTGGAAGAGTATCAGAAGATCTCTCCTGTCTTCCAGGATGATATCTACGAAGCCATCGCTATGAAAACCTGCGTAGAAAAGAGAAATACCATCGGTGCTCCAGGCGAAGCTGCCATGAATCAGGTAATCGCCGCCAACGAAAAATATCTGCAGGAAAGTTAATCTTTCTTTCAGTCTTTTTGTATAAATAAAAACCTTATGATCCGCCTTCCTGGGAAGTTTGTCTTCCGGGAGGACTGTATCATAAGGTTTTTTATTGTGTTTCTATTCTTTTACTTAACGGATGTAATTTGTGCGGATCGGTGCTTCCTTTTCCGGGAACTGGATCCCGGCCTTTTTACCTGCTTCAATGCACTTCAGAAGCCATGCCATGTTGTTTCCCAGCGTACGCATGATCTGCATACCTTCTTCGTCTTTTACCACTTCTTCCGCGCTGTTTCCATGAACCTGGTTCCAGTACTGAGAGGAAACGATGGGCATACAGTTGATGGTAAAATATTTGTTGATCTGATCAAAAGTAGAGGCAGCCCCGCCACGGCGGCAACTGACAACACCGGCAGCCGGTTTGCCCGTCATATACTTGCCTCCTGCATAGAAAGCACGATCCATAAAGGAAGTCAGTGCTCCGGAAGCAGCGGCATAATGAACCGGTGTTCCAAAGATAAATCCGTCTGCCTCTTTTGCTTTTTCAATAAATTCATTGACTACATCGCCACGGAAACATCCTTTTCCTGTCTTTGCACAGGCACCACATCCGATGCATCCGGCAATGGCATCTACTCCAAGCCACATGATCTCCGTCTCTACGCCTACTTTCTCCAGTGCTTTTGCCACTTCCTCCAACGCTGTATAAGTACATCCTTCCTCGTGAGGACTTCCATTCACCATTAAAACTTTCATTCCTAGACCTCCTGTCTGCTTGCTAAAAACTTATATCACTATTTATATGATATTCTTTCTCAATAATTATGACAAAAGAATCTTCGTTCGTCAAGGTGTCCGGCGCATCTATCATACCGTGGCTCTGTTTTATTCTATTTCATTATGCTCCAGCAAAAACGTCATAAGTGCCTGGCAGCCCTCTGTCACATCCCGGTAGGTCTCATCAAAATTGCCTGTATACCAGGGATCCGCAATGTCTCTGCCATCTCCTGCAAAGGCCAGAAGCTTGTACACCTTGCCCTCGGGATCCCCCTTCAGCATCCGGTGCAGATTCTTAATATTCCAGGTATCCATGCCAATGATGTAATCCCAGTCTTTGTATTCCTGATACCGGATCTGAGTGGCCCGGTGAGGCACAAGAGGGATTCCTTCCTTTCGCAGTTTGCGCACGGTTCCCGGGTGTGGACCGTTGCCGATTTCCTCCGTGCTGGTAGCACGGGAATCGATAATAAATTGGTCG
>HF998291.1:0-8014 GCA_000433735.1 Clostridium sp. CAG:167
TATTGTGTTATTATTGGTCTCGAACAAAGGCGTTCGGTATTTCCGAGCGTCTTTTTTTATTATTAAAGTATACTTTGACATCAATCAATAATTAAAATGGAAATGGAGGAAAAATAATGAATACAGGTGATACTACTTTTATTCTTTTTTGCAGTACCCTGGTCTTCTTTATGACACCGGGCCTTGCATTCTTTTATGGCGGATTGGTAAGACGCAAAAATGTTCTGAACACCATGATGTCTTCTTTATTTATCATGGGGCTTTCATCCGCCCTGTGGATCCTGGTTGGATATTCCCTTAGTTTCAGCGGAGATCACGGCCACATTATCGGAGATTTTACCAATGCATTTCTGCGGGGAATAGGTATGAATGACCTGAGCCAGTATTCCGAGACGATCCCGGCTCTGGTATTCGTAGGCTTTCAGATGATGTTTGCTATCATCACTCCGGCACTGATTACCGGATCCGTTGCCGGCCGTATGAGATTCAAGGCTCTCTTCATATTTATATTGCTGTGGCTTTTTGTTGTATACTATCCATTGGCTCACATGGTATGGGGCAAAGGTGGATTCCTTGGGGAAGTACTTGGCTCTGTAGACTTTGCCGGAGGAAATGTGGTACATATCAGTTCCGGTGTTTCCGGTCTTGTTCTTTCACTGCTTCTTGGCAGCCGCCGGGGATATAAAAAACAGGCTTACGCCACCCACAATATTCCGTTTATCATTCTGGGTGCCACCATTTTGTGGTTTGGATGGTTCGGATTCAATGCCGGCAGCGCCCTGGCAGCCAACGGTCTGGCAGCCCATGCTTTTATGACAACCGGCACTTCCGCCGCATTCGCCCTGCTTTCCTGGATGGCAGTGGATGTTATCGTCACCGGCAAGCCAACCGTAGTCGGAGCCTCCACCGGTGCCGTTCTGGGTCTGGTAGCCATTACACCGGGAGCCGGATTCGTTCCTTTGTGGGCTTCCATTATCATCGGTATCTGCGTCAGCCCAATCTGCTACTTTACCATGTCTGTAGTCAAAGCAAAATTCGGCTATGACGATGCACTGGATGCGTTTGGATGCCACGGTGTTGGCGGTATCTGGGGCGGTCTTGCCACCGGCCTGTTCGCTCACCAGTCCATCAACCCAAACCTGCGCTGGAACGGACTTGTTTACGGCGACTGGCATCTTCTGGGTGCACAGGCTCTCAGCATTGTGATCACCATTGCCATCGCCATCGCCGGTACACTGATCTGCGCCGGTATCGTCCGGCTCTTTACTCCATTGCGTGTTACCGAAATGGAAGAACGAATCGGTCTGGACAAATCACAGCACGGTGAAAACGCTTACCCATCCTTCAATGGTTTGGACTAACAGAAAGGGGATTTCCTATGTATAAAGTAGAAGCAATCGTACGAGAAGATAAATATGAAGATGTACAGGATGCGCTGAAAGTCATTCATGTAAACGGTATGACCATCTCCCAGGTCATGGGATGTGGAACCAACCAGGGATATTCCCGCACCGTCCGCGGCCGCAAAATGGATATTCTGGTTACGCCAAAAATAAAATTTGAGATCGTCGTATCCTCTCTGGACTGGGCTGACCGTACCGTGGCAGCCATCCGCAACGCAGCCTACACCGGCCAGCATGGAGACGGCAAGATTTTTGTATACGAATTAAACAATGTAGTCCGTATCCGTACTAACGAGCAAGGCATCAAAGCCGTCTGGGACGAGGATCAATACAATGACTCTGGCGAGAAGATTAAATAATGTCAATAGAAATGATTAAATTTAATCATTGCAAAATATTATTTCTGTGGTATTATAATAACACAAGCGATGACAAGGAATAGTAATCCCGGAATCTGTTTCAGAGAGCAGCCGGTCGGTGCGAGGCTGTACAGTACCCCTGATGAACTCGCCTCCAAGCTGCATTCTTGAACTGACAGTAGAGGATGACGGTTCCCACCGTTATATGGGTATTGCATGATAGTGCAGATGAGAGCATGTTTTTACATGAAGTAGAGTGGTACCGCGAAGAATTTTATCTTCGTCTCTACAGCCGCAAGGTTGCAGAGGCGGAGTTTTTTTATGGAAAACTTTGCCGCCGCAACACAGAATCGAAGTATAGATAAACAGGAGGTCATAACTATGAAAGGATATGAAAAATACAAAAAAGCTTACTTTATGCCACCAGAATGTACCTACGACTGGGTAAAAAAAGATTCCATCACCGAGCCACCGATCTGGTGCTCCGTTGATCTGCGTGACGGCAACCAGGCTCTGATCGAGCCAATGAGCTTAGAGGAAAAATTAAACTTTTTCCAGATGTTAGTAGACATCGGTTTCAAAGAGATCGAAGTAGGTTTCCCTGCTGCCTCCGAAACCGAATATGAATTTATGCGCGCCCTGATCGAGAAAAATATGATCCCTCAGGATGTGACCGTACAGGTATTGACCCAGGCCAGAGAGCACATTATCAAGAAAACCTTTGAAGCCGTAAAAGGTGCTCCCCACGCTGTGATCCATCTGTACAACTCCACTTCTGTTGCCCAGCGCGAGCAGGTTTTCAAAAAGAGCAAAGAAGAAGTAAAACAGATTGCCATTGACGGTGCCAAGTTATTGAAAAAACTGGCAGACGAGACCGATGGCAACTTCTCCTTCGAATACAGCCCGGAAAGTTTCCCTGGCACCGAAGTAGACTATGCCGTAGATGTATGTAATGCCGTATTGGACATCTGGCAGCCAAAAGAGGACAACAAAGCCATTATCAACATCCCTACCACCGTGGAAAATGCTATGCCACATGTATTTGCCACACAGGTTGAGTATATCCACAAACACTTGAAATACCGCAGCGCAGTTACCTTGAGCCTGCACCCACACAACGACCGCGGAAGCGGTGTCAGCGATGCTGAGTTAGGTATCCTGGCAGGTGCAGACCGTATTGAGGGTACTTTATTTGGAAACGGTGAGAGAACCGGTAATGTAGACATCATCACACTGGCTATGAACATGTTCTCCCACGGCGTGGATCCAAAACTGGACTTCTCCAATATGTCTGAGATCCGTCAGCGTTATGAAACATACACCCGCATGGTTGTGACACCTCGCCAGCCATATGCCGGAGATCTGGTGTTCACCGCTTTTTCCGGTTCCCATCAGGATGCTATTGCCAAAGGTATGCAGTGGCGTGAGGACAAAAATCTGGAAGAGTGGAGCGTTCCATATCTGCCGATCGATCCAAAGGATGTAGGAAGAACTTATGATTCCGATGTGATCCGTATCAACAGCCAGTCCGGTAAAGGCGGCGTCAACTACATTTTGAAACAAAACTTCGGCATTTCTCTTCCTGCTACCATGCGTGAAGAGGTTGGTTACACCATGAAACAAGTATCCGACGACGAACACAAAGAGTTGTCACCTCAGTGGGTTTATGAGATCTTTGAAGATCACTACATTAACCCGACACCACACTTCCAGATCAGCGAATGTCATTTCAAACAGGTAGATGGTATTATGGCAGAAGCCACCATTTTGTATGGCGATAAAAAGACCATCGTAGACGCCAACGGAAATGGCCGTCTGGATGCGGTCAGCAACACCATCAAACAGTATTTTGGAATCAGCTACCAGCTGTCCACCTACGAAGAGCACGCTTTGACACAGGGCTCCTCTTCCAAAGCCATTGCGTATGTAAGCATTACCTGCAACGGTCAGACCTACTGGGGTGTAGGCATTGATGAAGATATCATCACCGCTTCCATCCATGCATTGTGCGTCTGCGTCAACAAACTGCCGGAACTGGCAGGCAAAGACTCCGGTAAAGATGAGCGTCTCATGGAAATGATGAACTTCATGCAGACAAATTACCAGACCGTCACACTGGAAGATGTAGCGAAAGAATTTCACCTGACAGAACCTTATGTCAGCAAATTTATCAAAGAAAAATCCGGCAAAACCTTTGTGGAACAGTTGACCAAGATCCGCATGAAAAAAGCCAGAACTTTGTTAAAGAACGGCAATATGACCGTTGAAAATATTGCGGCATCGGTAGGTTATCCCAATGTAGAGCATTTTAACCGTACTTTTAAAAAGCTCTTTGATATGACACCGATCCAGTACCGCAACTCCTGATCCAGCAGGAGTTAGATCAGGAAAACAAAAAGAAGTTTCATTCGACTCCAGATTGAATGAAACTTCTTTTTTCTTGTCTCTGTTTCTTAATTTTCACGAGGTCTGATCATACTCCGGCTGCACAGATAGGTAAGGATAAAATAACCACCATAGACAACGATCAGCAGCACCGCTGTCATTCCCACAGAAGCCAGCATAAAACTCACACCCATGGTTTCCAGCAGAATATGGATAAACCGGATTCCCACGATGGAATGGATCACTGCCAGCAGCAGAGGAAAGGCAAAATAAATCCCTATCTGCTTAAACAAGGCTTTATGAATATCCTTTTCATCCACACCGATCTTCCGCAGCATGTCATACCGCTGCCGGTTGTCAGCACTTTCCGACAGTTCCTTCAGTGCCAGGATCGCCGCACTGCTTATAAGGAAAATAATTCCCAGATACAGGGCAACAAAAGTAACCAGTGCCCCCAGTCCGACACTGCTCTGGGCTATATCCAGTCTGGTATTCACTGACACCCAGTCTTTCGTATCTTTGGCATCCTTTTGTTCCTTTTTGATCACCTTGTTCAGCCGTTTTTCCTGTTCCTGCTTTCCTTCCCGGTCGGCCGCCTTGTAGTTGCCGCTTATCCCCCACACGCTGCTCTGGTCTTTGGTCACAGCTCCATCCGGCACCAGCACGATTCCTCCATTCAGCTGCTGGGCAGCCAGTTCTACAAATCCTTCCTGACACTCCCTATACTTCGGAATATATTTTTTCCCGTTGATCTCCAGACTCTGTCCCCGTCCCAGAGGAATGTTCCGCACAAGTACCATCTGCTTATAATCCGCTATGACCATATACTGATCTTTCTTCAGTTCATAAGTATCTTTGCCATACAGCCTGGCAATGCGGTTATAATCTCCGATGGTCATAAACCGGACCTTGTTGCCAAATCCTACATGAGGGTACGCTTTCTCCACCTCCTGCAGGGAATCTCCGTAAAAGTCCTTTTCCTCCATATCATTCTGATAGATGGTATATTCTGCCATATCAGCCAGTTCTTTCTTCAGGGAAAAACCGCCTTCTTCCATGACTTTCTGTATCGACTTTCCCTCTGCCGGTTTCACAAGGTTTACATCCACCGGAGCGCAGTTTTCCAGGTTGGTACTAAGAGATTTTTTCATGGACAACGCCCCGGAAAAAACGCTGATGGTCATAAACAGCATCAAACAGATCACGGTAATGGAAACTACCGTTGTATTGATCTTGTTGGCAAACTGCCTCAGCACGAAACTGTTCACTCCCCGGTAGTAGACACGGCGGATACCTGTAAAAATGCGGAGCAGCAGTCCGGACAGAGACCAGAACACAAGAAATGTTCCTATACAACCCATCACTACCGGTACATAAATGTGATCTGCTACATTCATGTCAAACACACCGGCTGTCACCATCCAGTAGGCTGTTCCCAGCAGTGCTGCTGCCACCAGAAAGACAACGGTGCAGACCCACGGATTCTTCATTTTCACCCGCTCATTTTTCCGATCTGCCTGGATCAGCTCTACCAGACGGCAGCGGCTGATATTGAAGGAATTAAAGATCATTACCAGCACATACATAATGGCAAAATAACCACAAGTCTTCAGGCAAGCCGCACCTGAAAAAACAAACCGGAACCGGGTCATATCTGCATCAAACAGATTGGCCACTACCACGCTCATGCACTGGGACACCAATACCCCTGCTGCCAGTCCCACGGCCAGAGACAACAGCCCGATCAGCAGCGTCTCCATAAATAAAATTCTGGATATTTTATACTTGCTCATCCCCAGCGTCAGGTAAATTCCAAACTCCTTTTTACGCCGTTTGATCAAAAAACGGCTGGCATATAAGATCAATGCTCCCAGAATACAGGATACGAACACACTGACACCTGACAAGATCCGGTTCATAAGTTCCAGGATCTCATACATGGTATTGCTTAATTTCAGCATAACCGTCTGGCTCCCCAGGGCATTAAACACATAAAACACTGCCACACCAAGGATCAGGGTAAAAAAGTAAATGGTATAATCCTTAAAACTTCTCCGTATATTTTTCACCGACATTTTAAATAGCATGGTTCAGATCGCCTCCTAACAAGGTGACCACATCCATGATCTGGTCGAAAAATTCTCTGCGGGAAGCATTACCCTTTCGCAGTTCATGAAAGAGTTTACCATCTTTGATAAAGATAACCCGGCCTGCGTAACTGGCGGTAAATGCATCGTGGGTTACCATCAGGATCGTAGCCTGCATCTCCCGGTTCAATATCTGAAAACTTTCCAGAAGCATTCTGGCTGACCGGGAATCCAGCGCTCCTGTCGGTTCATCTGCCAATACCAGTCCCGGATCTGTCACCATGGCTCTGGCACAGGCTACCCGCTGTTTCTGTCCCCCAGACATTTCATACGGATATTTTGACAACACAGATTCAATATCCAGTTCTTCGGCCATAGCATGAACCCGTTTTGTAATTTCGACAGCCGGCACATTCTGGATGGACAAAGCCAGTGCAATATTTTCAAAGGCTGTCAGCGTATCCAGCAGGTTAAATTCCTGGAAAATAAATCCTAGTTTTTCTCTCCGGAACCGGTTTAACTGGTTTCCCTTTAACCTTGTTATGTCATCTCCCTCCATGTAGATCTTGCCGGAAGAAACTTTATCCAATGTAGAGATGCAGTTTAGCAAAGTGGTTTTGCCGGAACCACTGGCTCCCATGATAGCGATAAACTCTCCCTTCTCTACCTCAAAAGAAATGGTATCTAAGGCTTTTGTCAGACTTGAACGGTTTCCATAGTATTTTTCAATCTGCTCAATTTTTAATATGGTTTCCATAGGAATCTTTCCTCTCTTTCCTGAAATGATTGTTTCTGCTTATGTTGTACCATTTCTTTCCCTCTGTGTCCTGCGTTCAACCTTACCGGACCTTACACTTTTGTAAGGTCAAAGTCACTCCGGTAAAATTCCAGCGTTACTTTCGTATATTCGCCCCGGGTGGACTCCAGCCAGATCTTGTGTCCCAGCCTGCCACACATTTTTTTCACGATGTAAAGCCCCATCCCCGTAGACCGGCGGTAGTTCCGCCCATTTTCCCCGGTAAATGACTTTTCAAAGGCCCTTGGCACATCCTGTGAGGGCATACCGATGCCGTTATCGTACACCTGCAGGATCACACGCTGTCCCTCTACGTGCGCCTTGAGGCAGATTTTCTGCTCTTCTTTTTCCCGGTCGCAGTACTGGATGCTGTTGTTGATAAGCTGGTTCAGTATAAAGATCAACCACTTCTCATCTGTAAGCACCTGTATATCTCCCACCGACACTTCCAGCTGTATCCGGCTGCCAAGGAGTTCATCTTTGTTCTCCATGGCCACGGCCCGGATCAGATCCGACAGGGAACAATACCGGATTCGGTAATCCTTTTCCGTATTTTCACTGCGGACATAATAAAGAATCTGATCCAGATAGCCCTGGATCCGGTGAATGGCACCGGTCATTTTCTGCCTTGCCGGGTCCTGTTTCTCTCCCTGATTGTGAATAGCCAGCCGCAGAGAGGCCACCGGCAGCTTGATCTCATGGATCCATAGTTCCACATATTCCTTGAATCCTTCCATGGCCAGGCGGTACTCCTTGACACGGCCGGTCATGGACCGATCTGTCTCTTCCAGGACTTCATACAGAATCTGCCCTTCATAAAAGTCTGGTTTTTCCATGGTTTCATGTACCAGATAGGCCTGATCCATCTGGCAGGTGTTTTTGATCAGCCTGTTATAATATCCTCTTCTTTTGAAAAACTGGATCCACAGATCCACCACAAAAAAGCAGGCAGTCGTCCCTGTCACTACCCCGATCACCGGACCA
>HF998291.1:8032-9362 GCA_000433735.1 Clostridium sp. CAG:167
CACTGACTAAGAGCACCCGCATAAACAATGCCTCCAGCACAAGAACAAAAAACAGGCCGGCCAGAGACCCTGCCCGGTCCTTAAAAAATAACGATGCCTTCATTCCTTGTCTCCTTCCCGCAAAATATACCCCTGTCCCTTTCTCGTCTCGATCATGCCGTCACATCCCATTTCCTTTAATTTGCCCCGGAGGCGGCTGATGTTGACGGTGAGGGCATTATCATTGATGTATTCTTCGTTGTTCCACAGTTCCGTCATCAGTTCATCCCTGGAAACGATGGTCTCCCGCCTGGACAAAAAGTATGCAAAAATAGTCATTTCGTTCTTGGTGAGAAGCATCTCCTTCTCTCCGTTGTGATACTTGACAACCCCTTTCTGTGGCATTATCTCCATGCCGCCGCAGTTAAGCTGCCCCGTGGCTCCTTTCAGCCGCCGGAAGATGGCGTGGATCCGCAGAAGTAAAATAGTCGGATTGTAAGGTTTGACAATATAATCATCCGCCCCGTAACTCATAGACAAAACCTCATCTGCCTCCGACTCCCTGCTGGTCACCATGATCACCGGCACATCCGAAGACTCCCGCAGTTCTTTCAAAAGCATTTCCCCATTCTGAAAAGGTATATTGATATCCAGCAGAACAAGATCCGGCTTGGCCTTTAAGATCTGCCGGCATCCGTTGTGAAAATCCGACAGGACCACGCCCTCATAACCGGCATGATCCAGCATCTCTTTTAATTCCCGGCAAATATCTTTATCATCTTCTACAATCATTATCTTTTTCATAGTTTTCTCCCCCTGAATATAAAAAAATAAGTTCTTCTATGCATTTTAACATAAAAGAACTTATTTTGATATTACATTTATGTAACCTAAGAGGCTGCCAGATATTCTTCCAGCGTCCAATTGTTTTTCTTCATTTTGGCTGCCGCTTTCTTTCCTACATACCGGAAATGCCAGGATTCATACTGATAGCCGGTTATTTTCTCCTTCCCCTTTGGATAACGCAGTACAAAACCATAACGGGTGCAGTTTTTACGAAGCCAGATATTTTCTCTGGTCAGCCCCTGGGAAGCGTTTAACTGCAGGTTGTTCTTAGCCGTTATATCCACACACAATCCTGTCTCATGCTCGCTGTATCCCGGCGGAGCTACGGTGCGGAGGGCATCCTTTTTAGCTTCATGAGCCGTCATACCCAGCCGTTCGTTTTTCCGGGTCTCTTCATCCAGGAGAGTCCCCTGCTTGGCATAGGTGCGGTAACCACTGACTACGGTAATGGAATATCCGGGATTCTGTCCTTCGCAGTCAAACCACATATTTCTCAAATCCCGGT
>HF998292.1 GCA_000433735.1 Clostridium sp. CAG:167
AATATGGCAAAGAAAAAAATTGCAATCGTTACAGGAGCCAGCCGTGGGTTGGGACTGGAATTTGTAAAATTGCTACTGAAAGAAGACCTGGATGAAATATGGATGATAGCCCGCAGCGAAGAAAAGATGAAAAAAATAAAAGAAAAACTGGGGAAAAAGATTGTGGTATGTCCCATGGATCTGAGCCGGTGGGAAGAAATCAAAGAACTGGGAGAAAGACTTGTTAAAGAAAAAGTTTACATTATGTATCTGATCAATAACGCAGGGATGGCAAAGTTTTGTTCGTATGGTGATTTGTCAGTGGAGGAATCCCTTCATATGGTAGATCTGAATATCAGCGGCGTTGTGGCAATGGGACTTGTGTGCCTCCCATTTATGGGAAAAGGAAGTCATGTGGTCAATATAGCATCCCAGGCGGCTTCTGAGCCATTGCCGGACTTTTCAGCCATTGCCGTACCAGAATATATACAGTTCAACAAAAGCCTTTGTCCGCAACTATACGAGAGCTTTAAATGTGGAATTAAAGGGAACGGGAATCCAGGCTACGGCAGTTTGTCCGGGGTGGATGAACACAGAACTGATTGAAAGAGGAAAGACAGGAGCGGAAAAAGCCACTCATAGATTTTTGCATATGGTAACGCCCCAGGTGGTGGCAAAAAAGGCAATGAAAGATGTCAAAAAGGGCAAAGATATATCGGTGTACAGTCTGTATGTAAAGATGTGCCACCTGACAGTGAAGATCCTGCCGCAGCGGACTGCCATGAAACTGTGGTTCCGCCAACAGAAGATGTAAAAAAAGGAGAGATTTTTCTCTCCCTTTTTTATTATGATAGCTGGATTTCGGCAAGAGCTTTTCTAAACTGGAAAAAGAACAGAATCGAAGTAAAGGTGACAGCCAGGATATCCGCAATCGGTTCTGCCATGTAAACACCGGTTACCGGATCTGACACAAAATGGGGTAGAAGGTAGATCAGTGGCAGTAACAGTACAAATTTACGAACCACAGCAACTATGATGGAATTTACCGCTTTTCCCAGAGAAGTAAAGGTCATCTGACAGGCAATCTGGATGCCAAATAAGAACAAGCCTCCCAGATAGATTCTTAACACAGGGGCGGTGAAATTTACCAGGGCAGCATCTGAAGTGAAGATACGGACAAACGCTTTCGGAACCAGCTGGACGGCGGCCCATAGAAACATGGAATAAGACAGGCAGGTGATCAGCAGAAGACGGAAGGTTTTTTTTACCCGGCCTGCATTTTTGGCGCCATAGTTGTAGCTGGAAATAGGCTGGGCACCCTGGGCAATGCCCTGAAGCGGAAGCATGGCAAACTGCATGACACTGGTTAAAATCGTCATTGCGCCAACCGCAATATCACCTCCGTAGCGCAGAAGGGATGAGTTAAAACATACGGTTACGATACTTTCGCTGGCCTGCATGATAAAGGCAGCCAGGCCCAGTGCCACACAGGGAAGGACCACAGAAGGATTCAGTTTCAGATATTTTTTTCGTATATGTATCAATGTTTTTTTGCCACATAAAAATACAACTACCCAGACACAGGAGACAGCCTGGGACAAGATCGTTGCCAGGGCGGCACCTTTGACGCCCATATTCAGGCCGAAGATAAAGACCGGATCCAGGGTGATGTTACAGATGGCACCGATGAGAACAGAAATCATGGATACAGTAGTAAATCCCTGGGCGGTGATAAAGGCATTCATTCCCAGAGTGACCTGTACGAATAAGGTGCCGAAGGCGTAGATGCGCATATAGTCCAGTGCATAGGAGAGTGTGTTTTCACTGGCACCAAAAGCCAGAAGCAGATTTTTTCCAAATACAAGCAGAACTACGGTCAGAATGAGCGAAACAAGAATCTGTAGCACAAAACAGCCTCCCAGTATTTCCTCGGCGGATTCGGGTTCCTTTTTTCCCATATAAATGGATGCTCTTGGGGCACCACCGGAACTAACCAGGGCAGCAAAAGCAGAGACAATCATAATCAGGGGCATACAGACACCGACTCCGGTTAGGGCCAGACTTCCGTTGCCGGGGATGTGGCCGATGTAAATCCGGTCTACAATGTTGTATAACATATTGATCAACTGTGCGATAACAGTGGGAATAGATAGTTTCAGCAGTAATTTTCCAACAGGCTCTGTGCCTAAAAAATCTTTGTTGTCCTGCATGACAGAAGGACCTCCTTTGATTTGATATTTAACCATATTACTCTTATAAGAGCGGAAATGTCAAGTAAAAGTAAAATAAGCGTTAGCACGCGGCATACTGATTTTGTCGTTGTAGATTAATATTAATAATTAACAGGATAAAAAAGCAGATTATCATCGTTTTGAAAATAAGAAACTGGCAAAGCATATAAAACTGCCATACAAAGATTCATGGTATAAGGAAGATGCATTTAAATATATAAAGAAAG
>HF998293.1:0-5158 GCA_000433735.1 Clostridium sp. CAG:167
GCACCAGTGATCATGTTCTTTACGTAGTCAGCATGTCCTGGGCAGTCTACATGAGCATAGTGACGTTTCTCTGTCTCATACTCTACGTGAGCTGTAGAAATTGTGATACCACGCTCTCTTTCTTCTGGAGCTTTATCAATATTCTCGAAATCAGTAGCATCATTTCCCTCTACTCGGTCAGCCAATACCTTTGTGATAGCAGCTGTCAATGTTGTTTTACCATGGTCTACATGACCGATAGTACCAATGTTACAATGTGGTTTCGTTCTTACATACTTTTCCTTAGCCATTTCTAAATATCCTCCTATCATTTTTTAATTTTGATTTAGAAATTTAATGAATTTGCTTAACAAACTCGGTGCCAATATGACACCATTATAGGTTATTGCATTAAAAAATGCAACCTTTTATTATTTATTTCTTGCGTCCAATACTTTATCCTGAACATTCTTAGGACATTTCTCATATCTCTCAAAGAACATGGAGTAATTTCCACGACCCTGAGTAGAGGAACGAAGCTCTGTTGAATAACCGAACATCTCAGCAAGTGGAACATAAGCGCGCACGATCTTGCCGCCGCCGATGTCATCCATTCCTTCGATCTGACCACGCTTAGCGTTCAGACTTCCGATAACATCACCCATGTACTCTTCCGGCATGGTTACTTCAACTTTCATAATAGGCTCAAGCAATACTGCGTCACCTTTCTTCATAGCATCTTTGAATGCCATGGAACCAGCAATATGGAATGCCATTTCACTGGAATCGACTTCATGGTAAGAACCGTCATAGCAGTTTGCATGAACACCCAGTACTGGGAATCCAGCAAGGATACCTGCCTGAGCAGCTTCCTGAATACCTTCGTCAACCGCTGGGATATATTCCTTAGGAATAGCACCACCAACTACAGTAGACTCAAACTCGTAAGGTACTTCGCCGTTTGGATCCATTGGAGTAAAGATAACTTTACAATGACCATACTGTCCACGACCACCAGACTGTTTTGCGTACTTGCTGTCGATGTTGACTTCTTTTGTGATAGTCTCTTTGTAAGCAACCTGAGGAGCACCTACATTTGCTTCTACATTGAACTCACGAAGAAGACGATCTACGATAACTTCCAAATGAAGTTCGCCCATTCCGGCGATGATTGTCTGACCAGTTTCCTGATCTGTATGAGCACGGAAAGTAGGATCCTCTTCTGCCAGTTTGGCAAGAGCTTCACCCATTTTACCCTGGTCATTCTTTGTTTTCGGCTCGATTGCAAGCTCGATAACCGGCTCAGGGAATTCCATAGACTCAAGGATAACCGGATTCTTCTCATCACAGATTGTATCACCTGTTGTTGTGATCTTGAATCCTACCGCTGCTGCGATATCTCCTGAATATACCTTGTCCAGCTCGCTACGCTTGTTAGCATGCATCTGAAGGATACGGCCAACACGCTCTTTCTTTCCTTTTGTAGCATTCAATACATAAGAACCGGAGTTCAATGTACCGGAATACACACGGAAGAACGCGAGTTTTCCAACGAATGGATCGGACATGATTTTAAATGCCAGTGCTGCGAATGGTTCATCATCAGAAGAACGACGAACTACTTCGTTTCCTTCATCATCTACTCCGGTGATATCAGGGATATCGGTAGGAGCTGGCATGAATTCGATAACGCCATCCAGCATTTTCTGAACACCCTTGTTCTTATATGCAGATCCACAATATACCGGAACTGCCTCACAAGCGATGGTTCCTTTACGAAGAACTTTCTTAAGTTCATCAATTGTAGGTTCTTCACCTTCCAGATATTTCTCAAGAAGGTCATCATCCAACTCACAGATTTTCTCAACCAGGTTGTTGTGCCATTCCTCAGCAAGATCTTTCAGATCATCCGGGATCTCTGTGATTTCGATGTCTTCACCTTTGTCATCTTTGTAGTAATATGCTTCCATCTCGAACAGGTCTACCAATCCGATGAAATCATCTTCTTTTCCGATTGGAATCTGTACAGGAATTGCATTTTTACCAAGACGGTCAATAATGGTCTGAACAGACATGAAGAAGTCTGCTCCCATTTTATCCATTTTATTAATGAACGCCATACGAGGTACATTGTATGTGTCAGCCTGACGCCAAACATTTTCTGACTGAGGCTCTACACCTGCTTTTGCATCGAACACACCTACTGCTCCATCCAGGACACGCAGTGAACGCTCTACTTCTACAGTAAAGTCAACATGTCCAGGAGTATCGATGATGTTGATACGATGCTCTAATGCACCTGCTTTTGGTTTGTGGTGATCTTCCAGTGTCCAGTGACAAGTGGTAGCCGCAGAAGTGATTGTAATACCTCTCTCCTGCTCCTGCTCCATCCAGTCCATAGTAGAAGCACCGTCATGAGTCTCACCAATTTTATAGTTAACACCGGTATAGTACAGAATACGCTCTGTCAAAGTTGTCTTACCGGCATCGATATGAGCCATAATACCAATATTTCTGGTACGGTCCAATGGATACTCTCTTCCAGCCAAAGCTAGTTCCTCCTTTATACAAAATTAAACCGTATGCAAAGCGAAGGCATATATACGCCTCCGCATCCGGCAATCGTTCTGATTACCAACGATAATGAGCAAAAGCCTTATTAGCCTCAGCCATCTTATGCATATCCTCTTTCTTCTTAACAGATGAGCCAGTATTGTTAGCTGCATCCATAATCTCATTTGCCAGTCTTTCTTTCATGGTCTTTTCACCTCTCGCACGAGAGTATGTGGTCAACCAGCGAAGAGCCAGCGCCTGACGACGATCCGGGCGAACCTCGATAGGAACCTGATATGTGGATCCACCGATTCTTCTTGCCTTAACTTCCAGTTCAGGCATTACATTGTTCATAGCCTCATCGAATACTTCCAAAGCATCTTTTCCGGATTTCTCTGCGATTTCCTCAAATGCTCCGTATACGATTTTCTGAGCAACGCCCTTTTTACCATCCAGCATGATGTTGTTGATCAGTTTAGTAACAACTTTGTTCTTGTAAACTGGATCAGCTAATACGTCTCTTTTCTGAATATGTCCTTTACGTGGCACGTTACTTCCCTCCTTAACAAATTATTAATTCACAGGTACTCACGACTTGTGTCCGCACCAGTTTAAGTCTTGCTATATAGTAAGATGCAAAAATTAATCCGGTACTTTTTACATTAGTTTATTTGGCAGCTTTCGGTCTCTTAGCTCCATATTTGGAACGAGCCTGCTTTCTGTCAGCAACTCCTGCTGTATCCAAAGTACCACGGATAATATGATATCTGGTACCTGGAAGATCCTTAACTCTTCCACCACGGATCATAACAACGCTATGCTCCTGAAGGTTGTGTCCTTCACCTGGGATATAACTTGTTACTTCGATACCGTTAGAAAGACGAACTCTGGCAATCTTACGAAGAGCTGAGTTAGGCTTTTTAGGTGTAGCAGTACGAACTACAGTACAAACACCACGCTTCTGTGGAGAACTAGTATTTACAGACTTTTTCTTCAAAGAGTTGTAGGATGACTGCAATGCTGGAGAATTTGACTTCTTAGCAAGTGACTTTCTTCCCTGCTTTACTAACTGGTTAAAAGTTGGCATTAATTTTCACCTCCTGATAATTATTTTTTATGCTGCTACCTGCAACTAAAAAAGCCACAGGAACGCATGCTTAATCATTATATCCTGTCGCCTTTTCTTTGTCAAGTAAATTGACCGCAATATTTTTTATATTTTTTTATGTCAGAGTGACGGAAAACCGTACCCCTTTATAAGCTGTGCCAACGGGTTGCTGTCATTTAGTTTCATCAGCCAGCTGCTTTTTTTCACCATGTCTGCAATCTGTCCGCACCAGCCGTTGTCCTGAAAAGCACCGATCAGCAAAAGCAGAATCCACAAAACCGCCACTCCCAGTACCAGGCCAAGAACTGCACCACCGGCTTTATTCAGCGTGCTGACCACCGGAAGTTTCTCCACAACATGGAGAAGTTTCGCGATCATACCTATTACGATGGAAGCAATGATCCAGGCTGCCAGAAATGCCACACCCTGCCTGGCCGTTACACTTTCGGGCAGCGCCGGCAGAATCAGCGGCAGTAAAATGAGAGAAAGGATCAGCCGCAGAATAAATCTCACAATATGATACACCTTCATCAGAAGTCCCTGCTGCCACCCATTCCATACACTGAGCAGCAAAATCACCGCTGCCACGATTTCTACTGCCATTGGCTGTTGCATTCGTATCACCTTTCCTTTACTTCTTTTTCAATGAAATCACATTAATCTTATTGTTATCGATCAAAGTATAAACACTGCCTTGTTCCGTAGGAAACAGTCCATGGATCACATCTTCAAATTCACAGGAAAACTTTTCTTTTCCATTGGTCCGAAGAATATGGGCCTCTTTGCTGGACCAGAAGATCAGTTCATCCCCATTTAATTCCATATCGGAAAATGTATAGGTTATGTTCTGGCTGCGTATTTCTTTTCCTTTAAGATTGTATAAATGCAATGTCTGTGCATTCCGCGTATCTCCCTCATTCCAGGTCACGACGGCTATGTACTGGTCGCTGTAGGCCACACTCCGAATGGTGTCCGGGTAAGTTACTTCTGCCTGGATCTGTGGCTTTTTCATCTGGTCAAACAACGTAAAACCGCTGGAATGGAACACGCACACTTCGTCTTTCCCGACAAACTCAATAGATGCAATGGTATTGGTTCCAAAGGATTTTCCGCCTACCAGCGTGTTCTGATCCTGTCCTACTTCCGTAAAATTATAAAAACTTACTTTGTTTTCCGGCGTCTCTCCTGTCAGGACCATATGGGAAGTCACCACGCTTTTCCCATCCGGTGATATATCAAAATCAAGGGGATATCCTTCATCTAGTACATTCGTAGGAATCTCCACTGCTAGTTTATCCGCAGAATTATAGGGATTATAAATGTTTAACACATTGGAATCGCTGTCCTGAGTCAGCACCGCCGTCACTCCATTGGCAGCTACTTTTGCCCCCACGATGGGAAGCGTGGTATCGATTTCTGTGCCCTCATCTTCTCCGTTGTACACATACAGCACCTTGCCCCCCACATCTGCAGCCACGACGAATTTTCCATTAATATCCACCTTCGGCTGTTTCATTT
>HF998293.1:5207-5352 GCA_000433735.1 Clostridium sp. CAG:167
TCCACACAACTGATGCCACTGCGGCTGTACTTCAAAAGATTTTTATTGTAATACAGATAGCCGATATTGTTGCTGTCGCTTCGGTCCACCTGGCTTTTCACGGTATAACTGTCAAAACATCGGTTGTTATAATAATAGGAAAAAA
>HF998293.1:5411-21210 GCA_000433735.1 Clostridium sp. CAG:167
GATCACCACTCGTTTTCTCCTTGATTTCAGATTGTTCTCTTTTTCTTCCCTTGCTTCACTAAGCTCATAAACATCTGCCAAAGTGTGCCACCTCATCCTCTTTCTGACTTTCTGATTTCCAGTCAAAACAAGTATAACAAATAAGGTCTTATTTGGCAACTGTCCCTTGCTGTGTTTCCTGGCCTGCCGCCCCGGATACAGCCCCTCCGGACACCGTTACCGGCGGCTTGGTGTACACTTTCCCATTAAGGGTTTCCACCACCGTCTTGTCCTCCTGCCGGCTTTGTGTAGCAGCCTCTTTCAGATCTCCCAGTTGATTTTTTAACTGGGTCAACGTAGTCTGACTCCGCAAAGTAGACGCTCCCAGCAGAAGGATTGCCAGTGCCGCCACAACCCCAAGGCCGTGGCCGGTTCTTTTTTCCCTGTTTTTTTGTTGTTTTACTTTCTCCTTTTCTTCCATAATGCCCCGTATATTTCGTATCACACGGTCATCTTCCTGTTCCACCAGATGTACATGCCGTTTACTTTCTTTTTCCATATAATAAAGCATTTCCGGATTTTTTTCATAATAAATATAGTAGCCCTGCTGCCTTTCAAAGTTTCCCATGTGGTACAAAAACATACCATCTTCCTGTTCTTTTTCATCCAGGATATACAGTACCTTATCCCGATGTTGGAAATTCGCCTTATGTATTTCCAGAAGTTTTCCTGCATCCTGTCTGTCAAAATCTCTGGCTGTATAAAACCATCCCACAATATCCAGATCTGTGAAATTTTCCTTAATCTCCGTATATACACTGTCCCAGGACTGAGGACTGAGAACCGGACTGTTCCTTCTGGCAAACTGAGGTATCTCTACGATTCCCGAAATCTGCACGATCTTCTGTCCATTGTAATGATACTGGTTGCCTAGGAGCATGGCCGCTTTTTCATTGTCACTTTGTTTGGCCGCCAGTCTTTTAGCAAACCGCATTACATAATCTTCCACATAAATGCGTTCCCGTCCCGGCACACTGCCGATCTGGCGCACACTTCTGGGTCTGTTCCATTCCATCATAAATCCCTGCCTTTTCTTTTTTTCTGTCAATCATATCACATCTTTGCCGACTATTTTGTCGATTCAAAGGGCAGGATCCGGAAAGAATATTTTTTTTGCTTTTTGCTTATACTACTTTCACTATATTATGAAAGCAGGAAAACTATGACACATTATTTTGATCCGGAGCAGACCGATTCTCTTGCCTGTTTTGCTTCTCTTCTGGAATCCATGTTAAAAAAACATACATCCTTTCACGACCTGGTCCTTCTCTGCATTGGTTCCGACCGGGCTACCGGCGACAGTCTGGGTCCGCTGCTGGGCCACCGTCTGCAGCAGGGCCGGCTTTTGGAAAAAAATGGCTTCCATCTCTATGGCACACTGGAACACCCGGTTCATGCCAAAAATCTGGAAGCCACCATCCGTCATATTCAGTTTTACCATTCTGCGCCTCTGATCATCGCCCTGGATGCCTCCCTGGGAAGACAGGAGCATATTGGTTATGTCACATTGCGGAAAGGACCGCTTTTCCCCGGAGTAGGCGTTGCCAAAAATCTTCCTCCCGTAGGGGACATCTGCATTACCGGCATCGTAAACTTCGCCGGCTGCAAACGCCAGCAGCTGCTGCAGACCACGTCTCTGGGCCTAGTAGTAGGACTGGTAGACTTCATCCAGAATGGGTTATTTCTCAGCCTGGACTCATTACAGCTCCGTCCGCCCCTCCAATGCGCGGAATAAGGTCATCTCATCAATAAATTCCAAAGCACCGCCTACCGGCACTCCGCTGGCAATTCGAGTCACCTTAATGCCAGCCTGTTTTACATATTTACTGATCCAGAGAGCCGTTGCCTCTCCCTCAACCGTAGAGTTAGTAGCAATGATCACTTCTTTTACATCTTCCCGCTGGAGCCGCTGCATCAGTTCTTTTAACTTGAGATTTTCCGGCTGCACCCCTACCATGGGATTCACCGCTCCATGCAGCACATGGTAAACACCTTTGTACTGCCCCGTTTTTTCATAGGCAGCCAGATCACTTGGCTCTTCTACTACCATGATAACAGAAGAATCCCTTTTCGGATCACTGCACACCGGACACAATTCCTGATCTGAAAGATTAAAACATTTTTTGCACAGACAAATCTTTTTCCTGGCATTCAAAATGTTGGACGCCAGTTGTTCCACTCTTTTTTCCGGCATGTTCAAAATGTGAAACGCCAGTCTCTGAGCCGATTTGGGACCAATATTGGGAAGACTTGCCAATTCCTCAATCAACTGATTGATGGATTCACTGTAATAGTTCATATTAGAATGGGAAGCCTCCTCCTAAATTCAGGCCTCCGGTCAGTGCTTCCATAGATTTACTGCTGTCCTCTTCAATTTTTCTGAGGGCTTCGTTGGTAGCAGCCACGATCAGATCTTCTAACATTTCAATATCATCCGGATCTACTACTTCCTCACTGAGTTTCACTGAAAGAACTTCTTTTTTACCAGACATTTTCACTGTAACGGCACCGCCGCCGGCTGTTGCCTCGTACTCTTTTTCTTCCATTTCTCTCTGGCTTTCTTCCATCTGACGCTGCATTCTCTGCGCCTGTTTCATTAAATTATTCATGTTTCCCGGCATACCGCCCTGGAATCCACCTCTTTTTGCCATATCGACATCCTCCTGTTTTTTCTTAATCTTCAAATTCAATCTCCACACCTTTTATTATGTTGCGAAGTTCCGGCAAGGCATTCATTTCCTGCCGTCCTTCCACATACCGGACATCCAGTGTGATCTCTTTGCCCGTCAGCTGTCCTGCCGCCTCCACCAAGGTATTCTGATGCTGTTCCTGGCGGAAATAATCAGCCGGTGTCTGTTTGGAAAAAGCCAGGATCAACGCCCCGCTGTCCGATACAGAAACCTTGGCCTCAGCAAGCATGGTCCGGTCCAGTGCCGGAATCCGGGACACCAGCTGTTTCCAGCTGCTGACCACCTGCCGTACATCCTCCGGCACCGCCTCCGGCCTCAGTTCCTTCTTTTTTTCCGGTTTCACCGCCGGCTGACCGCCTGCTGTCCCGGCCGATGCCACCGTAAGACTTCCGCTTTCCAGTGCTGCCTGAAGGTCCTCATTTAACTGCTCTATATTGTGCAGCCGGTTCTTCAGTGCATCATAGTCCTCTTCCATCTGAGGTCTGCACAGTTTGATCAGCGCCACTTCAAGATCCACTCTTTTGTTACTGCTGTATTTCATCGTAGAAACAACACCTGACAAGATGCGGATATATCGGAAAATCACATCCATATCCAGATCTTTGGTCATTTCCTCCAGAGCCGAGATGGCATCTGCAGGCAGATCTACCAACTCTTCCGCTTCTGCCGCCGTCATCAGCACCATGGCATTTCGCAGGTACCAGATAAACTCATTGACAAACTGTGACAGATCCTTTCCCTGCTCCACCAGTGATGACACCATCTCGATCACGCCATGAACTCTGGCATGTATCAGATGTTCCAGCAATTTCTGATACACTTCATGATCCACAGCCCCCAGCACCTTTAACACCTTTTCATAGGTAAGGGTTTCTCCAAAATAAAAAGAAACACACTGCTCCAAAAGACTCAGTCCATCTCTCAGTGCCCCATCTGCCTGTCTGGCCACATAAGTCAGGGCCTTGGGCTCCGCCTCTATTCCTTCCCGTTCCAAAAGTTCTGCCAATCTGGCAGCAATGGTCTCTACCCCGATGCGCTTAAAATCATATCGCTGGCACCGGGACAGGATCGTAACGGGAATTTTATGATATTCTGTGGTTGCCAGAATAAATATAACATAAGACGGCGGTTCTTCCAAGGTTTTTAACAAGGCATTAAAGGCCGATACCGACAGCATATGCACCTCGTCGATAATATACACCTTATATTTTCCCTCTGCCGGCGAATACTGCACTTCTTCGATCAGCGTACGGACATCTTCTACACCATTGTGGGAAGCCGCATCCATCTCAATGACATTCATAGATGTCTGTTCCTCAATTCTCTGACACATCGCGCACTTTCCGCACGGGCCATCCGGTCCCGGATTTTCACAGTTTACTGCCTTTGCAAAAATCTTCGCCACAGTAGTTTTTCCCGTACCTCTGGTGCCGCAGAAAAGGTATGCGTGGCCGATACGCTGGCTCTGCAGTTCATTACTAAGGGTCTTAACAATGTGGTCCTGCCCCTTTACATCGGAAAAATCCTTCGGCCGATATTTACGATATAACGCCTGATAAGACATATTTCAACTCATTCCTTCGTTCCAAAACTAATTCCCATATCTTTTGCCTCTTTAATAATAGAAGCTTCCGGATCTACCATCTTAAGCCTGCCTGCCACTTCCTCCAGCGGTACCGGCACAATATCATCATTTTTAAATCCTACCATATAACCATACTTTTCTTTCAGGATCAACTTTGCTGCTGCCGCTCCCAGGCGGCTGGCGATAACCCGGTCATATGGACACGGTGCGCCACCACGCTGCGTATGACCCGGCACCGTGATACGGACCTCCTGTCCGGTTCTTTCCTGAATCTGTGCTCCCAGCTGATAAGAAATACTTGGATATGGACTTTTTTTCAAAACCGCCTTGTACTCTTTCTTGCTAAGCATCGCATCCTCTCTGGAAATAGCACCTTCCGCCACTGCCAGAATGGAAAAGCGTTTGCCCATCTGGGATCTTTTCTGGATTGCCTCGACAACAGCATCCACATCATAAGGGATCTCCGGAAGCAAAATCACATCTGCACCTCCTGCTATACCGGCATGCAGCGTCAGCCATCCCACTTTATGTCCCATGACTTCTACAATAAACACTCTTCCATGAGAAGACGCTGTAGTATGAATATTGTCAATTGCAGCAGCAGCGATGTCCACGGCACTCTGGAATCCAAACGTCATATCCGTTCCCCAGATATCGTTGTCAATGGTCTTTGGCAGACCCACCACATTCAAGCCTTCCTCCCTGAGAAGATTGGCTGTTTTCTGCGTTCCGTTGCCACCCAGGATCACCAGACAGTCTAACTGCAGTTTTTTGTAGGTGGCAATCATAGCCGCCACCTTGTCCATGCCGTCCTCCGCAGGTTTTCTCATATTTTTAAATGGCTGTCTGGAAGACCCTAAAATCGTTCCTCCCAGCGTAAGTATGCCAGAAAAATCATTGGGTGTCATTACCTTGTATTCTTCATACATCAATCCTTTGTATCCATCCAGGATACCAATGATCTCTGTCTCTGGATCTGCTCTGTACAAAACCTTTGCCACCGCCCGCATCGTTGCGTTTAACGCCTGGCAGTCACCACCGCTTGTCAAAAATGCAATTCTTCTCATGCCTGCGCACCTCCGTTTCCAATCATCCTGTTTTTTCCTCTAAAGCATCTGTTATTAGTTTACATGATGAATGGAATTTTAACAAGAAAAAAAACGCAATCAAACCGTAAAAAATTCCATGGAAGTATTTCTTTACCGGCGTTATACTAGTGACAAATTTTATCGAAACAAGCAGAAAGGATGATGTATTATGACAGAAAATATGCCCAAGACAAAGATTGGTATCGTAGCAGTCAGCCGTGACTGCTTCCCTGAATCACTTTCCGTAAACCGCCGCAAAGCACTGGTGGCTGCATACGAAAAAGCCTATGATCCCGACGATATTTACGAATGTCCGGTGTGTATTGTAGAAAGCGAGATCCAGATGGTGGAAGCACTGGAATCTGTAAAAGAAGCCGGCTGCGATGCCCTGTGTGTATATCTTGGCAATTTTGGTCCCGAAATATCCGAAACTTTGTTAGCCAAACATTTTGATGGTCCGGTGATGTATTGCGCTGCTGCCGAAGAGACCGGCCTGGACGGCGGACTCCTTGACAACCGCGGAGATGCCTACTGCGGTATGCTTAACGCAAGTTACAATCTGAAACTGCGCAATACAAAAGCCTATATTCCGGAATATCCGGTAGGCACCGCAGAGGAATGTGCCGCTATGATCCATGATTTTGTGCCGATTGCCCGTACCATCAACGCACTGAATCAGTTAAAGATCATCAGCTTTGGTCCAAGACCATTAAATTTCCTCGCCTGCAACGCCCCGGTAAAACAACTCTATAACCTGAATGTCGAAATCGAGGAAAATTCCGAACTGGATCTCTTTGAAGCTTTCAACAAGCATGAGGGCGACTCCCGTATCCCGGATGTGGTTGCCGATATGGAAAAAGAACTGGGTAAAGGCAACAAAAAACCGGAGATTCTCTCCAAACTGGCTCAGTATGAACTGACCCTTTTAGACTGGATTGAGGACCACAAAGGTTACCGCAAATATGTAGCCATTGCCGGAAAATGCTGGCCTGCTTTTCAGACCCAGTTTGGCTTTGTTCCATGCTATGTCAACAGCCGTCTCACCGCCAGAGGTATCCCTGTATCCTGTGAAGTAGATATTTATGGTGCTCTCAGCGAATTTATCGGCACCGTTGTCAGCCAGGACGCAGTAACCTTGCTGGATATCAACAACTCCGTTCCTTATGATATTTACAGCCAGGACATCCAGGGCAAACATCCATACACACCTACCGATGTTTTCATGGCTTTCCACTGCGGCAATACCGCTTCCTGTAAAGTGACCAATCCGGAAATGCGCTATCAGAAGATTATGGCCCGTAGTCTTCCGATCGAAGTGACCAACGGAACTCTGGAAGGTGATCTGGTACCGGGAGACATTACTTTCTTCCGTCTGCAAAGTACCGCTGATGCAAAACTGCGCAGTTATATTGCCCAGGGCGAGATTCTGCCGGTAGCCACCCGTTCCTTCGGTTCCATCGGTATTTTTGCCATTCCGGAAATGGGTCGTTTCTACCGCCATGTACTGATCGAGGGCAATTTCCCTCATCACGGAGCCGTTGCTTTTGGCCATTATGGAAAAACTTTGTATGAAGTATTCAAATATATCGGCGTACCGGTTGAGGAAATTGGTTACAACCACCCTGCCGGACAGTTGTATAAGACCGAAAATCCTTTTAACTAAAGAAAGAGAGGCTGCCTATGTACTATATTGGTGTCGATCTGGGAACTTCTGCCGTGAAACTAATCCTCATGGCAGAGGACGGTTCCCTCCGTAATATCCAGTCCTGTGAATATCCTCTGTTTTTTCCCGAAAACGGCTGGTCTGAGCAAAATCCCGCCGATTGGTGGAACGCCGTGGTAAAGGGAATCCATAAACTCTGCTTTGATATTTCACCGGATCAAGTGGCAGGAATCAGTTTTGGCGGACAGATGCACGGTCTGGTAGCCCTGGATGCGTCTGATCAGGTGATTCGCCCTGCCATTTTGTGGAACGACGGACGGACAGAAGAAGAGACCCGGTATCTCAATGAGGAAATCGGTACAGACAAGCTGGCTGAATATACCGGCAATATTGCGTTTGCCGGCTTTACCGCTCCCAAACTTCTCTGGATGCAGAAACACGAGCCGGAACTTTTTGCCCGGATCCGGAAGATCATGCTGCCAAAGGATTACCTGTGCTACCGCATGACCGGCGTTCATGCCACTGACTATTCTGACGCCGCCGGTACTCTTTTACTGGATGTAAAAAATAAATGCTGGAGTCAGAAAATGCTGGATTTATGCCACATCCGCAAAGGGCAGATGCCGGCTTTGTATGAAAGCTACGAAGTAGTAGGCACGCTGCTGCCGGATACTGCCAGAGAACTGGGACTTTCTCCTCACTGTAAAGTCATGGCCGGAGCAAGCGACAATGCCGCCGCTGCCATTGGCACCGGCACAGTAGGGGACGGAACCTGCAACATTTCTCTGGGAACTTCCGGCACCATTTTTATCCCCAGCACCCGATTCCATCAGGTGACCGGCCACGCCCTCCACTCTTTCAATCACGCAGACGGCAGTTACCATCTTATGGGATGCATACTCAGTGCCGCTTCCTGCAACAAATGGTGGATGGAAAATATTTTGAATACGGATGATTTTGGTGCCCAGCAGAAACCTATTACGGAATTAGGGAAAAACACCGTATATTTTCTTCCTTACCTGATGGGTGAGCGTTCTCCTCATAATGATCCACAGGCAAGAGGGGCATTTCTTGGTCTGTCTCTTGACACACCTCGTCACCAGTTGACTCAGGCTGTTTTTGAGGGTGTTGCTTTTGCTCTGCAGGACTGCTATCAACTTGCTCTGGAGCAGGGCATCCGGGTAGAACAGACATCCATCTGCGGCGGCGGAGCCAAAAGTCCTCTCTGGCGGAAGATCGTGGCAAACATATTAGACCTTCCTGTCGTCCGTCCGGTCTGCGAAGAAGGCCCCGGATTCGGCGCAGCAATCCTGTCCACCGTCGGCTGTGGCCAGTACGCTTCCGTAAAAGATGCTGTTAATGATCTTGTTCATTTTCAGACAAAAGAAGAGCCGGATCCTTCTCTTGTGGCTCTCTATCGTGAAAAATATGAGAACTTCAAAGAATTCTATCCGGCTTTAAAAGGTCTAAAATATTAATTTAGCGAACGGTTACCTTACACACTGCTTTGATCTTTTTCGAGTATCTGACTGTAATGGTGGCCGTTCCTTTTTTCTTTCCTGTCACTTTACCTGACTTGGTTACCGTGGCGATCTTTTTATTGGAACTGCTCCATTTTAACTTTTTCTTTGCTGCTTTAGCCGCTTTCTTTGTAACAGCTTTCACAGTCACTTTAAGTTTTTTACTCTTTTTCTTTTTCAGAACCAATTTCTTCTTATTTAAGATCAGTTTTTTCACTTTCCCCTTAACCGTACTTTTAGATCCGGATGCAGACACAGTGGTTTTTGCTGCTGACTGACTAACGGTCGCAGTAGTTTCTTTCTCCCCAGTGATCTTTATATGATTGATAGCCGCCTCACCTTTTGTTGGATTTGAATACAGATAAGGACCGCTGGCCGCATCCACCGTACTCATGGATGTAATCTCCACACGGATCTTTACCAGATCTTTACCGGCTGTTTCCGCCGGCAGAGTTCCTGCTATCTGTGTCATTTTTTTCTTGGATGTCAGATGTACCTGAGCACTGCTGCCACTCAATTTCGTAAAAGAAGTACTGCTTCCCACTGCATAGGACAGCGCATAATCCTTTGGACCTTTTTTGCTGGCACCTACATAAGCGGAAAAAGAGAGATTTTTGTATCCCTTCGTAGACAGCTGCACCTCAAAATAAGGAGTTGTCCCCTTGGTCCACTGCACCGTAGCATCCTTATCCCCCGCTGTCATAACCGGCTGTACAGCTTTTGTTCCATTCATCTTGTACTCCGGAGAGATCTTTTTACTCTCCGCAGACCATTCCAGCTTGCGTAGTTTCGTTCCACATACACTGGCATACAGCCTGGCACTTCCCTGGGTAAATGCATATCCTTTTTTCTTTGATCCGTACTTGCTTTTACTCAGATTATTGGTGGCTGTCCCCTTGTCATATTCCACATCCGCTGTACCTGAATAGGCATAATCCAGACTAGCCACCGTCACCTGAGAAGCCGCCTTTGCTGTTTCCTTTCCCGGCACACATACAAGTGTCCCCAAAAGTGCCAGACACATCCATCCGGCCAAACCCCGTTTCATCATTTTTGATCCGTCCTTTCTATCCGTTAATTTGAGTTCTAATTTAATTTTCATTGTATCTCATCTGCATTTTCTTTGCAACCTTTTTCCGCTGTTTGTTTTTTTTCTTGTTTCTTCCCTGTCTGATATGGTACAATCTTTCCATAAATGATCTGTAAGGAGGCTGTTTGTCATATGGATTTTCAATTAGGACAGGTAATTAAAATGAAGAAACCCCACCCATGCGGTGACAACCAATGGGAAATTCTCCGTGTCGGTGCCGATTTCCGTTTAAAATGTCTTGGCTGCGGTCATCAGGTCATGATTCCCCGCAAGACTGTGGAAAAAGGATTTAAAGGATTCATAAAAGAGTGATTTTTGTCTTGCTTTTTACTTTTTATTATGATATAATACAACTCCGTGATGTAAAAATCATAATTCCTTGTTCTTTCTGATAACAGAGAGAGCCAGAGACCAAAAGGAGGTGCAAGCAACTATGAATAAGTACGAATTAGCTTTAGTTGTTAGTGCAAAAGTTGAGGACGAAGTAAGAAATGCCACCGTCGAAAAGGCAAAGGACTATATCACAGCTTTAGGCGGTACTATTACAAATGTCGATGAATGGGGCAAGAAAAAACTTGCTTATGAAATTCAGAAGATGGGTGAAGGCTTTTATTACTTTATTCAGTTCGATTCAGAGTCTGAGACTCCGGGCGAATTGGAACAGAGACTTCGCATTATGGACAACGTGCTCAGATACTTATGCGTGAAACAGGAGGCATAAGACAAGGAGGAGTCTTGTTAAATGAATAAGGTAATTTTGATGGGTAATCTTACCCGCGACCCGGAGATCCGCTATACTCAGAGCGAGAACTCCATGGCTATCGCCAGATTTAGTTTAGCTGTAAACCGTCGCTTTGCCCGTCAGGGTGATACGGATGTAGATTTCTTTAACTGTACAGCCTTTGGCAGACAGGCAGAATTCGTTGAAAAGTATTTCAAACAGGGTTCTCGTATGCTGTTGACAGGTCGTATCCAGAACGATAACTACACCAACAAAAACGGCGAAAAAGTTTACAGTGTGCAGATCATTGCCGAAGAGATCGAATTTGCTGAGAGAAAGAGCACTGCTGATGCCAATGCATCCGCATTTCAGGCCGGTGGTGCGCCACAGCCTACCGCTGCCAAAGCAGATGATGATTTCATGGATCTACCAACCGGTATTGAAGATGGTCTTCCATTTAACTAAAAGTTTGGCTTTCAGGATTTTATAAGGAGGTTTAGAAATGGCTTATAATAAAGAAGGAGGAAACTCTCCAGCAAGAAGAAGAGGTCCTCGTAGAAGAAAAAAAGTATGTGCATTCTGTTCAGATAAAGAGCATAACTTCATCGATTACAAAGATGTTGCAAAACTGAAAAAATACATGTCTGAAAGAGGTAAAATCCTTCCTAGAAGAATTACCGGTACATGTGCTAAACATCAGAGAGCTCTTACTGTAGCAATCAAACGTGCCCGCCACGTAGCATTGATGCCATATACACTGGATTAATTTCCACTGTACTTTAGTCTGTTATAAAGGGCAGACGCCTATCCTTTATCGATGGGTGTCTGTCCTTTTTATTTGTATTTGCATACAATTCGTGTTATAATAGTGTCGGATTTTTATCAGAATCTCATTGAGGGGGTAAAATACATTGTCGAAAAATGCCATTAAGGGAACTTTGCGATCTTATCTTCGCTGGCCGATCATTCTGGCTGTTCTCCTTATTGTAATGAATATTCAGATCTATACTATTGATCTTCTGGCAGGTCTTGTCATGTCCGGTTATGTGACCATCTACCTGCTTATTGCCATTCTTCTGTATTGTTTTAAGCGCAAAGCATTACTGCAGGATCTGGTAAATTATGCCATGGAATTTCATCACAGAACAAAGGTGGTTGCCAAAAACATGGAACTGCCTATGGCGATTCTGGATGTAAACGGCACTTGTGTCTGGCAGAACGACAAATTCCTGGACACATTTGCTCCGGAACTTCCGAAGCGTTTTCCTATCACCAACGCCATCGGTGCTCTTACCGAACAGTATCTCCCGGATTCTGTGGACCGGGACTGCGAGCTGCATTTCAACCGGGATGACATTTTTTACCGGGCTACCATCCAGCGTATTGAGTTCCAGCAGGAAGACACACTGCAGAAAGCAGATGTCCTGGGATTAGGTGACAGTCTTTATCTTTTATTTGTTCACGACGAAACAGAAATCGTCCACTATATCCGGGAGAATTACGATCAGAGACTGGATATCGGTCTGCTCTATATTGACAACTACGAAGAGTCCCTTGCTACCATTGAGGAAGTACGGCGCGCTCTTCTGTCCGCTCTGATCGATCGTAAAATCAACAAATATATGCTCAAATATGATGCGATCACCCGCAAACTGGAAAAAGACAAGTACATCATCTTATTCCAGCACAAATATCTCTCTGATATGCAGGCAGATAAATTTTCTCTCTTAAAAGAAGTAAAAAACATCAATATTGCAGAGGAAAAATCCGTCACTATCAGTATGGGAATCGGTATTCAGGCCGACACATTCCGCAAACGTCAGGAATACGCCCGCAGCGCCATTGATCTGGCTCTTGCCCGCGGCGGCGACCAGGTCGTTGTAAAATCCAAGGCCAACATCCTCTACTACGGTGGAAAAAGTATCCAGCAGGAGAAAAATACACGTGTGAAAGCCCGCGTCAAAGCTCACGCTCTCCGGGAATCCATTGAGGCAGCTGACAAAATTGTCATCATGGGACACAAACTGCCAGATGTAGATGCGGTTGGAAGTGCTATTGGAATCAACCGCATTGCCCAGACACTAGGCAAGCCGACCCACATTGTAGTAAACGAAGCAACTTCCTCTCTGGCACCTGTACTGAAACTTTTTGAAGGCAACAAAGATTTTCCGCCGGATCTTTTTATTACCGGCACCCAGGCAAAAGAATTTATCGGTAACGGCAACGGCGTTCTGCTGATCGTAGTAGATGTAAACCGTCCATCCTATACCGATGCACCAGAGCTTCTGAAAATGGTTTCATCCCTGGTAGTTATTGACCACCACCGTCAGACTGATGAATCCTTTGAGAACCCTACTCTCTCCTATATCGAACCATTTGCTTCTTCTGCCTGCGAAATGGTAGCAGAAATTTTACAGTACGCCGGAGAAGAAATGCGCTTGAAGGTAGTTGAAGCCGACGCTATGTATGCCGGCATTATGGTCGATACCAATAATTTTATGAACAAACCGGGTGTACGCACCTTTGAAGCAGTCGCTTACCTGCGCCGCAGCGGTGCAGACATCCTGCGCATCCGTAAAATGTTCCGGTCTGATATCAACGAATACAAAGTACGGGCAGAAGCCATTCAAAACATGGAAATTTTTATGGGCTGTTTTGCCATCGCTCCCTGCGATGCAGCCAACTGCGAATCACCAACCATCGTAGGTGCCAAGATTGCCGACGATCTATTAGACATCAACGGTATGAAAGCCACCTTTATCCTTACCTCTTATGAGGACAAGATATATATCAGCGCCCGCTCCATTGACGAGTTAAATGTGCAGGTTGTAATGGAAAAACTAGGTGGCGGTGGTCATATCAGCAGTGCCGGCGCCCAGCTTACCGACTGCACCATTGAGGAAGCCATTGACACATTAAAAGAAGTTTTAACTAAAATGAAAGAAGAAGGTGACATAGAATGAAAGTAATTTTGAATCAGGATGTAAAAAGTTTAGGAAAAAAAGATGAGATCGTAAATGTCAGTGACGGCTACGCCAGGAACTTTATCTTCAAGAAAAATCTGGGTGTAGAGGCCACTCCTAAAAATCTGAACGACTTAAAACTCCGCCAGCAGAATGATGATAAAATTGCAGCTGAAAACCTGGCAAATGCCAAACAGTTCGCAGAAGAACTGTCTGCAAAATCCGTAGAAGTTTCTATTAAAGCCGGCCAGGATGGCCGCGTCTTTGGCTCTGTTTCCACCAAGGAAATTGCAGCCTCAGCCAAAGCGCAGTTAGGTTATGACCTGGACAAGAAGAAGATGCACTTAAACGAACCAATTAAAAGCATTGGTACTTATATGGTGCCAATCCGTCTGCACCCACAGGTTACTGCAGAACTGAAAGTTATAGTAAAAGGAAAATAATTTACGGAGGTTTTTTGTCATGGAAGATGCTGCGATCCACAGAATCATGCCCAACAACCCCGAAGCGGAACAGGCGGTCATCGGATCCATGCTGATGGATCAGGAAGCCATTTCGATTGCCTCAGAACAGTTGACCGATGAAGATTTTTACAATCCACGCTTCAAGGTGCTTTTCCAGACTATTGTTGACTTATACCGCAGCGGCAGTGCTGTGGATGTCATCACCTTAGCAGAAAAATTAAAAGAAAATAAGGTTCCCGACGAAATCGGCAGTGTAGAATTTATCAGTAATGTAATCTCATCTGTGCCGACTTCCGCCAACATTAAATATTATTGTAATATTGTTGCCAACAAAGCTCTTCTGCGTCGTCTGATCCGCACATCAGAGTCCATCACGACTCGCGCTTATCAGGACTCTACCGATATTGAAGAACTAATGGAAGACACTGAACACGATATTTTTGAAGTGGTGAACAGCCGCTCCGGATCAGAAGATTTTACCCCGATCCGGGATGTTGCACTGGCAACTCTGGCCGACATTCAAAGTGCTGCCATGAGCGACGGAACCGTTACCGGTATTTCTACCGGTTTTACGGACTTAGACTATAAAACAGCCGGTCTTCAGCCATCCGATCTGATTTTGATCGCTGCCCGTCCTTCCATGGGTAAAACGGCCTTTGCCTTAAATATCGCAGAATATGTTGCTATGATAAACAATCTTCCTACGGCTATTTTCAGCCTGGAGATGAGCAAAGTACAGCTTGCCAAGCGTCTTATCTCCATGAACTCCAAGGTAGATTCCCAGCACATCCGAACCGGAAAGCTGCAAGATGATGAGTGGAGTAAGATCACCGAAAGTTCTATTATATTAGGAGAATCCGCTCTCGTTATTGATGATACGCCTGCTATTTCCATTAATGAGCTTCGTAACAAATGCCGCAAGATCAAAATGGAGCGGGGGTTAAGTCTGATCATCATTGACTACCTGCAGCTTATGTCAGGAAACAGCGGAAGCAAGAATATAAGCCGCCAGCAGGAAATATCAGATATTTCCCGTTCTTTAAAAGCGCTGGCCCGTGAACTGAACTGCCCGGTTATTGCTCTGTCCCAGCTGAGCCGCCAGGTTGAAAGCCGTGACAACAAGCGACCGATCTTGTCTGATCTCCGTGAATCCGGAGCCATTGAGCAGGACGCCGATGTTGTTATGTTTTTGTACCGCGATGAATATTATGAAAAAGATGCCTCTACCAAAAAGGGCATTACAGAAATTATCATAGGTAAACAGCGTAATGGTCCAACCTGCACCGTAGAATTAAAATGGCTGGGTCAGTACACAAAATTTGCCAATTTGGAATACCAGACACAGGATTGATCCTTGTCTGGTATTTTTTAAGCGAATTCTGACAGTTCTCTTCGAATCTTGTCACACGATTTACTCTCAGACACCATATTTCCTGTCTATTTCCATTTGTATCTATGTTATAATAATTTTATGCCATAAAATGCATGAAAGGGAAATAAGGGCATAATTTAAAGTGAAAAAGAGAGGTATCTATGGACAAGCATTTTTATTTAATATCTGACGCAGCTAAAACCTTAAAAGTAGAAACTCATGTACTGCGGTACTGGGAAGAAGAACTGGGACTTTCTATCCCAAGGAATAACATGGGACACCGCATTTACTATGATGAGCAGATGAATCTGTTCCGCAGCATACTCAAATGGAAAGAACAGGGACTGTCCTTGAAGGAAATCTCTGAACAATATATACAACACGATCACCCTGCTGCATCCGACCACACAACACAGGTAATTCCTTATCCGGCTCCCGCAGCCGATATCACCCCCCAGCAGGACAAGCTATATCAGTTCAAAAAAATCCTGGGACAGATCATGCAGGAAACTTTCAAAAGACAATCCGAAGAATTTACAACCACAATTTCAAAAGATATATCTGTAAGGATCAATAAAGAGCTGGATTTTTTATTTAGGGAAAG
>HF998294.1 GCA_000433735.1 Clostridium sp. CAG:167
AACGTAAACCTGAGCTGTGAACTTTGTATGACATGTCAATGAACCTGGTTTAGCAAGAACCTGTCCTCTTTCGATATCAGTCTTCTGGATACCACGAAGAAGAACACCAGCGTTATCTCCAGCCTGAGCCTCATCCAGCTCTTTGTGGAACATCTCGATACCAGTTACAACGGATTTCTGAGTCTCTTCTTTGATACCAACGATTTCAACTTCGTCGTTCAAGTGAAGTGTACCAGCCTCAACACGTCCTGTAGCAACAGTACCACGACCTGTGATAGAGAATACATCCTCGATAGGCATTACGAAATCTTTATCTGTGTCACGCTCTGGATCTGGAATGTACTCGTCGATTGTGTCCATGAGTTCCATGATCTTGTCGCCCCACTCGCCTGATGGATCTTCCAAAGCTTTCAAAGCAGAACCTTTGATGATTGGACAGTCTGTGAAATCATACTCTTCCAACTGCTCTGTAACTTCCATCTCTACGAGTTCGATCAACTCTTCGTCATCTACCATATCGCATTTGTTCAAGAATACTACGATATAAGGTACACCTACCTGACGGGAAAGAAGGATATGCTCTTTTGTCTGAGCCATAACACCGTCAGTAGCAGCTACAAC
>HF998295.1 GCA_000433735.1 Clostridium sp. CAG:167
ACATTGACGATTTCGGGTAAGTATTTGAAAGGAAAGTTACCGGAAGGAATAGCTGGGGGATATGACAAAGCAACAAGATATGAATATAAATGGAGTTCACTAAGAGGAAAGGTTAAAAAGGTAGTATTGAAAAAAGGTGTGGAACGGATAGGTCATAATGCATTTGGTAACTTTACAAAATTAAAATCAGTGAAGTTCCCCAAAACACTAAAACGAATTGATGCATATGCCTTTTCGGACACGCAGATCAGTAGTCTGCAATTGCCGGATAATGTAACAGTTATAGGTGAAGGGGCTTTTTATCCTTCAATAATCAGTGGAAAAATCAAGACAATTAAGTTGCCGGCAAAGTTGAAAACAATCGGAAAATGGGCATTTGAGGAACAGAAATTTACTGAACTGACGATTCCGGCGAATGTTGAAAAGATAGGAGCTCAGGCTTTTTCAGGGTGTCAGTCATTAAAAAAGATAGTCATCAAATCTAAAAAACTCAAGAAAATAGGATCCAGAGCCTTTGCCACGATTGGACAAAATGCAGTAATCTTTGTTCCTAAAGAACGGGCAGAGGATTATCGTAAAATGATAGAAGATTCTACGGCACACGCGCAAATCGTAATCCAGTAAAAAGAAAGAGGTTATTTCCCGGGGAGGTGCACCACAGCATCTCCCCCAGTGGAAATAACTTCTTTTTTATAAGGTCCTGCCTGCAGGCAGGTTTCACATATCCGCTGGTAAGATTGATTACAGCTGGGACATAACGAACATATCATAGATAGCCTTGATAGCATCTTCGAAGTCTACATTCTTTACACCGATGATAATATTCAACTCACTGGAACCCTGATCGATCATCTTTACATTGATATGGGCGTGAGCCAGTGCGGAGAACAGGCGTCCGGCTGTACCACGGGTACTCTTCATGCCGCGGCCAACTACTGCGATCAAAGCAAGGTCGGATTCCAGGTCGATCGTATCCGGCTGAGCCAGTTCATTGATGCGGGAGAGAACACGCTGCTCTTTTGGTGCAAATTCATCCTGATGAACAAAGATGGTCATGGTATCGATACCGGATGGCATATGCTCAAAACTGATACCGTTATCTTCAAAAGCCTGAAGAACTTTGCGGCCAAATCCGATCTCGGAGTTCATCATATCTTTTTCAATATTAACAGCTACAAAGCCTTTCTTTCCGGCAATACCGGTAATTGTATAAGCAGGGATGCGGCAGGTACTTTCTACGATCATGGTACCATCATCCTCTGGGGCGTTGGTATTGCGGATGTTGATCGGAATCCCGGCTTTGCGGACTGGAAAGATAGCATCTTCATGGAGTACCGAAGCACCCATGTAAGCTAACTCACGCAGCTCTGTATAGGTAATGGTGTGAATGACTTCTGGGTTGTTGATGATCCGTGGATCTGCTACCAGAACACCGGAAACATCGGTCCAGTTCTCATACAGATCCGCATGGATCGCTTTTGCTACCAGAGAACCGGTAATGTCGGAACCACCACGGGAAAAAGTAACAACGGTTCCGTTGGCCATGGCGCCGTAAAAACCAGGGATAACTGCATGGTCATAAGCTGCCAGACGCTCAGAAAGAAGTTTGTCGGTTGTATCAGCATCAAAATGGCCGTCTTTGTCAAAACGGATCACATTGGCGGAATCGATAAACTCAAAGCCAAGGTATTTGGCCATGATCTTGCCGTTAAGATATTCGCCACGAGAAGCAGCATACATTCTGCCGGCTTTGGCAAGAAACTGTTTTTTGATGGTTTCAAAATCATCGTTCAGGGAAAAATCCAATTTCAGTCCACGGATGATCTCGTTGTAACGGTCTTTGATCTGATTCATCTGTTTGTTGAATGGCTGGCCGCTTTCTGCCAGCTCGTAACAACGGTACAGCATATCCGTTACTTTGATGTCGTCATTAAAACGCTTTCCCGGTGCCGAAGGCACAACATAACGGCGGCTTTCATCGGCACGGATAATATCGCAGACTTTCATAAACTGCTCTGCGCTTGCCAGGGAACTTCCGCCAAATTTTACAACTTTTTTCATAGGTCACTCTCCATTTACTTCATATTTACATAGTCACACGAATATAGTAAACCACTTTTTTATGAGAAAGGCAAGCATTTTTCACAAAAATGTGTTATACTACTTCATATGCGTAAATGGAAGGAGGCATAACATATGGAAGGCATTGTTCTTTATTCCATACAATATTACAAAAAAACTGTTTTTAAAGGAAGTTACCGTGGCATGAATTTCCGGATAGGTAAGGGCGGAGAAGAAGATGCACCTAAACTGGTGGCGACAGCGTGGAAGGGCCCTTATATATTGGAAAAGACTACTGAGACACCGGTAAGTCAGGAGTTTGATTTTACCGATGAGGGACTGCAGGAGGCAGATGACTGGCTGCAGAAACAACAGCCTTTATTGACGGGTAAGACATCTATATAAAATGACTGGAGGCAGGATCATGACAAAAATTGATATTTTTTCAGGCTTTTTAGGAGCCGGTAAAACAACTTTGATCAAAAAACTTATTTCAGAGGCTTTTCAGGGAGAAAAGCTGGTGCTGATCGAGAATGAGTTTGGTGAGATCGGTATCGATGGCGGATTTTTGAAAGATTCCGGCATCAATATCACGGAGATGAACTCAGGATGTATCTGTTGTTCTTTGGTAGGAGATTTTGGCACTGCATTAAACGAGGTACTTGAAAAATATGCACCGGACCGCATCATCATTGAGCCATCCGGAGTGGGCAAACTGTCGGATGTGATCAAGGCTGTTTCTGCCGTGATGGAAGACCACGAAGATGTAGAGATGAACGGTTATGTAACCGTGGCAGATGCTACAAAATGCAAGATGTATATGAAGAACTTTGGTGAGTTCTATAACAATCAGATTGAAAGTGCCAAGACCATCGTTCTCAGCCGTACCGGCAACATTTCAGATGAAAAACTGGATGCAGCACTGAAACTGATCAAAGAAAAAAATGATGTGGCTGCCATCATTACCACACCATGGGATCAGATTGACGGAAAGCAGATTTTGGGAGCGATCGAGCAGAGCAATTCATTGGAATTGGAATTGCTGGAAGAGGAAGATGTATGCCCTGAGTGTGGACATCATCACGACCATGATCATGAGCACCATCACCATGACCATGAAGATGGACATTGCTGCTGTGGACATGACCATGATCATGATCACGAGCATCACCACCACCATCATGCAGATGATGTATTTACCAGCATGGGTATGGAGACCCCGCACAAGTACAGTGAAGAAGAACTGACAGAGATTTTGAAAAAACTCTCCGCAGAGGGAGATGCCTATGGAAGCATCCTTCGCGCCAAAGGAATCGTGCCGGCAGTGGAAGGAGAATGGTTCCACTTTGACCTGGTTCCAGGGGAGTATGAAGTGCGAAGAGGAAGCGCTGACTATACTGGTCGTCTCTGTGTGATCGGAGCACAGTTAAAAGAAGAAGAGATTAAGGCATTGTTCCATATTTAATATGGAAAGAAAGGAAAGGTTATGTTTGGCAATCGAGATATACCAGTGTACCTTTTTACGGGATTTCTGGAAAGCGGAAAGACTACCTGCATAAAAGAAATTCTGCAGGAAGGAAACTTTGAAGACGGATTGAAGACCCTTTTACTCTTGACGGAAGAAGGGGAAATCGGGTTGAGTGATGTGCTTTTAATGGACAATAGAGTACAGCCTGTTGTCGTTGAAGAGGAAGAAGATCTGACAGAAGACTACTGTAATAGACTGGTAAAGAAATATAAACCGGATCGTATTGTGATCGAGGTTAACGGTATGTGGAACATGCAGACACTGTTAAATGAGACACTGCCGGAAAACTGGACGGTAGTACAGACGTTTACTACGGTAAATGCCCAGACATTTGATGTGTATGTAAACAACATGAAGTCTTTGATGATGGAGCATTTTAAAATGTCGGATCTGGTGATTTTCAACCGATGCGATCAAAGTATGAACCGCCCATCCATGCGGCGTAATGTAAAGGCCATCAACCGTGGAACACAGGTGATCTTTGAAAATGCGGATGGAACGGTGGAAAGCAATATTGAAGAAGAACTGCCATATGATGTAAAAGCAGCGGAGATCGTTCTGGAGGACGATGATTTTGGCCTGTGGTATCTGGATGTGGGGGAACATCCGGAAAAGTACGAAGGCAAAAAAATCACATTCAAGGGACAGGTTTACCGGAATCGTACATTCCCAAAGGATGCGTTTGTACCGGCCAGAGCAGCCATGACTTGCTGCGCTGACGATATTGCCAAGATCGGTTTTATCTGTCATTACAAAAAAGCAGCTGATTTTAAGACGGACAGCTGGGTAAAAGTAACCGTTGAGGTAAAACCGGAATTTTCCAAAAGACAGCAGGGGGTAGTGCCAATGCTGTATGCGGATTCGGTAGAGCCTTGTGAGCCGCCGAAAGAAGAAGTGGTATATTTTTCCTAGAAAAAAGGTATGATCTGGCGGCTTTGACAAGACTTACAGCAATGTGCTATAGTTAAGGCATAATTTTAATAAAATATTCAGGAGGCATAGGAACATGGCAAAAATCCAAATGAAAACACCTCTCGTAGAGATGGATGGAGATGAGATGACCAGAATTTTGTGGCAGATGATTAAGGACGAATTGTTGCTGCCATACATTGATCTGAAGACAGAGTATTATGATCTGGGGCTTAAGTATCGTAATGAGACCAACGATCAGGTAACATTTGATTCCGCAGAGGCTACAAAGAAATATGGCGTAGCAGTAAAATGTGCTACGATTACACCAAACGCAGCCCGCATGACAGAGTATGATCTGAAAGAAATGTGGAAATCTCCTAACGGAACGATCCGTGCGGCTTTGGATGGAACTGTGTTCCGTGCACCGATTCAGGTAAAGGGCATTGAACCATGTGTGAAAAACTGGGAAAAGCCAATTACACTGGCTCGTCACGCTTATGGTGATGTGTATAAAAATGCGGAGATCCGCGTACCGGGTAAAGGAAAAGCTGAGCTTGTATTTACCGCAGAAGACGGAACTGTGACCAAAGAGTTGATTCATGACTTCGACGGTCCGGGTGTGATCCAGGGAATGCACAACACAGACAAATCCATTACCAGTTTCGCAAGGGCATGCTTTAGTTATGCGTTGGATACAAAACAGGATCTGTGGTTTGCTACAAAGGACACAATTTCCAAGAAATATGACCATCGTTTCAAAGATATTTTCGCAGAAGTATACGAAAATGAGTATAAAGAGAAGTTTGAGGCAGCAGGCCTTGAGTATTTCTATACTCTGATTGATGATGCAGTAGCACGCGTTATGAAGACAAAAGGCGGATTTATCTGGGCATGCAAGAACTACGATGGCGATGTAATGAGTGATATGGTATCTTCTGCCTGTGGCTCTCTGGCTATGATGACTTCTGTACTGGTTTCACCGGATGGTGTTTATGAGTACGAAGCTGCTCACGGAACCGTTCAGCGTCATTACTACAAACACCTGAAAGGCGAAGAGACTTCTACCAACTCCGTAGCTACTATTTTTGCCTGGACAGGAGCTCTCCGCAAGAGAGGCGAACTGGATGGTATTCCGGAACTGCAGGAATTTGCTGACAAGTTGGAAAAAGCTACTCTTAAGACCATCGAGGATGGAAAGATGACCAAAGACCTTGCTTTGATCACAGATCTTGAGAATGTGACTGTACTGAACAGCCAGAACTTCATCAAGGCGATCCGCGATACATTTGAGACTTTATAATCCATAAAGATTAAAAAAGGCCACGGTGCTTTCCCTGTGGGGGAGTCCGTGGCTTGATTTAAAATTAAGGGGAAAGAGAAGGAATGCAGATATGTAAGATCGGTCCGGATAAACTCAGGGGGGCGCTGGACCTGGTTTGGGAAACTTTTATGAAATACGAGGCACCGGATTATGGAGAAATGGGTATTGCGACTTTTCGCCATTTTGTCACTTATAGCAATATGGTGGAAAAAGTCAATCAGGGCGAAATGACTTTCTGGGGATGTTATATAGGCAGGCTTTTGGTAGGCGTGCTGGCACTCCGCAGCGGACAGCATATCAGTCTGTTGTTTGTAAGAGATAAGTTTCATCATCTGGGGATCGCCACCAGTCTGATGCAGGTGGCTGTGTCTTATGTCCTGGAAGGAAAGCCAAAGATACCGGCAGTTACGGTAAATTCATCTCCTTATGCAGTAGGATTTTATGAAGCCATGGGATTTGAGGCACTGGGGCCGGAACGAAGGGAAAATGGAATCAAATTTACATCCATGCGGAGGCGTTTATGAATAAAAAGAAAGTGATGCTGAATGTACTGCTGGTAGTGTGTATTCTGGTCTTTGTCGGGAGCGGCGTGTATTTGTTTCGCTACTATTATGCAGCTCATGAAACCCAGAATGAACTGGATGAATTGATTGCACTGAAAGAAGAGGGGCGGCAGGAAGCGGACGCGGGTACGGACACGGTGGAGCAGTCCGGCCAGAACCAGAAGAAAATGCTGAAGGAATTTAAAAAACTATACAGCAGAAACAAAGATATATGTGGCTGGATCCAGGTAGAGAACACGAAGATCGATTATCCGGTTATGTTTACGCCGGAGGATTCGGAGTATTACCTTCACCGGAATTTTAAGAAGGAGCAGGATGTGAACGGACTGCCCTTTCTGGATGCGAAATGTGATACAGAGGATGTGCATAACAATTTGATGGTGTATGGACATCACATGAAAAGTGGCATGATGTTTGCCCATCTGATGGATTTTGAAAAGAAAGATTTTTATGAAAAACATAAGATCATAAATTTTGATACATTGTATGAAAAAAGGCAGTATGAGGTTGTGGCGGCCTTTTATTCAAAGGTATACAAAAACGAAGAAGATGTATTCAAATACTATAATTATCCGGGGAAACTGGATAAAAAGCAGTATGCAAATTATGTGAAGAACTGTAGGAAACTGTCGGTATATGATACCGGGGTGACACCTTCTTATGGAGAGCAGCTTCTTACTTTGGTTACTTGTGCCTACCAGACCGAAGAAGGAAGGTTTGTTGTAGTTGCCAGAAGAATTTAGAGG
>HF998296.1 GCA_000433735.1 Clostridium sp. CAG:167
CCGCGGAACTGTTTACGACGTTTTACTCTTTTAGGCATTAACATTATTTATCGCTCCCTTCCTTTGAACTAGCTTTGGCAGTTTTTCCGCCTTTGGTTGGAAGTACTTCACCGTGGTAAACCCATGTCTTAACACCGATCTTACCATAAGTTGTGTTTGCTTCAGCAAATCCGTAATCGATATCTGCACGAAGTGTCTGAAGAGGAATATTTCCCTCGCTGTAGAACTCTGTACGAGCCATATCAGCTCCACCAAGTCTACCGGAACAAGATGTCTTGATTCCCTTTGCGCCTGCTTTCATAGCTCTTCCCATGCAAGATTTCATTGCACGACGGAAAGAAATACGATTCTCAAGCTGCTGAGCGATATTCTCTGCTACTAACTGAGCATCGCTGTCCGGACGCTTAACTTCTTTGATATCTACAAGAACTTTCTTTGTAGAATACTTAGCAAGTTCGCCTTTCAGTTTCTCGATCTCAGCACCGCCCTTACCAATAACAACACCTGGTTTAGCAGTATAAACTAAAACTTTAACGCGATCTGCAGATCTTTCAATCTCAATCTTAGAGATTCCTGCATGATACAATTTTTTCTTTAAAAATTCACGGATCTTATAATCTTCTACCAAGTTGTCTGAAAAGTTATCATCATCTGCAAACCATCTGGACTCCCAGTCTTTGATAACACCGACTCTTAAACCGTGTGGATTAACTTTTTGTCCCATCTTAATCTCCTTTCACTATCTTTCATTCAAGATGATTGTAATATGGCACATTCTCTTCTCGATGCGGTAAGCCATACCACGAGCTCTTGGTCTGATTCTCTTCATTGTTGTTGCTTTGTTTGCAAAGCACTCATCTACATAAAGATTTTCTGGGTTCATGCCATTGTTATTCTCAGCATTTGCAATTGCGGAATTCAGCAACTTTTTGATTACTGAAGACGCATATCTTGGGTTGTATTCCAAAATACCAAGTGCAGTCTGCACATCCTTGCCACGAATGGCATCCAATACAAATCCTGCCTTCTGTGCAGAGATTCTAGCATGTGACAACTTAGCATATGGTCTTGTATCTTTGTTCTGGTTTCTTTCTTTCTTGATCTGTGATCTATGTCCTTTAGCCACTTCTCAGAAACCTCCTTTCATACTATATCAAATACTTCACGATGCGGGGGCCAATGGCCCTTGCACCATTAACCTCTCTTCTCGTCTTTGCCATGTCCTTTGTAAGTTCTTGTAAGAACGAACTCACCAAGTTTGTGTCCTACCATATCTTCTGTAACATATACAGGTACATGTTTTCTTCCATCATGAACAGCAATGGTATGTCCTACCATGCTTGGGAAGATTGTAGAACGACGGGACCAGGTTTTAATTACAGATTTATCTCCTGACTCATTCATAGCGTCGATCTTCTTAAGAAGATGAGCGTCTGCGAAAGGTCCTTTTTTTAATGAACGTGCCATTTCACGCAACCTCCTTATTTACTTAAAGCTTTACCATCGCGTCTTCTGATGATCATCTTGTTAGACTGTTTGTTTTTCTTTCTAGTCTTATAACCAAGAGCAGGTTTACCCCAAGGTGTACATGGGCCTGGACGACCAACAGGAGCTCTACCTTCACCACCACCATGTGGATGGTCATTAGGGTTCATAACAGATCCACGAACGGTTGGGCGGATACCCATGTGGCGTTTACGACCTGCTTTACCGATATTTACAAGGTTGTGCTCTGTGTTTCCTACCTGTCCGATGGATGCACGGCAGATGATAGGAACCATTCTCATTTCTCCGGATGGCATACGAATGATCGCATATTTGCCTTCCTTAGCCATCAACTGAGCGCTGACACCGGCTGCACGAACTAACTGTCCGCCATGTCCCGGATACATCTCGATGTTGTGGATCTGAGTACCAACTGGCATATCTTTCAATTCCATGCAGTTACCAACACGAACTTCTGCTGTTTCACCGTTCATGATAGTCTGGCCTACTTTCAATCCTACAGGAGCAAGGATATATCTCTTCTCACCGTCTGCATAGCAAACCAGCGCGATATTTGCTGTTCTGTTTGGATCGTACTCGATTGTCTTAACTGTTGCCGGAATTCCATCTTTATTTCTCTTAAAGTCAATGATTCTATATTTTCTTCTAGAACCGCCACCGTGATGTCTTACAGTGATCTTACCCTGAGCATTACGACCTGCATTCTTCTTCAAAGAAACAGTCAATGATTTTTCTGGAGTAGATGTTGTGATCTCCTTGAAATCATATCCGCTCATCTGTCTTCTAGAAGGGGTATATGGGTTATATGTTTTAATTCCCATGATTTACACTCCTTTCAATCTTAAAAGCTCTTATAATCCTTCAAAAATCTCAATGTCTTTGCTGTCTTCTGTCAGCTGAACAATTGCTTTTTTGCGCTTAGCAGTCTTTCCAACTACCATGCCTCTTCTGCGTTTCTTACCATCAACATTCATTGTGTTAACTTTGGAAACCTTTGTTCCTGGGAACATTTTCTCAACTGCTTCTTTGATCTGAGACTTTGTTGCTTCTGTGTGTACATAGAATGTGTATTTTTTGAACTCCATGCCAGCCATAGATTTCTCTGTGATCACTGGTTTGGAAATAATATCATAATATTTCAAATCTGCCATTATGCGTACACCTCCTCGATTGCTTTTACAGCGCTCTTAGTAACAACAACGGTATCATATTTCAAAATATCATATACGCTGATGGAGTTGCTGTAAACGCCTCTTGCTTCTTTCAGGTTGTTAGTAGAAAGGATTGCATTTGCTGCTGCCTCGTCTACAACTACAAGAGCTTTTGCAACTTTCAAGTTATCTAAAACCGCTTTCATTTCTTTTGTCTTTGGAGCTTCAAAATCCAAAGCATCTACAACGATCAGTTTCTCTTCGTTCAACTTAGTAGTCAAAACAGATTTCATCGCTGCTGCTTTCTCTTTCTTGTTCATTTTGAAAGAATAATCTCTTGGTACCGGTGCGAATACAACACCGCCGCCTGTCCACTGTGGAGCACGGATTGAACCCTGTCTTGCATGACCAGTTCCTTTCTGTCTCCAAGGTTTTCTACCACCGCCGCGAACTTCAGAACGAGTTTTTGCTTTCTGTGTTCCCTGGCGTTTGTTAGCGAGCTGTAAAACAACTGCTCTATGAACCAAATGCTCATTTACCGGAGCGGCAAATACGGAATCATTGAGTTCTAACTTCTCAACTTCTTTGCCTTCCTTATTATAAACAGATACGCTTGCCATCTGTGTCTTCCTCCTTTCCGAAAAGTTATGCCTTAACGGATTCTTTAATGATTACTGTTGATTTTTTAGGTCCTGGTACGGCACCTTTTACTAAGAGCAGGTTGCTCTCTGCATCTACGCGTACAACCTCAAGATTCTGGATTGTAACCTGTACTGCACCCATCTGACCAGGCATTTTCTTGCCTTTGAAAACCTTGCTAGGATCCGATGCTGAACCATTGGAACCTGCATGTCTATGGAATTTGGAACCGTGACCCATTGGTCCGCGGGACTGTCCGTGACGCTTGATCGCACCCTGGAAACCATGTCCTTTTGTCTTTGCGGTAACATCAATCTTGTCGCCGGCTTCAAAGATGTCTGCTTTAATTTCCTGTCCTAATTCGTACTCAGCAGCGTTCTCAAATTTGAACTCTGTCAAGAATCTCTTATTCTCGATTCCTGCTTTTGCCAAGTGTCCTTTTTCTGGTTTGTTCACAAGTTTTTCGCGAACATCGCCAAATGCAACCTGTACTGCTTCATATCCGTCGTTCTCAACTGTCTTAATCTGAGAAACATAAACCGGACCAGCCTGCAGCACTGTTACAGGTGTCAAAACACCGTCTTCGTTGAAAATCTGTGTCATTCCAACTTTGGTAGCTACGATAGCCTTTTTCATTTTCCTTTTCCTCCTAAATATTCTACAGCGGATTGTCTCTTATAAAGAACAATCATCCTAGATGGTTACTGCCGTGTCCTGAACCGTAGACCTGCATCATAACCAATGCATCAAAATCATGCATTAAGCATTTTTCATTTTGATATCAATCGCCACACCAGCAGGCAATTCCAGTCTTGAAAGTGCATCTACTGTTTTCTGAGATGGTGACAATACATCGATCAGCCTCTTGTGAGTTCTCTGCTCGAACTGTTCACGGGAGTCTTTGTACTTGTGTACCGCTCTAAGAATTGTAACAACTTCTTTCTTAGTAGGCAGTGGCACAGGCCCACTAACCTTTGCTCCGTTTTTCTTTACAGTCTCTACCAATTTAGCTGCTGCAAAGTCGATCAACTGATGATCGTACGCCTTTAAAATAATTCTCATTTTCTGTTGACTTGCCATAAAAAATAGCCGCCTCCTTTTCGTACTCGTTTTGATTAGTACGACAAGTGGTGACTGTACACTCATCCGTGTGTGTCCTATCGGTTCATTGTAAATATCTCTGATCACTCAGAGATGAGACACACGCGTTTATCTGCTCAAAAAGGCAGAAAATATGTTACTGTACAGTGACTTGCCGTCAGGGTTACCGACCGAAATGCTGATCTTCGGTCTCTTGACATTCGCTCCACGGAAAAACCCACCAGATGGTGGCAACCTCACGCTTCTACGCTATCATGTCACAGCATTGACTAGTGTAACATAGTTTTCTGCCTATTGCAAGGAATTTTCTTGATTTTTTTAAATATTTTCGCTCCATCTTCCGCTGGCACCGCATGGAAGTATCAATCCATCCTTCCCCCGGACCGGAAGACCGATTTCTTCCGCCTGGACGCTCCCTCCAAACTTGCGCTGCAATTCCAGTTTCATCATATATGACAAAACAGCCGGCTGCAATCCGGTAGTGTATGAATTGATCAAAAAAAACAACGGCTTTTCTGAAAGGATTTTAGTGCAGAGCTGCACCAGTGGATAAATCTTTTCTTCTATTTTCCAGATTTCTCCCTTTGGCCCCCTTCCATAGGAAGGCGGATCCATGATGATTCCGTCATAATGATTTCCCCGGCGGATCTCTCTTTCTACAAATTTTACACAGTCATCTACCAGATAACGGATCGGCGCCTCGGCAAGTCCTGACTCATAAGCATTTTCTTTGGCCCAGGTCACCATGCCTTTGGACGCATCTACATGAGTCACTGCCGCTCCGGCCTTGGCACATGCCACCGTGGCGCCGCCGGTATAAGCAAACAAGTTCAGCACTTTGATTTCTCTGCCGGGATTTTTTTCTTTCGCCGCCGCGATCTTGCCACTGCACCAGTCCCAGTTCACTGCCTGTTCAGGGAAAAGTCCTGTATGCTTAAAACTAAATGGCTTCAGGTTGAAGCGCAGGGTATTTTTTCTCTCCGGCAAATGCTTCAGATCGTAAGTCACCTGCCACTGCTCCGGCAGATTAAAAAACTCCCACTGGCCGCCTCCTTTGTTGCTTCTGTGATAATGGCCATTTTTCTTTTTCCATTCCGGTGCATTATGGGGCGTCTCCCAGATTACCTGGGGATCCGGCCGAACCAGAATATAATCAGCCCACCGCTCTAATTTTTCTCCGGATGAAGTATCTAACACCTCATAATCCTTCCATCCATCTGCAATCCACATATTTTCCAACTCACTTTCTTCCTATATAAAAGAGAAACATCTGCGAAATCCGCTCCGCAGATGCTTCTTTATCTTATTTTCACTGATTAGCAGTTGATCTCTGCTGTCATTCCGATCAAATCTTTGTTTTCTGTCAGTATTGGCTGTACAATTCCCTCAACAAACTCTTTTACCTGGCTTGGCGCACGGCCCACATACTTGGAAGGATCCATAGTTTTCTGTAATTCTTCCAAAGTCATCGGGAATGCATCGTCTGCTGCGATCAATTCCAGCAGGTTATTGTCCAGACCTTTCTGTTTTACATTGGCTCCCGCCTGCATGGACAGTTCACGGATCTTCTCATGCAGTTCCTGTCTGTTTCCGCCGGCCTTTACTGCATCCATCATAATATTTTCTGTCGCCATAAACGGAAGTTCAGACATCAGTCTCTTGGTAATTACTTTATCATATACTACCAGACCGTCTGCCACATTCATGTACAGGTCCAGGATACCATCAATAGCCAAAAATCCTTCTGCCACGCTGAGACGCTTGTTGGCAGAGTCATCCAGCGTTCTTTCAAACCACTGAGTCGCAGAAGTGATAGCCGGATTCAACGCATCGATCATAACATAGCGGGAAAGAGATGCAATACGCTCGCTGCGCATCGGGTTTCTCTTGTATGCCATGGCGGAAGAACCGATCTGGCTCTTTTCAAATGGCTCCTCTACTTCTTTTAAATGCTGAAGCAGACGGATATCATTGGAAAATTTATGTGCACTGGCTGCAATTCCTGCCAGAACATTTACCACTCTCGTATCCAGTTTTCTGGAATAAGTCTGTCCCGAAACAGGGAAGCAGGCATCAAACCCCATTTTCTCGGCGATCAGTCTATCTGCTTCTTTACATTTACTCTCATCTCCATCAAACAATTCCAGGAAACTTGCCTGTGTTCCCGTTGTTCCCTTGGAGCCAAGAAGTTTCATATGAGAAAGAACATGATCCAGATCCTCCAGATCCATTACCAGTTCCTGGATCCAAAGTGTGGCTCTTTTACCTACGGTAGTAGGCTGCGCCGGCTGAAAATGAGTAAATGCCAAAGTTGGAAGATCTTTATACTCCATGGCAAATTTAGACAAAATATCAATTACATTCACCAGTTTTTTCTTTACCAGCTTCAACGCCTCTGTCATAATGATCACATCGGTGTTGTCTCCTACATAGCAGGAAGTTGCACCCAGATGGATGATTCCTGCTGCCTTCGGGCACTGTTTTCCATAAGCATATACATGGCTCATTACATCATGACGGACCTCTTTTTCTCTGGCTTTTGCCACATCATAGTTAATGTCGCGAACATGAGCTTTCAGTTCTTCAATCTGCTCGTCCGTAATGCGAGGGTTGCCATCTGCATCTTTCAATCCCAGTTCTTTTTCTGTTTCTGCCAAAGCAATCCACAGTCTTCTCCATGTGCTGAACTTCATATCCGGAGAAAAAATGTACTGCATCTCTTTACTGGCATATCTCTCTGACAATGGGCTTACATAGTTATCTGTACTCATTTTTCATATTCCTTTCTTGTGTTATTTATCAAAATCTCCTCGAATATCTTCCTTTGGTGGTTCTACCGGATAATTTCCTGAGAAGCATGCGTCACAATATCCCGTCTCCCCTTCGATCAATTCAGGCAGTCTCTCGCCATCCAGGTAGCCAAGGGAATCCGCCCCGATCAAGTCGCAGATCTGGTCCACTGTATGTTCATGAGCAATCAACTGGTCGCAGCTTGGTACATCTGTTCCGAAATAACATGGGAACAAAAACGGTGGTGAACTGATCCTTACATGAACTTCTGTCGCTCCGGCATCTTTCAGCATCTGAACGATCAGGCCACTGGTAGTTCCCCGGACGATAGAATCATCTACCATAACAACTCTCTTGCCCCGGACTACTTCTTTCAGCGCATTCAGTTTGATATGAACACTGCTCTCCCTGGCTGACTGCTTCGGTTTGATAAAGGTTCTTCCTACATAACTGTTCTTAACAAATCCTACACCGTATGGGATTCCTGACTGAAGGGCAAACCCCATCGCTGCCGCATTTCCGGAATCCGGAACGCCGATCACAATATCTGCCTCCGCCGGATGCATCTGCGCCAGGATCTTTCCCGCCATGATACGGGAATTATACACGCTGACACCATCTACATAACTGTCCGGTCTGGCAAAATAGATATACTCAAAAATACATCTGGCCGGTTTCTGGATGCACATGCTCTCATCTGAAGTAATACCATCCTTATCCAGCATAACGATCTCACCCGGTTTTACATCCCGGACAAACTCAGCTCCCACTGCATCCAGTGCACAAGTCTCACTGGCCAGCATATAAGCATTGTCTCTCTTGCCGATCACCAATGGACGGAAGCCAAATGGATCCCTGGCACCGATGAGTTTTCTCGGGCTGGAAATAACCAGGGAATAAGCTCCCTTTAACTTCTTCATGGCATTTTTCACAGCATCTTCAACACTGCCTACATTCAGGCGCTCTCTGGCAATCAGATAAGCGATCACCTCTGTGTCGATGGTCGTCTGAAAAATAGCTCCTGTATACTCCAACTCTTTCCGGAGTTCCAGTGCGTTTACCAGGTTCCCATTGTGAGCCAGCATCAGAATACCTTTTACATAGTTCAATACCAACGGCTGTACATTCTGGGAATTACTTGCTCCTGCCGTAGAATAGCGCACATGCCCTACTCCGATATTTCCTTTTAGCTTCTCCAGTTTTTCCCCGTCAAAAACTTCATTGACAAGACCCATTCCTTTGGAAGCCATCACTTTGCCCTTGGGGCCCTCGGTATCACTGACTGCAATACCACAGCTTTCCTGTCCACGATGCTGTAAGGCAAATAATCCATAATAGACTGTAGATGCCACATCCACACCATCCAGATCATAGACTCCAAATACACCGCATTCCTCATGCAAACCATCTGAATAAAATTCATCCACCTGAGTGCTCATTTTGTCCTCCTATGTTATGTGATAACATTATTGCATTTCATTATTATTTAACACAAGCACACCACCTGTGATCTTGTTGGTCAAGATCCGGCAGACCGCCGTGTTGATCACTTTTTCGTCAATATTTCCTGTACGCACTGCGTTCATCAGGATCTGATAAGCCTCTTCCAGCCGCTGGGGCTGACAGATCACATCACAGCCGGCATTCACAGCCTCCACAATGGCATAATCCTGGGAAAAATTCTTTGTAACTGCATCTTCGCTTAATGAAGATGTCAGCACCACTTTGTCAAAGCCCAGCTCATCCCGGAGAAGTTTTGTCACGATCTCCTGAGACATAAAGGCCGGGACCTTATCTTTAACCAATTTTTTCATATACACATTAGATACCATGATACAGCCGGCTCCGGCATCCATCCCATCGGAATAAACACTGAACTCATTATCACGCAGCTGCATCAGCGTTTCCTTGTTTTCCTGTATGTCAAGAGTCGTATCTCCTGACACCATTCCATTCCCCGGAAAATACCGCATCGTAGCAGCCACACCGGCCTCTGTATATCCCTTGACCATATTCGCTGTCATCTCTGCTGCCGTATCCGGATCCGAACTAAAACATCTGCTGCCGTATTTTTTATTGCCGTCGTAGGCCACATCTGCCACCGGACCTAACACCATGTTGATACCAAAACTGCGTAATTCATTTCCAATACCAAGGCCCTTCTGGTACACCTGCAGGCTGGTCATATTCCTGCCCATTTCCTCCGGCACCATATAGCCTCCGGCTTTCAACTCCGGGCATGCCGCCGACACGGAATAATCTCCGCCGCCGTCTTCTTCTACCGCTACATACAGCGGTGCACCGGACACAGCACTTTGCAGCCTGTCTGTCAGCATCCTGGTCTGCCTCTGATTCTTGATATTCTGCTGTCCCAGGATCACTCCGCCAATATGATACTGCCGTATCTTTTCCAACATCTCGTCGGAAACTTCATATACCGTTGCCTGTCCTCTGGGATCATCCAGTTTGGACAAAGACACCAGAAACATCTGTCCCACTTTCTCTTCCAGGCTCATGTTCTTTACCAGTTCTTCTGCCATATTAAAAGCTTCCGTATCTGATACATCTACAGCCGCCACCGTGGTTTTTCCGCTCTCTTCAGGCGTTTTGGTAACAACCGGTGCCTTAGTATTTCCGACACTTTTCCGGCTGCCACAGGCAAACAAAAACAGAGTGCTTATAAAAAGCAGCCCTATCATAAAAATCTTCTTCATTTCTCGTGTTACCCCTTTCACCCACCTCTGCGCATACATCATTATACTATAATCTTGCCCTATATACAAATAAAATTTCGGAAAACCAAATAAATTTGAACACATCTCTCCCCCTGTGCATAGATTAAAACTGTAATAGATATTAGGAGGCAACAATAAATGAGTGATTTATCAGCAACACAGTGCGGCGGAGGCTGCTCCTGCAACGAAGGAAACAATTCTTCCTGCCTGTTAGTGATTCTTCTTCTGTTCTGCTGCGGAGGTTTCGGAAACGGTGGATGCGGCGGTTCCGGTGACTGCAGCTGCATCCTCTGGATCCTGTTGATCCTTTGCTGCTGCGGTGGAAACGGCGGCTTTGGCTGCGGCTGTGGATTCTAAATCTCCTTAAGCAAATAACAAACCTGTGTATTCAGGCAAAAAAAGCACCCGGCTGCAACTCATCTTGCCGCCGGGTGCTTATTAGATGTTTTTCTTATTACCGGTGAGATCTTTTTCCTCATTCAAAAACCGGTGCCCCTTCTCCTTCTGACATTCCATACAGCGGACATCCACCTCATAGATCGTAGTCTCATCTTCCACCAGGATCCGTTCCCCCTCATCTGCCAGACGGCCATATCGTTTTTCCATTACACCCTACCTCTTTTATTTTTATTTTATGTAAAAACGACACAAAAGGACTCTATTTGACATAAATCTTTTCAATCCATTCCATTCTGCTTGTCATTCCCACAAAAAGCCGGTCTACAATAGTCAGCGCTGTCATGGCCTCTACCACCACAACCGCTCTAGGCACAATGATGGGATCATGTCTTCCCTTGATCTGGATCTCAATATCCTCCCCCTGCCGGTTTACTGTTTTCTGCTTCTGAAAAATAGACGGTGTAGGTTTAAAGGCCGCCCGCAGCACGATGTCGTCTCCATCACTGATACCACCCAGGATCCCCCCTGCAAAGTTGGTATGTTTTTTCACCGTGCCATCCGGTGCCATATAAAAATCATCATTATTCTGGGAACCGGTTTTATCCACCACCGAAAAACCGGCACCGATCTCCACGCCTTTTACGGCACCAATAGAAAAAACAGCCGACGCCAGACAGGCGTCCAGTTTGCCAAATACCGGTTCTCCCACGCCAGCCGGCATCCCTGACACAACGCACTCGATCATCCCGCCGGAAGAATCCATTTCCTGCATTTTGCCGGCCAGATATTCCTCTGCCTGTTCCGACACCTGTAGATCCGGCATTCTGAGCGGACTTTTTTCAATATTTTCATACTGTAAGTATTCCTTCCGGCACTGATACGGACCGATCTGGCGGGTGTAGGCCGTCACCTGGATTCCCAGCCTCTCCAGTATCTTCAGCGCAATGGCTCCTGCCGCCACACGGCCAATGGTCTCCCGTCCGGAAGAACGACCGCCTCCACGATAATCTCTGAAACCATATTTAGCATCAAAGGTATAATCTGCGTGTCCCGGGCGGTAATAATTGGCGATCTCCGAATAATCCGCAGAACGCTGGGATGTATTTTCTACCACAAGAGAAATAGGTGTGCCCGTTGTTTTTCCTTCAAAAACACCAGACATGATGCGGACCACGTCCCCTTCTTTTCTCGGTGTGGAATACCTGGTCTCTCCCGGTTTTCTCCGGTTCAGGCATCGCTGGATATCCTCCTCGCACAAATCAATTCCTGCGGGACAACCATCCACAACCACACCTACACCTGCTCCATGGGACTCTCCCCATGTGGAAACCTTAAAAACCTCTCCCAGTACTGAGCCTGCCATCGCTGCACATCCTTTCTCTCTATGTTTTTAACTTTATTCTTTCCATTTTCTTCGTTCTATTGTATAATAAAAATAACACAATTGAAAGGAGATTTTTATGTTTAGTCAGTTTTTTGGGAAATATTTGCTGGATACAGGCAAAATTACTGATGACCAATTCAACTCCTGTATGGAATACATTAAAGCGAATCGTGTGCAATTGGGGTTAATTGCAGAGACAGAAGGAATGCTCACCCGCACGCAGGCCAATGAATTAAATTACCTGCAGATGCAGACAGATAAGTTGTTTGGGGATTTAGCAGTTGAAAAAGGATACTTAACCACATCCGATATTACATATCTTTTAGGCCGGCAGGGAAATCCGTACCTGATCTTTGTACAAGCTCTTAAGGAGGGCGGCATTCTCTCCTGCGAGGAATCCGCAGAATGTCTCGCCGCTTTTCAGCGGGATATGGGATATTCCAATTCCGTTATGAACGCCATCAAAGACGGCAATATCGAACAGCTTTTACCGGCTTTTGTCCAGATCGAGGATGAAAAATACACGAATCTCATCGGTCTGACACTTCGCTGCATTGTGCGTTTTGTCAGTTCCTACATACGCCTTGAAAAAGGCTCTTTTGTCAAAGAACTACCGGTTCACGCCGTAGCTCTTCAGCGCACTTTCGGAGATTACCGCGGTTTTCTCGGTTTTTGCAGTGACGATCGAGGCATTTTGAAGATCGCCGATGGATATGCCAAAGAGGAATTTGATGAAGTAAACGAGGATTCTTTAGATGCTGTCGCCGAATTTACCAACTGTGTCAATGGTTTATTCGCTGCCGAACTTAGTTTTCAGGACATCCATATTGATATGGAGCCGCCAGAGTATCATCTGGATACAGTTATATCCGATAATAACGAGGATTTTTATGCTCTTCCAATTTATATAGAAGGACAAAAGATACATCTTATTATAAAAATAGCTTAATTTTTAGGAGGTTCTTGCAATGGCAAAGATTTTGATAGTAGACGATTCCAGAACTTCCCGCCGTATGTTAAAAAACATTTTGGAAAACAGCGGTCAGGAAATTATAGGAGAAGCGTCAAACGGCCAGGAAGGTTTTGAACAGTATATTGAGTTACAACCCGACATCATAACCCTGGATATTACTATGCCTGTTTTGGATGGTCTGGGCACTCTGCGCAAGATCATGGAACACGATCCGGAAGCCAAAGTGGTTATGATCACGGCGGCAGGTCAGAAAGGCAAAATGGTTGAAGCCATTAAACTTGGTGCTTCTGAATTTATTCAGAAACCATATGAACCGGCACAGATCACATCTGTTATCAGCAATCTTTCATAATCAGATGTTTCTTTTCAGGTAAAGCAAAAGGCTGTCAGTTTTTCTGACAGCCTTTTGCTTTTGGGAGTATAAAAATGAATAACAAAAAATTTAAACTAATAACCTTAAAAATCAACACGGATCCGTGTAATCACAGTAGACAATTCCTTTAATGCTTCCGCAAATCTGCCTTCTGTGATTTTCTCTGTCACAAATCCAATCTCACCTTCCAGACCGGCATCTACAAATTCCGGCTCATCAAAGAGTTTTTCTACTTTCTCTTTCTCTTCTTTTCCAATGCGGACAAAGAAACGGTTTTCCATCTCTTCCATTGGCTCTACTATCATCTTTTCGTCTTCCCAGATTGTCATCACATTGATGTTCATATGTTTTACTGCATCTACTACATCCGATACAACAGCGCTGGCTGTTGCTTCTTTGCCGGCTCCTTTGCCGTAGAACATTACATCCCCCAGCATATTACCGGTTACACAGATAGCATTAAATACACCTTCTACCGCAAACAATGGATTGTCACGGCGGATCATCTGTGGCGCTACCATCGCATAAAGTTTACCGCCCTCTTTGCGGCTGGAACCAAAAATCTTGATAGCTGCTTCCAATTTCTCCGCATATTTGAAATCTTCTGCTGTAATCTTGGTGATTCCTTCCGTATATACCTCTTCATAATTGACCTGTTTTCCATAGGCCAACGATGTCAAAATGGCGATTTTTCGGCAGGCATCATATCCTTCTACATCCGCTGTCGGATCTTTTTCGGCATATCCCAATTCCTGAGCTTCTTTCAAAACCACATCAAAATCGGAACCTTCTTTCGCCATCTTAGTAAGAATATAATTTGTAGTTCCATTCAAAATACCATTGATCTTCAGGATCTTATCTGCGGTAAGGCTCTGGTTCAACGGACGGATCACAGGAATTCCTCCTCCTACACTGGCCTCAAAAAGGAAGTTCACGCTCTTGCTTTTTGCAAGATGAACCAACTCTGCACCATAAGCTGCTACCAGTTCTTTGTTGGAAGTACATACGCTCTTTCCTGCCAGCAGTGCCTTTTTCACAAACTCATAGGCAGGTTTTGTTCCTCCCATGGTCTCAACTACGATATCCACTTCCGGATCATCCAGAATAATCTGAAAATCATGCACTACTTTGCTCTGAATCGGATCTCCCGGAAAATCTCTCAGATCCAGTACATATTTAACGCCTACTTCCTGTCCGGCACGCTTGGCGATAATCCCTGCATTGGTGGTCAGCACTTCTACCACACCGGAACCTACCGTACCATATCCCAAAATTGCTACTTTAATCATTCTAAGCCTCCTGTTCGCCACTTTCTTTCTGTAAATCTTTTTTGTATTGATTCACTCCGCCCCACTCTTCTTCGCTGAGGAGATGAGCCGGATTCATTACTACTACTAACCCTTTGCTGCTCTTGGCAACATAATCTACATAGTCAGTCTGTCCGCTTTTCATAAGGGTTGGAAACTGCTGTATGTTATCCCCCTCTACCCGCAGAATATCCTGTACACCGTCTACCACAGCCCCGGCAGGCCCATGATCGGTCATAAAGATGAGGATCTTGGTTTCTTCCGTAACCGGCACCGGCGGAAGCACAAGTTTTTTACGCAGATTGATCATAGGAATCTGACTTTCCCGGATCACCACAAAGCCATCCAGGCATCCAGGTTCCCCTCCTGTACGGATCACATCTGTATAATTTTCAATCCCCTGTATGTTTTCAATGTCCACTCCATACATTTTGCCACATAAAAAGATGGATACAATTTCTTTCATCCGCCTTCTCCCCCTTCATCCTTAACTGTTGATCCACTTCAGATATGCATTCATAAACATATCAATGTCACCATCTAGCACCGCTGAGACATTTCCTGTCTCCGCATTGGTCCGGTGATCTTTCACCATGGTATAAGGCTGCATTACATAAGACCGAATCTGGCTGCCCCAGCCAATCTCCTTTACCTCTCCGCGGATATCTGACTCTTTGGCCAGATTTTCCTGTTCTTTGAGTAAAAGCAGTTTAGCTTTCAGCATCTGCATCGCCTTATCCTTATTCATGTGCTGGGAACGCTCATTCTGACACTGCACCACAATTCCCGTAGGGAAATGGGTGATACGGATTGCCGAAGAAGTCTTGTTGATATGCTGTCCACCGGCTCCACTGGAACGATAGGTATCGATACGGATATCGTCATCGGCAATCTCAATATCAATGTCCTGCTGGATATCCGGCATAACATCACAGGAAACAAAGGATGTCTGTCTCTTGCCTGCCGCATTAAAAGGTGAGATGCGCACCAAACGGTGTACACCGTGCTCGCTCTTTAAATATCCATATACATTTTCTCCACTGATTTCCAGCGTTACTGATTTCAGTCCTGCTTCTTCACCATCCAGAGAATCCAGCACTTTTACATCAAATCCACGGCGGTCCGCCCACCGCTCATACATACGACAGAGCATACTGGCCCAGTCGCAGCTTTCTGTTCCGCCGGCTCCGGCATGAAGGGTAAGAATCGCATTCTCTCTATCATGCTCTCCGGTCAGCATGGTCGTAATACGCAGATCTTCAAATTCCTCTACAAAGTTTTTGTACTCCTGTTCTACTTCCGGGATCAACGAGGCATCCTCTTCCTCATTTCCCATTGCGATCAATGTCAGAATATCTTCGTATTCCTGGCTCAGGCCGTCTGCCCGTTCCACCACACTTTTTAAATCTTTCACTTCTTTCATGGAAGCACTGGCCTTTTCTGCATCATCCCAGAAATTCGGCTCCTCCATATTTCTCTCCAACTCTTCGATTCGCAGTTTTTTATCTGCTAAGTTAAAGTGAATCCCTTACTTCCAGAAGTGGTTTCTCAAAACTGCTTAATTCGATTCGGATGTTATCCAATTCAACCACAAAATCACCACCTTTATTTTTTAGAAAAATTAGTATTATCTGCCGCAGCAGTATTTATATTTTTTACCGCTTCCGCATGGACACGGTGCATTTCTGCTGATCTTATCATTTTTGCGGACAACCGGGCCATTGGATGCGGAATCGTCTTTGTTCGTTCCTGTTACCTGCGCCACCTGTTCTCTCTCAACCTTCTGCTCAATGCGAACATGCATCAAAGTGCGAACAGTCTCCTCACGGATAGACTCTGTCATGTCATTGAACATATCATAGCCCTGCAGTCTGTACTCTACAACCGGGTCACGCTGGCCCAGTGCCTGCAGGCCAATACCCTGGCGAAGTTGATCCATATCATCAATATGATCCATCCAGCGGCTGTCTGTTACTTTCAATATAACTACTCGCTCAATCTCACGAATCTGCTCTGGTTCTGGGAACTCTGCCTCTTTGGCTTCATAAATATGAAGAGCCTTTTCTTTCAGATCCTGGATCAGGATGTCTTTAGTAATTCCCTCATCCCGTTTTGCATCAAATGTAATCGGCTCAAATGGGATCATAGGAAGCAGAATCTCATTCAATTCATTCAGGTTCCATTCTTCCGGTATCTGGGAATCATTGATCACGCTGTTGACATATTTTTCAATGAGCTCATCGATCATCTGGATGATGGTGTCCCTCATGTTGTCACCATCCAATACCTTACGACGCACTGCATAAATGATCTCTCTCTGCTCATTGTTGATCTGGTCATACTCCAGCAGATTTTTACGGATACCGTAGTTGTTGCCCTCAATCTTTTTCTGAGCACGCTCAATCGCTTTACTTAGCATCTTGTGCTGGATCTGCTCGCCTTCCGGCATTCCCAGTGAGTTGAACATATTCATCAGATTCTGGGAACCAAAGAGACGCATCAGGTCATCTTCCAGAGAAATGTAAAACTTGGATTCACCAGGATCTCCCTGTCGTCCAGCACGGCCTCGGAGCTGGTTGTCAATACGGCGGGATTCGTGACGCTCTGTACCAATGATCTTCAATCCACCTAACTCTTTCACGCCTTCACCAAGCTTGATATCGGTACCACGGCCGGCCATGTTAGTTGCGATGGTAACCGCACCTTTTACACCGGCATCGGCTACGATCTCAGCCTCCATCTCATGGAACTTTGCATTCAATACTTTGTGGGGAATACCTACCTTGCGGAGCATTTCTGACAGTTCCTCGGAAGAGTCAATGGTGATCGTACCAACCAGTACAGGCTGTCCTTTTTCATGAGCTGCCTGAATCTCTTTTACGATGGCATTATATTTCTCCCGTTTGGTCTTATATACAGAATCCTCATGATCGATTCGCTGTACCGGCAGGTTGGTAGGAACTTCCACTACATCCATGCCATAAATCTCACGAAACTCTTTTTCCTCTGTCAAAGCAGTACCGGTCATACCACTCTTTTTCTTGTACTTATTAAAGAAGTTCTGGAATGTAATAGTTGCCAGCGTCTTGCTCTCTCTTTTTACCTTTACATGCTCTTTTGCCTCGATAGCCTGATGTAATCCGTCAGAATAACGGCGGCCCGGCATAATACGGCCGGTAAACTCATCTACGATCAATACTTCATCATCTTTTACTACATAGTCCTTGTCACGGTGCATCAGGGCATGGGCACGCAGAGACAGATTGACACAGTGCTGGATTTCCAGATTCTCCGGATCTGCCAGGTTCTCCAAATGGAAGAAACGCTCTACCTTTTCAACACCCTGCTGAGTCAGGTTGACTGTCTTCTCCTTCTCATTGGCAACATAATCTCCTGTTTCGTTGCTGTCTTCCTGCATAATAATGTCCATCTTGGACAACTCTTTTTCTGTTCCTCGTTTCAACTGGCGCACCAGATTGTCGCAGGCCTCATAGATCTTGGTGGATTTACCGCTGGATCCGGAAATGATCAAAGGTGTTCTGGCCTCATCGATCAATACCGAGTCAACCTCATCCACGATAGCATAGTGCAGTTCTCTCTGAACCAGCTGCTCTTTGTAGATCACCATGTTATCACGAAGGTAATCAAATCCCAATTCGTTGTTGGTTGCATAAGTAATATCGCAGTTATATGCTTCTCTACGCTCATCATTACCCATGCTGTTTAAGATGACGCCGACTTTCAGTCCCAGAAATTCATGAATCTGGCCCATCCACTCAGCATCACGCTTTGCCAGGTAATCATTTACGGTAACGATATGAACACCTTTCCCTTCCAGCGCATTCAGATATGCCGGCAATGTAGATACCAGCGTCTTACCTTCACCGGTACGCATCTCTGTAATACGGCCCTGATGCAGGATCACACCACCGATCAGCTGTACACGGAAATGGCGCAGCCCGATGGTTCGCTTGGAAGCCTCTCTTACAACGGCATAAGCCTCCGGAAGAATATCATCCAGCGTCTCGCCCTCTGCCAGTCTTTTCTTGAACTCATCCGTTTTCCCACGGAGTTCCTCATCTGACAATTTTTCCATCTCTGGCTCCATGGACTCGATTTTATTTACAATAGGTATAACCCTTTTGACCTCACGTTCACTGTGAGTTCCAACTATTTTACTTAAAAATCCCATTGATTCACTCTCCAAAAATTATTTAATAATTAAGTCACCTCATGCTATTTTAACATTCCTTACGCTATGTTTCAAGCACGAAAAGAGTCAATTCACACAATTTCGGTGCTTTTTCCTTGTTTTTTTCCATAAAAAAACAGTCCTTCAGGGAGGTCAATCCTCTCCCCAAAGGACCGTTCATACTACATATCGTGCTTAAAGCTTACTAAAATCAAAATTCAGGCTCAATCAATCCGTATGTATTTCCTTTTCTTTTATAAACAACATTCACTTCATCTGTGTCTGCGTTGCGGAATACAAAGAAATTGTGTCCCAGCAGTTCCATCTGTACACAGGCTTCTTCTGCGTCCATCGGTTTAATAGCAAACTTCTTGGAACGGATGATCTGAATCTCTTCTTCATCATAAGAATCCTCATCGATAAAATCCTTGCTCAGCTGTGCCGCTGTCTGTTCTTTATCAATCAGTTTGTTCTTATACTTTCTAAGCTGTCTCTCGATCACCTCTTCCACCAGGTCGATAGAAACATACATATCCTTGCTGGTCTCCTCCGCACGAATCATGCTTCCCTTCATCGGAATGGTAACCTCGATCTTCTGTCGTTCCTTCTCCGTACTAAGTGTAACATGTACTTCGGTGGAATCATTGAAGTATCTTTCCAGCTTACCGATCTTCTCTTCAATCGCTGAACGCAACCCTTCTGTGATGTCAATATTCTTACCGCTAATTACTAAATTCATAATGCTCAGCTCCTTTGCCCATAAGTTTCAAGATGTATCTCATCTCGTAAGATTATTATACAACAAAACCCGGTTTCGGGCAACTATATTTTGCAAGTTGTGCGACATCTTTGTAAGTTGTCATTCATTATTTTTCATGCTACAAAAGTCTACTTTTTTTGTTCATAATGTTGATAACTTTGTGTATAACTTTGGAGTATCGAAAAATGGTTGTTTCTAATGTTGATAACTTTGTGATTAACTCCAGACTACAAATGTCTAAAAACAGCCGTTCGTTTTTAAGTTGTATGACATTTTGCTTAAATGTAATACTCTCCATTTTTAACAATCTGCCAGTCAACCAGATCCTGCAAAGTAATATTATCAATCACATCACTGATCGCATCATTTAACCTTTTCCAGACAACGGATGTAGCACATTCTGTCATTTTAGGGCAGTGTCCCAGTTCTTCATCTACACAGTCCACCGGCGCCATGCTTCCTTCTGTCAGCCGCAGGATCATGCCGACAGTATACTCTTCCGGCCGTCTGGTCAAAAGATACCCTCCCTGCGGTCCTCGTATACTGCGGACAAACCGCGCCTTATTTAGTACGGAGATAATCTGCTCAAGGTATTTGTCTGAAATGTTTTGTCTCTCTGATACATCCCGGATGCGGACTGGTTTACCGCTGTTATTTAACGCAAGATCTAACATCAGACGCAATGCATAGCGGCCTTTGGTAGAAATTTTCATAATTAAATGCCTCCATTCTATGTTGTGTGTTTTCTCTTTTTTCTTATATTTCCTACTATCTTTATATGATACAATAGTTTTTCTCAAAAAACAAGAGAAAACAGGCAGTCAATGTCCGTTTCATTGACCGCCTGCTTTCAAGGGGATTATTGTATAATGTCTCTCTATCTTTTGTAAGTTTTCTTTTGTAACTGTCTGTCTTTTGTAATATTTTTCTTTCGTGAGTTATCTTTTGTAAAGGGTTATCATTCGTACAACATCATCTTTTGTAAAAGTTATCTTTCGTATTGTTTCTATAAATAAACTAAAGAGGTTATCATATATTAGTTGTCATCCTGCAAAGCGTCAAATCCCGTTTCTCCGGTTCTGACTTTAATGACTTCTTCTACATCATATACAAAGATCTTGCCATCGCCAATGTGTCCTGTGTACAAAGCCTCTTTGGCAGCGCTGACTACTTTCGCAACCGGCACGGCACTGACGATTACTTCTACTTTGATCTTTGGAAGCAGTGTAAACTCTACCGGAACACCACGATAATACTCTGCCGTTCCTTTCTGAGTACCACATCCAAGAACCTGTGTAACCGTAATACCGGATACACCGATGTCGTTCAGGGCTTCCTTCAGATCTTCAAACTTGCTCTGTTTGCAGATAATATCTACTTTAGAAAGTTTCGTATCGGATGCGATGCCGCCATTTCCTTCTACAACCTGCACCGGTACAGCCTCGTCCATCTTCGCCTTAGGCGTTTCTGTACTTTCCATAGCTTTTACCGTCTCTGCCAGTTCGCTTCTGCGTCCGGATACTCCGGATACATTTGTAACAAATCCGGCATATGCTGTTTCCAGACCATGTTCCTTAGCATCCAGACCAACGATCTCTTCTTCTTCTGTTACTCGCAGTCCAAAGATCGCTTTGATTGCCAGGAATACAAGCGTCATCGTAATTGCTGCCCAGGCAGCTACGGATAAAAATCCTACCAGCTGGATTCCCAGCAATTTAAATCCACCGCCGTAGAACAAACCGGTTCCTGCCATACTTCCGCTTGCCAGCAGATCTTTTACTCCAGGTGCTGATTCGGTAGCAAACAAACCTACTGCAATGGTTCCCCACATACCGTTCAAACAGTGTACTGCTACAGCTCCAACCGGGTCATCCACATGAAGTTTGTAGTCCAGAAGCCATACGCCAAACACTACCAACAGTCCTGCCACGATACCAATGATGATAGCACCAAGCGCATCTGTCACATCACAAGGTGCCGTGATGGCTACCAGACCTGCCAGAGATGCATTCAGACACATGGATACATCTGGTTTACCATATTTTATCCATGTAAAGATCATACAGGTTACCGTTGCGATAGCCGGTGAAATAGTTGTGGTCAAAAAGATGGATCCAAGCTGCTCAACGCTTGTAGCTGCTGCTCCGTTGAATCCGTACCATCCAAGCCACAGGATGAAAACTCCCAAGGCTCCAATGGTCAGGTTATGACCCGGAAACGCATTTACTTTTATGATCTTACCGTTCTTATCTTTGGTGAACTTACCAATACGAGGTCCCAGGATTGCTGCTCCTACCAGTGCAGCGATACCGCCTACCATATGAATGGCACAAGATCCGGCGAAGTCATGGAATCCTATCTGTGAAAGCCAGCCGCCGCCCCAGATCCAGTGAGCTTCGATCGGATAGATCAAAGCGGAGATCACTGCGGAGTACACACAGTAGGATAAGAACTTGGTTCTCTCTGCCATGGCTCCTGAAACGATAGTCGCTGTAGTTGCACAAAATACTAAGTTAAATACAAAACTCGAAAAATCAAAATTGGAATAAGCTGTGAAAATATCAAATCCCGGTTTACCAATGAATCCTAACAGATCCTCTCCCAGCAGCAGGCTGGCACCGATTATGATGAACACTACGGTTCCAATACAAAAATCCATCAGGTTCTTCATGATGATGTTACCTGCATTCTTCGCTCTGGTAAATCCTGTCTCTACCATAGCAAATCCTGCCTGCATCCAGAACACCAGCGCCGCTCCAATCAGGAACCAGACGCTCCAGGTCTGACTACTTACCGCATCAATGGCCGTTTTAATTTCATCTGTCATAAAAATTCCTCCATTCTTTTGTGTATTTGCTCTCTATTCCTGAGTTCCTGCACAACGCCTAGAATTGAAAGCGTTTTCTCAAAAGAAAAAGCGCCCCGCAGATTCCTCTGCGAAGCGCCTTTGCTTTTGATATCTTCATTATACTTCCAACGGGTCAAATGTCAAGGGTTCTTTTTCATTTTGTAACCTTTTCCTAATCCTTCTAATTCTTTGTAAGTATTTTTTATTCACATTGAACAAATTAATCATTTTTCCGTTACCGCTTTCAATACCAGGACGAGCCGTTCCAGTTCCGGATCGCTTGGCAGAATCGCATTGATACCAAACCGCATACTCTCCACCACCACATCCTGGCTCACACCATCTGCCAGCACCAGAATCGGCATCGTTGCCGCACTACGACGTACCTGGCTGCGGAACATATCCGTAAATTCCAAAAAGTCCATATCCACCGGGTTTCCATCCAGAATGATGGCATTAAAAGCCCCATCCGGATAACCGGTCCACAGTTCCAGGCCCTCTTTGCCACTGTAAGCAATATCCACCTGGGCTCCCCGGACCTTCAGCATTGGTCCCAGCCGTTTCTCCCCGGCATCCTTCTTGATCACAAGCAGGGAATATCCCTGTAGGGAACAATCAGTCTCTTCCACGGACATCTCCTGAACCGCCGCGTCTTCATTGCGCCGCAGCGGCAGTATAACCTCAATACCATTCCGGTTGTTGTCCAGGTTTTTCAACTGCATGGTCCCCCCCATCATCTTCACCAGTTTACGAGCAACAATCAGGGAAAAACTGGTTTCTGCATATTCTTCCCCTACTTTCCAGGCAGACTGGTCATCTTCCATTTCTACCGCATAATTTCTGCCAAAGAAATCCTCATTAACCGTAATTCCGTCATCCTGGAACACCAAGATCAGCCGATTGATGCCATTGGCTGACTCTTCATCCCGTCCCAACACATTGATGACACCCTGTCCTTCTACCGCCAGGATGCAGTTGCCCATAATGTGGTTTACCATCTGGGCAATACGGCCCTCGTCACCATAATAATGCTTCCATTTCAGGTTAATGTGGTACAAAAATTCTATCTTAGTACCAAACAGGCGGCCGTCCCAGGTCTGGAATGTACGCCAAAGTACTTCATCCAGAGAAAACTTTTTATTTTCTAACTTTACATGGCCCCGTTCCAGCATCTCATACTGCTGGATATTTTTCACTACATTATTCATGTATTTTACCGCACTACGGGCCTTTGCCGCCTCTGGCGTATCTTCTTCAAATAACCGGGCGGCTTTGTTTAATTCCCGTAGCGGATCCATCATTTCTCTTGCCAGCATCATAGAGAAATTCCGCCGCATTTCCAGCGTTTCCTTCTCATCTCGCAGGGCTGCTGCCAGGATCTTGCGGTTGGCATCTTCCACCATCATCTCATTTTTCTTGGACTGTTCCACATCCTGGGATGTTACGATGATATATTCCCTTTTCTCTGAATAATAACTAAACCGGACAGACTTGTACCGGTACTCAGAATTTTTGCTTCTCATCCGCAGAAAAATTCCCTGTTCTTTCTGCGTGTCATCCCCCAGTGCTTCCTTCATTGCCGAAAGGCCAAAAGAATCCTTATATCTGGCAATTTCTTCCGGATGAACATAGTACCGCCTGGTAGTTTCCACAAATTCCTCATAACTGGTCATCGGAAATTCTTCGCTGAAAACCTGTCCATTTAGGAAAAAACCACGAAACCAGTCTTTCTCCGCACTGACTACCAGGATCATCTCATACACTTTTCTGGCCTGGGACCCCAGAACATTCACAAGAGTCCAGTCCGATTCCTCCAGATCAGACTCCATGATATCCTGTTTTTCCTCCAGCACGCTGCAGTAATACTCCTTGCCGTCTTCTGTATTCTCGTAATAATTTCCCAAAAGCCGTACCCAGCGGATCTCCCCTCGATGGTTTTTGCACCGTAAACAGTAGGAGATATTTTCCTCTTTTTCCGCCTGTTCCACCATATATCTGCGAAATTCTTCCAGATCCTCCTCCATGGTAAACATGCCTGTACTTCCAATATATTCTTCACGATTTGTCCCAAAAAAGTCCATAAATGTATCATCTGCATCCATTATATAAAAATTCTTTGTCGTGATCAGGACTCTCGCCACGCCTCCCGGGAAAAAACCACGGACAATATCTTTTTCACGACGGATCTCTTCCTTATCCGTTATGTCGATCAGCATAGCGTGAATGAGTTTTTCACCTTGCTCATTCTCAAATACAACGCCATTGGCCCAGACCCAGATCTGCTCGCCGTTTTTCTTGCGAAGGCGGTAACTGCAGGCATACTCTCCTTCTTCCTCCAGCTGCTGCAGCACATCCTGTTCAATTCTTTGAAAATCCGGTGGATAAATAAGATAACGGATTCTCTCATGACAGCTTTCCATCAATTCTTCTCTCTCATATCCAAGCATCCGGCAAAAACCGTCATCTACTTCTACAAATGGGAAATCCGCCTCCTTATCATATCTGAACACAATTTCACACCATGTGCAGAAACGGGACAGGCGTTCCCGCTCCCATTTATAATTCTTCGTCATATTGGCTCCTCCTGATCATAATCTGATTCGCCCCCT
>HF998297.1:0-2710 GCA_000433735.1 Clostridium sp. CAG:167
TTTTTTATTATTCATTCAGATCATCTCCTTTAGAGGGAGTCTGCTGAACACCAGGATGATAGCAGAACAGGCTTGTTACCGGTTTGTGAAAAAAATCTGCAATTCTCATGGCGTATAGCAGAGAAGGAATCATGGAAAGGGGATGAGCGACAGTGCACAGGAAAAAAATCAAGTTGACAGAAGCCTTGGTTTTAATAATTGTTTTAATGGTTATCATTGGATATTTTTTTATACCGGATGATAAAACAAAAACAGACGATAAAACAAAGATATTTGAGAAAAAAGATTATGGGGTGTTTCTGAGTGCGGACGCCTCATCTTTGGAGCGATTTAAAAAGTATGATTTGATTGTAATTGATGCGCAATATTTTACCAAAAAGGATATTGAGGTGCTCCATGAAAATGGAACAGAGGTATATACATATCTAAATATTGGATCTATTGAAAACTTTAGGGAGTACTATAAAACTTATGCAGAACTGACAATTGGCAAGTATGAGCATTGGGATGAAGAGAGATGGGTGGATGTAGCAGAACCGGACTGGCAGAAATTTATAAAACAGCTTTCTCAGGAACTATTTGAAAAAGGTGTTGACGGATTTTTTATAGACAATTGTGATGTATATTATTATGCTCCGCGGGAAAGTATTTTTGAGGGCCTTACAACTATGTTGCAAAATATTATGACATTTAAAAAAGCGGTCATTATCAATGGTGGAGATACTTATGTGACAGAATATAGGGATCGCTATGGGGCTGTTGATCCTATTATGACAGGTGTAAACCAGGAATCCGTGTGGAGCGGCATCAATTTTGATAAAGGGACATTTTATGAGCAAACAAGGGGAACAAGGAATTATTACTGCAAATATTTGGAAGCATGCAAAGCAGATGGGATGGAAGTATATCTGCTGGAATATACAACCGACAAAAAATTAATCTCCAAAATAAAAAAATACTGTAAAGAGCAGAAATTCCATTTTTATATTGCCAATTCTCTCGAACTTGAATAAGGATGACAGATTTCTCATGGTCGAGAATGACCGTTTCGACCATCTGTACTCTGTAGGTGGAAGAATTAAATTTGGTGAAACAGCAGAAGAGGCAGTGGTACGAGAGGTGTTTGAAGAAACAGGCAGAGAAATGGGAATTGATAGACTTGGCTTTATTCATGAGAACTTTTTCCCTGGAGATTCATTGAAAAAACAAGGGAATATAGTCCATGAGATTTCATTTTTCTTTTACATGAATGTTCCCACAGATTTTGAGCCAGTATGTGATAGTTTTACAGAGGATGGAGACAAGGAGCGTTTGGTATGGATCAGAGCCGACCATCAAAAGAAATATTACCCTGAATTTTTTAAAACAGAACTAGCCAATCCATCTAAAGATGTTAAACACTATGTGACGAAAAATCTGTAAAGAGCGATATGGTTTATGTATTCTTTTTGTGGATGAAATTTGGGATTTTTTATTGCTTTTTTCATGATAATTGCATATAATATAACTGAGCAAGGAAGTTTGCTTGATTTAAGTGCATTGCTACTTTAAGTGCAAACCTTTAATTTAAGTGCTTCGCAGCTTGAAATGCGAATCGTTAATTTCAGGGAGATAAGGCATTTATCTCCCTGTTTTGCTATATTATGGAGGAGGGAATATGGATTTTTATCGTATAAATGAGGAATACAATCAGTATCTCCAGAGGTATGAAAAAGAGAAAAGAGGAGTTACAAAGGTACCTAATATTAGATATACTGATCGAAATAAATTCGCTTTTGGTGCAGTTATGCAGGTCAATGGAATAAACTATTATGTGTCTGTATCTTCTTTTGACAAAAAGCAGGAAGCTAATATTTTGATCCGTGTACCGGGAGATGAAAAAGAAATTAAGGGGTCTTTACGGTTTAACTATATGATTCCTGTGCCAGAGGCATGTATTGAAAGACTGGTTATCAAAGAGGTAGAAGATGAAAAATACCGCTTGTTACTGAATAAGGAATATCAATTTTGCATGGACAATGCTGAGCGGATTCAAAAAAAAGCAAATAAAATATATGAAATGGTTACAACAAATCGAAAACAGAAATTAACTGACAATAGCTGTGCTTTTAGGATTTTAGAGCAGGGATATCGAGAATATATTGAGAATGTTTTAAGAACAAAGTGCTAATAAACATAATTGCATCACAGAGATTAGTACATAAAAAGAAGGTTGTGTTTAGGGTCTATTCAGTTTTCCGGCAGTCAATATGGGGCATATAACATTATTCATAGGAAATGCGAAAATAATCCATTATCTTTTTAAAATAATCCTGTGCGGACAGGCAGGTGTCCATCAAGTAACCGGGTTCTTTTTGCCAAGTTTGCAGTCCCCGGTAATAAAAGAGTTTAATTTCGTCTGTAATGATAAAAGGTACAATCTGATAGCGCAGACATTCTTTAAACAAAAGAAGTCTGCCGATTCTTCCGTTGCCATTCTGAAAAGGGTGGATTTTTTCAAATTGTACATGAAAATCAATCAGATCATGAAGCGTTTTTTGAGAAAGCTGATTATATTTTTTCAAAAGATGTCTTATTTTTTCTGTGACTTTTTCAGGAGATGTGGTTTCAATTCCACCCACTTCGTTAGGAAGTTTTTTATATTCACCTACGGCAAACCAATCTTTTCGGCTATCGCTGGTTTCATTTTTTTGTGTTTGATGAAGCTGTT
>HF998297.1:2724-11476 GCA_000433735.1 Clostridium sp. CAG:167
TGAAGCTGTTTGATCAGTTTTTCAGACAAAGGTGTGGTTGCTTTATCAATCACCATATCAATACACTTGAAATGGTTAGCGGTTTCTACAATATCATCCACATTAAAGGTCTCATCCTTAGTTACGCCGATGGTATTTGTTTCAAAAATAAAGCGGGTCTGTTCCTTTGACAACCGGCTTCCTTCGATATGATTAGAATTATAGGTAAGTTCTATCTGCACCCGGTGGTAAATTCCACCTGACAGTTTTGTTTCTTTTTCTCGACGGAGAACTTCCAGGAGAGATATGGGTTTTATTTTATTTTTGGAAAGTCTATCTGGTTTGACAGCGTTTTCGGGAATTTTCCATGTTTTACCGGACAAAACAGCACCAGGGATTCGATCTGCAGCGCAGTAACCCCGCACAGACCGTTCAGAGACCCCCCATTTTTTTGCTGTATCTTTTACAGATAAATATTTCATAATCACCTTTCCCCCTTACATGTCCATGGAATTATCTGAATATAGTATACAGATTTATCGGCAAAATATCAATGTTTTTTAGACTTTTATTTTTGATATTTCTTGCCGATAAATGGAAAATAGTTTGAAGTACATGACAAAGAAATATACAGCACCATTGGTTATGTGATATAATCCAAGTATGATTCTGTATCTGGGGCAGACATCCCACCAAAATGTTCCAACTGCCAGAAGTACCCGATTTTACCGTATTGCTACGGAAAGTGGCAGAAAAAATTGGTGTTTCAAGACAGGCCGTCACAAAATGGGAAACGGGAACAGGAATACGATATTGACGGAAAGAAAAATTATGACATAGAGAATGAACTCATTGAATTATAATTAGTTTCAGAACTGCTAAAAAAGGAATTGCGACAAATGTAATGTTTGAAAAGCAGGGAAACAAAGCGGTAAACTTCTCAGACTCGGTGTGCGGATTTATGTTTTGAATTTAATCAGTGCAGGCCATCGGATATTAAAAGGCAAAAGGAGTCATTGTGGTTGGAAACCAATGTAAGGTGATTCGCAAGGTTACGGCTGCGGACAGGGAAAAATATCCGATATTCAAGGAATAAGCCGGAGTTGTGACAACACTTGTTAATTAAATAAAAATATGTTATGCTGAAAAAAATTTGATTGAAGTATTTATTGTTAAGGGGAGCAGTGATGAACATGAAATATAATCTGCCGGATCGTGTATTGAGAGAGCTTTCTTCTTTTGCACGGAAATATTCTGTCATGAAAATTGTACTGTTTGGTTCCCGTGCACGGGGGACAAATACTGAAAGAAGTGATATAGATATTGCGGTATATGGTGGAGAGTTTGACCAATTTTATTGGGAGGTTAAAGAAAATATACATTCCCTTCTGATGTTTGATATTATACAAGCAGATGCAGCAATTTCAGATGAATTGAAACAGGAAATAGAGAAGGATGGTGTTACAATTTATGAAAAAACTTGATAATTTTACAAATTGTCTTCTTGTATTGGCAAATGCGGATTTTAAACTTGCAGAAACAAACGACATATATCGTACGGGAATTATTGGACAATTTAATCTTACCTTTGAGCTTGCATGGAAAGCATTGCAGGAAATTATGAAGATGCATAGTGTGGAGGGCGCAGTTACAGGATCTCCTCGTGAAATTCTTCAGCTTGGTTATAAAGTTGGATTTGTCAATGACTCTGAGGTGTGGCTTCTCATGTTAAAAAAACGCAATACCTCTGTCCATATATACAATGAGGATGAGGTTAATGAAATGATTATGCTGATACGAGACAGTTTTATTCCAGCTTTTGTTGTTCTTAAGGATACGCTCATCAAGAAACTGGACGAAGTTGAAAGTGATTGGATGTAGGATAATTGGAAACTGTGGAGGTGCTGTTGTGGAGTTAAAGAGAGTTCATCAGGACTTCTCGGTCTGTCAGGTAAAAGACTATTCCTTCGTGAATTTTGAGTCACAATATTGTTTTATTGGAAAGACTGACGAAGAAAAATCACTTGTATGCATTACGAGTGAAGTTCCATCGAATACTATCCGGCGCGATGATGGATGGAAAGCCTTTCGTATTCAAGGCGTCTTGGATTTTTCACTGATTGGAATATTATCGAAAATTGCTGTGCTTTTGGCTGATAATGAGATTTCAATCTTTGCCGTATCCACGTATAATACAGATTATGTTTTGATAAAAAGGGAAAATTATCAGCGGGGATTGGAAATTCTGGAAGTTGCAGGGTACAAGATTGTAGATTGAGTAGTGTGATCATGCTGAGAGTTAAGGATTATTGAACAAGTGGGCTTCAAATTGGAATGATATTACTGATTTTACATTTATCTCAGTAATAAGTAGTCATGAAATGAGTGGTGATATGAAACTGACAGAATATTTATGGCCTATTGTTCGGGAAATAATAAAAACAGCAGTAGAAAATAGGCAGAATCTTATTGTTGAAGGTTGTTATATTCTATTCGATTTGGAAAAAGATTTTTCAGATGATTATAAGATTGATAGTGATTTGCTGTAATAACTTAGAAACTAGGACACCGGGTTAAATGTATGTGAGAGGGAAAAAGATGATAGAAAAAAATACAAGAATCTGTAATTTGATGAAACGAATTATTAATGTTATTACTGCTGTTATGGCGGTTGTTATTGCACAGATAATTTCAGAAAATTTCTTGGACGGATCATTACTATGGACTGTGATAATCATGGTAGTTTTCTTTGTGATTTTTGCACCGTTAGGACTGTTTATTGGGAAAAAGATAGATGATTATTATGATAAAAAATGAAAAGGTAGATGACTTGGGATTTAAGGAGGATTATTGTAATGAATGTGTATGAACAGGTTGAAAAAAATATAAATGAACTTGTAGAGAATAATGTGAATTGGTCTGCGTGTGCAACCCAAGAGGAAATGCAGAAAGCCAGAGAGGGAAAAATGACATTAAAGTTTTTCGACAGGGAAATACCGGCGGATTGGTTAAAGGACATAAAAGGGAAAAAGGTTTTATGTCTGGCGGGAGCAGGCGGACTGCAGGCTCCTTTGCTTGCTTGTGCAGGAGCGGAAGTGACGGTTTTGGACCTTTCTGAAAAAATGCTAGAGAAAGACAGAAAAGTAGCGGAAGAGGAGTACTTACATATTACAATTGAAAAAGGTAATATGTGTGATCTGTCACGTTTTTCTGATAACAGTTTTGATTATATATTAAACCCGACTTCATTGATGTATGTTCCGGATGTAAAACCGGTATTTAAAGAATGTTATCGTGTCTTGAAAAAGGGCGGGATATTTATAATGACGGCACCAAGTCCGATCAATTATTTATGTGATTATATTGACGATGAAGACGGTGGATATTATAAGGCTGTAAATCGGATGCCATATAGTTCTGCTGAGGCGGATGCTGCAGGCAGTTGGGTGGAGTATGGTCACACCATGGAAGATTATCTGGGAGGGCAGATTGAAAGCGGTTTTGTCATTGACGGCTATCTGGAATGTCAGTTGGAAGATATTACAGAATTACATTTTTTGACCAGAGCAGTTAAATGAAACAAGGTTTGATTTAAATCTTGACAAATAAACGATCGTTTACTACTATTAAAGTGTAAACGATCGTTTATTTTTTGGAGGTTTTTAGCATGAGTAATAGAAAAGAAGAAATATTAATTGTGGCATTGCATCTGTTTGCCAGAGATGGTTATGAGGCCGTGTCAGTCAGCCAGATAGCAGGAGAACTCGGTATGACAAAGGGGGCATTATACGGCCATTACAAGAGTAAAAGAGATATTTTTGATTGTATTGTACAGCGGATGGAGCAACAGGATAGGGAACAGGCGTCGGATTATGATATGCCGGAAGGGGATAAAGAGGAAATGCCTGAAAAATATGAGGCAGTGTCACTGGATGATTTTGCAGAATACAGCAAGTCAATGTTTGAATACTGGACAGAGGACGATTTTGCATCATCATTTCGGAAAATGCTGACAATAGAGCAGTTTCGTAGTGGAGAGATGCAGAAATTATACCAGCAGTATCTGGCTGCGGGACCGGTATCCTATGTGAAAGATCTGTTTGAGAGTATGGGAATTGCAGAAGCAATGGATGGAGCAGTCAGATTTTATGCCGTTATGTATTTGTATTACAGTGTTTATGATGGTGCCGATGATAAGGAAAAAGTGAAAGAAGAGTTTGCAGCAGCAATCAACAGCGTGCTGCATGAGCTTAAGTAAAGGAGAATCAGATCATGAAGAATAATATAGTAATTCGTTTAGAAGAAAAAAGTGAATATCGAGAAGTAGAAAATCTGGTAAGAGACAGTTTTTGGAATGTGTATCGTCCTGGATGCCTGGAGCATTATGCCCTTCACCAGCTGCGCAATGATCCGGCATTTGTCCCGGAACTGGATTTTGTTATGTATCAGGATGAAGAACTGATCGGACAGAACATATTTGTGCGAACTGTCATCTCGGCAGATGACGGAAGAAGTATTCCTATCATGACTATGGGACCAATCTGTATCAAGAATGAATACAAACGGAAAGGATTTGGGAAAATCCTGCTGGATTATTCATTAGAGAAGGCAGCAGAACTTGGCTGTGGGGCACTATGTTTTGAAGGAAATATTGATTTCTATGGCAAGAGTGGTTTCCGGCAGGCAAGCAAGTATGGGATCCGTTATCACGGACTGCCAGAGGGGGAAGATGCAACATTCTTCCTGTGTAAGGAATTGATACCGGGGTATCTTGGTGGAATTACAGGAGAGTATGCGACGCCGAAAGGTTATCTGGTAGATGAACAGGGAGCAGAAGAGTTTGATAAACAGTTCCCGCATAAAGAAAAAAAGAAACTGCCGGGACAGATTTTTTGAAAAAACCGGTAAAAATCCGTAATTTGTTCTTGACAGGTATAGAGATAAGTGATACATTAAGGCTAACGATGGGTAGCAAGCAAACTAATAATGAGTAACTTCGAGGATTAGGAGGACAACATCGTCATGAATCGAAAAGAGGAAATCGTTCTGGTAACACTTGAACTTGCGGCCGAAAAGGGGCTTGCGAATGTTTCCATGAGCATGATTGCAGATAAAATTGGAATCAAGAAACCTTCACTATATAAGCATTTTGCATCAAAGGAAGAAATTGTGGAGGCGATGTATGAGTATCTGAGAAGGCAGTCCAAGGAAAAAGCTAATATAAAACCGATAGACTATAGTACCTTTTTTAAGGGAAAATCATCCTATGAAGTTTTGCAGGAAGTAGTGCATGGATATATTCAGATGAATCATCAGGAGAATATGATGAATTTCTATAAGGTAATCTATTCGGAAAGAAGCCTGAATCCTATAGCAGCAAAAATTGTAGCAGAAGAAACGAAAAAGATGATTCTGGCAACGAAGCAGTTATTTTATGCCATGGAAGTACATAAGATGCTTCATTTTAAAAATCCGGATATGAGTGCTGTGAGTTTTTCCATGACGATACATGGACTGATGGATTACGAATTGGATCAGAGGAGTTGTGAGTGCAGGGATGAATCGGATAAGAATCTTTTAGAAGATTATCTGAAGTGGTTTTGTGAGGAGAAATCAATATGACGGAGTCATATATTGGGATGATTTCGACGATTTGCCGTCCAGCGTGAGGGAGGGGGCAATACATATTATACGAGGAGAATGCAGTATGAAAGAGAAAAAGAAGTTATTGAATTATTGTGGATTGCTTGGCATTGCAGCCTTTTTGTCGTATACAGCAGCTGTGGTATTTTCACCGCTTGCCTATCCCGGCTATAACTGGATGGCGCAGGCAGTAAGTGATCTGAGTGCATCTAATGCTCCCTCTCTTCGGTTGTGGAACCAGCTCAGCAGTCTGTATAATGTATGTACGCTGGTGTGTGCCATGATGGTATGCGTAGGTATTCAGGGGATGAAAACCAGACTTTTGAGAGTAGGAATCTATTTGTTTACCGTTATGGAGTGGGTATCAGCAGTAGGATTTGGCATGTTCCCTTTAAGTGACAGTGGCTATGCCGGGACATTTCAGGATAAGATGCATATTTTCTCTACGGTGATAGTTGTTTTATTGTCTATCGTATCATTAATCATAATCATAATTGCCGGGGCAAGGGACAGGAGCTGCCGTTCTTATGGAGTTTTCGCAGCAATTGCGCTTGGAATGATGATGGTAGGAGCCATGGGGATGAACATTGTTCCGAAAGACTATTTTGGAATCGTGGAGAGATTCAGTGTATTTGCGGCAACCGGATATAACGCAGTGCTGGGGATAGAATTATTTCGCAGTGGAGGAAATGGTAGGTAATGAGTAATTTCGGTTGCAGATAAAGACACGGGTGATGAGAAAAATGCGAGATTGAATTATCATGCATCTTGGTACCGATTCTGTGCATGTTAGTTGTCTGTGCCGTGATATTTGTAACCATTGTGACATCAACCTTAGGATATCATGCAGTACTTTTATACATCTATGCAATTGCGATAGGCAGCCTGTATTTTTCTAAGACAATCAATGTTTTGACTACCATATTGTCTGTAATAGGAGTATCGGTGGGGCAGATGATCTGTTATGCATTTGCAATTTTACAGGATAAGAATTTTACAACATTCTATAAATTAATTGTGTATGGAATCCTTCCGAGGGCAATGGTGTTAATTGCAATTGCGGCTATTTTTACAATACTTTGTGAACGAACCGCCGGAATGCTGTCAAATCTGATGAATGCGGAAGAACAGGAACAGATGATACAGAATATAAAGGCAATGCACAAAAAATCACAGGAAACGTCCAGAGCCCTTATGGACATGGTTCAGGAGTTGTCTGAAATGACGGAAAGTTCGACGAAATCCAATGAGCAGATTGTGAGAGAAACCGGAAATGTATTGGAAAACTTTAGCAGTAATACAAAAGAAATTACAAGCGCTAATGAACGTACTCAGGATATCCATTTTGTTCAAGATAAGTTAAATCTCTCCGAATGCCGGAAGGAGAGGTGTATGCGATTTGGGATAGTTCGTTTACGGTAATATAGAAAGTTAAAGATCGCCGGGCATGGCATATACGGAGTTTTTGGATGCATTTTCATGAACCCCATAACTTTTTTTGATAAAATATAGACAAATTTCTGTAAATCTGCGATAATAGACCCGTGTATGCAATACAGGAGGAGGAAGGAACCCGCGTGAAAAGAAAGAAAAAAAATAAAGGAGTGAACAGAATATTGAGACTGGTAGCGGTTTTTTTGTTTTTGCTGCTGACTCACATTCTGATCAATTTTGAGGGAATCTGCCATTTGTCTAACTGGAGCAGTTACGATACGGTGACGGCGACTGTTACGAAAAAGACAACAGATCTGTACTTGCTTTTAGTTCCTGTCGTAGAGGTGCAGTATACCTATGGGGACAAAGAGTATACAGAACGGAAGTTTTTCGTGGTACAGAAAAGTTTTGGACTTTCGGATACAGAGGGCAGTCAGTTGGAGATGTATGTAAATAAAAAAGCACCTAATCATGTAATGTTTAAGACGAATTTTTTCGTGAATCCAATTAATTACCTGATTCTTGCTTTGGAGGCTGTGTGTGCTATTCTGACATGGCACCGGCTTAGGGAGTATGGCGCATATAAAAAACGGCTGGCAGAAGAGGATGAAATGCCAGTCAGTGAGGAGGTAGGAAATACCATTGAAGAATAATAAGAAATTGTGGAGTGAACGAACAGCCGGCGAAAAGGCTCTATACATATTGTCATGTCCGTTTCGTGCCATTTATCAGGCTGTTGCATATATTGTTAAATTTTTCGGTGTGATCCTGAATGTGTGTCTGATCACATTAGTAGTGGCAGCCATTGCAGGCAGTATTTTATTTGCTCATTTCAAACCTATGTATGAGGATGCCTGTGAGCAGGCGTACGACAAACTGTCTAATCTCAGTGAAAAGGACTTTCACATGCTGTCAAATACCGTTGTATACGATAAAGATGGCAAAAAGATCGGTGAGATCGACAGTGGTTCCTATGTATATGTAAAGATTGACAAAATATCCAAATATGTACAGCAGGGATACATGTCATCAGAGGATAAAAAATTTATGGAGCACGGAGGAGTCAATCTTCAGTCTATAATCCGTGCAGCTCTGTCTCTTTGGTCTCATGATGGCGAGATCACTCAGGGAGGAAGTACTATTACACAGCAGGTGATCAAAAACAACCTGCTTACCCAGAAGCAGACTTACAGCCGTAAATTGACAGAAGTGATGCTGGCACCGGCGCTGGAAAGCAAATTCACTAAGGCAGACATTATGGAGTTTTACTGTAACAGTAACTTTTATGGTAACCGTTGTTATGGCATTGAGACTGCAAGTAAATTCTATTTTGGATGCTCAGCCAAAGATCTGACTCTGGCTCAGGCGGCTATGCTGTGCGGTGTTTCAAACAGCCCGAATAAATATAATCCGATCGCCAGTATGGAACTGGCCAAGAAAAAGCAGGCCCAGGTGTTGGAAGAAATGCTGGCAGACGGCTATATTACGAAAAAAGAATACAAGGCGGCACTGAAAGAGAAGATTGATGTAGTAGGACTGGATGAGACTACATCTTCTGAAAACTATATGGTAAGTTATGCCATTGATTGCGCTACCTTGCAGATGATGACGGATGAAGGATTTGAGTTTAAATATTCTTTTGCAGATGCCAAAGAACAAAAGGCATACAAGAAAAAATACGTCAAGGAATATAGTG
>HF998298.1:0-60575 GCA_000433735.1 Clostridium sp. CAG:167
CCGCCACATTATAACCATATCCCTGCTGTCCAAACCCTCCAAAATTATTAAAGTCCTGACGGATCTGCGACGCTGTTACATTCATCTTTACACTTAACTCCTGAGAAGAAATCCGATCCATTCCTTCATCCAGCAGTTCACTTAAATATCGATAATAACGGGGTAATCGTTTGATTACTGCGGAAGATATTTTCTTCTCCATATTTTCCTGACCCTCCATAATCCTAACAATCTGATTTTTATTATAATTGACCGTTAAAAAAATGTCAATCTGCGGGAAATCAATCTTTGAAAAAGTTGCTTTTTTCCTGAAAATATTATACTATATCAACGGAGAAATACAGTATTTCGGAGGATAATCATGATATTAGCATGTAATCATATTTTTAAATCTTTTGGAGAGACAACCATTCTCAAGGATGCCTCTTTTCATATTAACGAGGGAGAACGAGTGGCTATGGTTGGCATTAACGGTGCCGGGAAAACCACAATGCTCCGCATTATCATGGGTGAATATGACGCAGATGAGGGAGAAGTGATCCATGGCAAAAACACAACCATCGGCTATCTTCCCCAGCAGCAGGGGTATCATTCCGATCTAAGCATTTACGAAGAACTTCTGGCCGTCAAAAAAGATGTGATCGATCTGGACCGCCAGATCCGGCAGCTGGAGGAAAAAATGAGTTCTCTATCCGGCCCGGAACTGGAACAGACACTGAATCAGTACCACAGGCTTCAGACAACCTTTGAAAACGGCGACGGTTACACTTATAAAAGTAAAGTATTAGGTGTTATTAACGGACTGGGTTTTGGCGGAGAAGCTATGCACCAGTGTATCAATCATTTGTCAGGCGGCCAGAAAACCAGAGTAGCACTGGGCAAACTCCTTTTGACAGAACCAGATCTTCTGATCTTAGATGAGCCCACCAACCATCTGGATATGGAATCCATCCAGTGGCTGGAAACTTATCTGATCAACTATAAAGGCAGCGTCCTTGTGGTGTCCCACGACCGCTACTTTCTGGACCGCATTGCTCAGAAGATCGTGGAACTGGATCACGGAAAGGTTACCAGTTTCAAAGGAAATTACAGCGATTATTCAGTAAAAAAAGCTGCTCTCAGAGAAACTTTGATCCACCAGTACTACAACCAGCAGCAACAGATCCGTCATCAGGAACAGGTCATTACAAAACTGCGCCAGTTTAACCGTGAAAAATCCATTAAGCGGGCGGAAAGCCGTGAAAAAATGCTGAACAAAATGGACCGGCTGGAAAAACCGGTAGAATACGAAAAAAACATGTCTTTTTCACTGGAACCATCCTGTCTCAGCGGCAAAGATGTTTTATCTGTCACTGATTTTGCCAAAAGTTTCGGCGAAAAGCACCTTTTTTCTCATGTGAACTTTGAAATAAAAAGAGGGGAAAAAGTGGCTATTATAGGCCAGAACGGCACCGGTAAAACCACTCTTCTGAAAATGATCAACGGCATGGTGCCGGTAGATGAGGGAGAAGCCGTAACCGGAAGCAATGTAGAAATCGGCTATTACGATCAGGAACACAGTGTATTGCACCCGGAAAAAACTATCTTTCAGGAGATCCAGGACGATTATCCGGATCTAAACCACACGCAGATCCGTAATGTGTTAGCCGCCTTTTTGTTTACCGGTGATGATGTATTAAAACCCATCCACCAGTTAAGCGGTGGCGAGAAGGGGCGTGTTTCCCTGGCCAAACTTATGTTGTCCAAGGCAAACTTCCTTTTACTGGACGAGCCTACCAACCATCTGGATATTACTTCCAAGGAAATTCTGGAAACAGCCATCAATAATTATACGGGAACGGTCCTGTATGTATCCCATGACCGTTATTTTATCAATAAAACCGCTACCCGGATCCTGGATCTGACCCACGAACAGATTCTTTCTTATGACGGAGATTATAACTATTATCTGGAAAAGAAAGACACCGTAGAATCTATCCATATCCAGGAGGATACGGCCACCCCTGTTTCCTCCGGCAAAGCAGAAACTTCTTCCAAGACAGACTGGAAGGCGCAAAAAGAACTGGAGGCTAAAAAACGCAAAGTAGAAAATGCTGCCAGACAGGCGGAGGAAACCATTGCCGCACTGGAACAGGACATGGAAAACATTGATGAAGAGATCGCCCTGCCGGAAAACGCTACCAATGTAGGCCGGCTCACCGAACTCAGCCGTGAAAAAGAAGAAAAAGAAGCTGCCCTCACTGAAACAATGGAACAGTGGGAACAGCTTATGGAACAGTTAGAGTCCTTTTAACTCATACGCTGTATGATCTTATTTGCTTTCTTATAAATATCTTCCGGATCTTCCGGCAGGAAAAACTGACCATCTTCGTAGAGAATTTTCCCATCGATCATGGTCATTTTTATATTTTCCTTACTGCCGCTGTAAACAATATTTTTAGCAATATTATTTTCCGGCTGCATATTCGGTCTGTGCATATTGATCATGATAAGGTCTGCCTTTTTCCCCGGTGCCAGCACATCACACTCATCCAGTCCCATAGCTTTGGCTCCCCCTGTGGTAGCCATCTGCAGCACAAGACTGGCATCCATGGCAGAAGCATCTTTTTTTACAACTTTCTGTAAAGTTGCTGCCAGATACATTTCACGGAACATATCCAGTGCATTGTTGCTGGCCGGGCCATCGGTTCCCAGTGCCAGATTGATCCCTTTTTCTGACATGGTACAAAGATCTGCAATCCCACTGGCAAGTTTTACATTGGATGAAGGATTGGATACGATGGATACCTTTTTAGCCACACAGATATCCATATCCTCTTCGTCCATCCACACACCGTGGAAACCGCCACCGCCGTATTCAAACATACCGATGGAATCCAGGAATTTTACCGGTGACATACCATACCGCTCTTTACATTCATTGACTTCTTTTTCCGTTTCTGCCAGATGCAGATAAACCGGCTCTTTCATTTTGCCGGCTAACTGTGCCAGTTCTTCCATCAGTGCCCGCTTCGTTGTGTATTCTGCATGAAATCCCAATTTATAAGATACCAGTGGGGAATAGTCGTTTAAACGATAATACTCCTCTTCCGTCTCCGGTACCGTTCCTCCAAAATCATTCATGCTGCCGCACAAAACGGTACGAAATCCCAGTTCCGTGGATGCTTTTGCATGACAGGTATTATTCAGATACATATCAAAATTAGCCGTAATACCACTTGTCAGATATTCCATCATACCAAGTTTTGCCAGTTCGACCTGGTCTTCTTTGGTCAGTTTTGCCTCCATAGGAAAGACTCTGTTATAAAGCCATTCCTGCAGCGGAAGATCATCTGCAAAAGAACGGAGAAATGTCATGGCTGAATGGGTATGGGCATTTTTAAATCCCGGCATCAACAGATTATTTTCACAATCGATCTCTCTGTCAAAAGACTCTTCCTCTGGATCTTTGTCACTTCCCACATACAGGATTCTGTCATCTTTAGTCCAAAGCTCCCCTTTCTGAATGGATACACCATCCTGCATTGCCATGATCCTGGCATTATAAAAACGAATCTTCATTTATTTATCCTCCTGATGCATTCTTTCAATGGATTTTTTTACCAGTGTTTTAAACAATGGTGCCGTGCGGTCAGCCACCTCCGCTACTTCTTCGTGGCTAAGAGGCTTTTCCAGAGTTCCTCCCGCCATATTGGTAATACAGGAAATTCCGCAAACACGGATCCCCATATGTCTGGCTGCAATGGCCTCCACCGCTGTACTCATTCCTACTGCGTCGGCCCCAAAGTGGCGGAACATCTTTACCTCTGCCACACTTTCATAGGCCGGACCACTTGTCTGCAAATACACTCCCTGACACAGGTCAATGTTTTCTTCCTGTGCCACTTCCTTTATGACTTCATTTAATACAGGGTCATACACCGTGTCCATAGCCGGGAAACGAGGACCCAGTTTGTCTGGATTTTTTCCAATAAGGGGCGATGGCACAAAACTGCTGATCTGGTCCGTCAGCTGCATCAGAGCCCCCGGATAAAGTTTTTCATCCAGTCCCCCTGCTGCATTGGTCAAAAACAAGATTTTTGCCCCCAGCCGGATCATCAGTCTGGTAGGAAGCACTACATCACTCATGGCATATCCTTCATAATAATGAACCCGTCCCTGCATCACGACGACAGCCGTCTTCCCGATATAGCCAAAGACAAACCGTCCCTTATGCCCCGGCACAGTAGAAACAGGAAACCCTTGGATTTCCTTATATTCCACTGTTTTTTCCACCTGGATCTCATCTGCCAGTTCTCCCAGTCCGCTTCCTAAGATCAACGCCACCTCCGGGACAAAATCTGTCTTTTCCCGAATCTGTTCATAACAAAATTCCAGTTTTCTTTCAATTTCGTTCATCTGCAAACTCCTTTCTATTCCGGTAAAAAATCAGCAAATATATGATTACTCACATCAATGCCTTGTTCCGTAAGCTGCCAGTTGCCATTTACAAGCCTCATAAGGCCCATGTTTTCATATTTGTGGAGTACCCTTCCATATCGTTCTTCCACGGACTGGTGAAATTTTTTTTCAAACCGTTCTGCCGATACACCTTCCATGCACCGCAGACCGAGAAACATAAACTCCGCCTCCTGTTCTTCTTCTCCCAGTTCTTCCGTCTGCTCTACAGGTTTTTGTCCACGGCAGATTCTGTCCTCATAATCTGTCAATCCTCTCACATTGGACCATCTTTCATGTTCCATACAGGAAGCGGCTCCCAGTCCCAGACCGAGATATTCTCCTCCCTGCCAGTATTTCAGATTGTGGATACATTCCTGTCCTTCCTTGGCATAATTGGATATTTCATACCGGTGATACCCATGCCGCCCCAGGATCTCTTTCGTAAGATCGTACATCTGCCGATCTGTGTCCTCATCCACCGGAGGATTTTCCCGGTATTTTTCATAAAAAGGTGTTCCCTCTTCAATAATAAGGCTGTAAGACGAAATATGCTCCGGGGAAAGTCCAACAACATATTCCAGTGTATGTTTGTAACTCTCTATGGTCTGTCCGGGAATGGCTGCCATCACATCTATATTGACTCGTTCAAACCCGTGCTTCCGAACCAGTTCATATGTTTTTTCAAACTCTTTTACCGAATGGAGCCTGCCTAATTTTTTCAGTTCTTCATCGCAGGCAGACTGCATCCCCAGACTGATCCGGGTAACTCCTGCCTCTTTGTATAAGTTTAGTTTTTCTTCTGTTACTGAATTGGGATTACATTCAATGGTAAACTCTTTCAAATTTTCAGACGGAATCCATTTTTTTACGGAACACAGCAGTTTATCCGTCAGGTCTGTCTCCAGAAAAGAAGGGGTTCCGCCTCCAATGAAAAGAGTGTCTGCCTCTCTGGCAGACACAATCTCCTTATATAACTGCATTTCCCGGTCCAACAGACTCAGATAACGCTCCTTTGTCTCTCTGGTTTCCGGAGCAGACAAAAAATCACAATAATTACATTTTCTGGCACAAAAGGGAATGTGGATATAAATTCCCAGCTTCTTATTCTTCATCATCTAACTTTAACACACTCATAAATGCTTTCTGCGGGATTTCTACATTGCCGATCTGGCGCATGCGTTTCTTTCCTTCCTTCTGCTTCTCTAACAGCTTTCTCTTTCTGGAAATATCGCCTCCGTAACATTTTGCCAGCACATCTTTGCGGACAGCCTTTACTGTCTCTCTGGCAATGATCTTGTTACCGATAGCTGCCTGGATCGGAATCTCAAACAAATGTCTAGGGATCTCGTTTTTCAGTTTCTGACACATCTTTCTTCCGCGCTCATAAGCAGAACTTTCATGGACGATAAAGGACAATGCGTCTACCTCTTCCCTGTTAATAAGAATATTCAATTTCACCAGATCTGCCGGCTCATATCCTTTCATTTCATAGTCAAAAGATGCATATCCTCTGGACCTTGATTTCAAAGAATCAAAGAAATCATATATAATCTCATTCAACGGCAGCGTATATTTTAACAAAGCTCTTGTTTCTTCCATGTATTCCATTCCTATATACACGCCACGGCGTTCCTGGCACAAAGTCATGATCGGTCCTACAAATTCCTTGGTAACCATAATCTCTGCCTCTACTACCGGCTCCTCCATATGTTCGATCTCGGACGGGTCCGGCAGATTAGACGGATTAGTCACCTCCACCATCTCTCCATTGGTTTTGTACACATGATACACAACGCCCGGTGCTGTGGTTACCAAGTCTAAGTTATACTCTCGTTCCAGTCTCTCCTGGATTACTTCCAAGTGCAGAAGTCCCAGGAAACCACATCTGAAACCAAAACCAAGGGCAATGGATGTTTCTGCTTCAAACTGCAAAGATGCGTCATTTAACTGCAGTTTTTCCAAGGCATCTCTAAGATCCTGATATTTGGCTCCGTCTGCCGGATACAGTCCACAGTACACCATAGGCTGTACTTTTTTATATCCGGGAAGTGCCTCGTCACAAGGATTCTCCGCATCGGTTACCGTATCACCCACTCTGGTTCCTTCTACATTTTTTAAGCTGGCTGTAATATATCCTACCATGCCGGCAGTCAATTCTTCACATGGAATAAACTGTCCGGCACCAAATGTACCTACTTCCACTACCTCTTCTTCCATTCCGGTAGCCATCATATGGATCTTCGTGCCTTTTTTCACGGTACCGTCAAATAAACGGCAAAATATGATAACTCCCTTATAAGGATCATACAATGAATCAAAGATCAATGCTTTCAGCGGTGCCTTTTCATCCCCGGATGGTGCCGGGATCTTCGCCACGATCTGCTCTAACACCTCTTCAATATTGGTTCCCATTTTTGCTGAGATCAGCGGTGCATCCTGAGCCTCAATTCCGATCACATCTTCAATCTCATTCTTAACCCGCTCCGGATCTGCACTGGGAAGATCGATCTTGTTGATCACCGGCAGAATCTCCAGATCGTGGTCAATGGCCAGATAACAGTTGGCCAGTGTCTGTGCCTCGATTCCCTGAGCCGCATCTACAATAAGGATGGCACCCTCGCAGGCAGCCAGGCTTCGGGATACTTCATAGTTAAAATCCACATGTCCCGGTGTATCGATCAGATTGAACAGGTATTCCTCTCCATCTTTTGCTTTATATACAATACGGACAGCCTGGGATTTGATCGTGATTCCTCTCTCTCTCTCCAGTTCCATATTATCCAGTACCTGAGACTGCATCTCCCTGGATGTAAGAAGACCGGTTTTCTCAATGATCCGGTCCGCCAAGGTCGATTTACCATGATCTATATGTGCGACAATGCAAAAATTGCGAATGTGACTTTTATTAATAACTGACATATCATCAAAATCCTTTCCTCTCAAAACCGACATAGTTTTGATACACAAATATGCTTATATAGTACCATAATTTGATACAGGATGCCACAAAAAAAATGGGTTGCTTCTTGTATTTTCCTGTTATTTATTGTAGAATATCCTTATATAAAAGGACATATTAGGAGGAAATGGAGGAAATCATGAAGAAATTAACAGCAGTGCTGCTTTCCTTAGGTATCATCAGTTCCATTCTGACACCTTCCCAGGTTCAGGCAGCAACCATTAAATTGAATAAGAAAACTTGTGTGATCAATAAGGGCTCCTCTTACCGCTTAAAGATAAAAGGAACAAAAGCCAAAGTAAAATGGTCATCCAGCAACAAAAAAGTAGCTGCCGTATCATCCAAAGGTGTTGTGAAAGGCAAGTCTGCCGGTGTCGCTGTCATTACAGCCAAGGTAAAGAAAAAGAAATACCGCTGTACTGTTACCGTGCGCAAAAAGCCTACAGGTAAGCTTGGCAGTAAAACCAATCCTATCTCCGGTTACAAAAAAACTACTTTTAATTACTACGAAGAAGGCAAGAAACGCGGTAAGTTTACCATCGAACTTCTTACCTTCGCCTGTGGAGATAAATCCGCTGCCATGGCCCGTGCCGCTGATGACGGTAACGGATCCATCAACCCGGCTCCAACTGCTTCTCAGGAATATTTGTATTTTAAATTTAAGTTTACTTATATCTCCGGTACACAGACAGTCAGTGCCAAAGATATTTTCAATTATTATTACAATGTATTTGGTAACAATTCCACCAAACAGATGACCAATATCGACTGGGGATTTGATTTTGAGCCGGTGGATGATCTGAAAGTCACCGATCTTTCTCCAGGAAATCAGATCATATGTGCCAAAGCCATCCTTGTGCAAAAAGGATGCGGCCCGATTACTTATCGTATTCAGACAGGCAAAAATTCTTACACCTGGTTTACTACTGCTTAAAACACGGTCAATTAAACAACAAAAAAGGAAGTTCATTTCTCCCGGGTTCTGCGCCACAGTGCTTTCCCGGACCGGCTGAACTTCCTTTTTTATTACTTCACCTTAGTTTTGTGTATCCTTTTCTTTTGTCTTCCATTCTATATCATATTGTATCTTTTGTATTTTCCCCATATTTTCTATATACTGGCTCAAAAGTTTTTTCACTCGCCTTTCCACTATTTTCTTCGTAGCCTCATCGTTTTCTGCCATGTTCGTAATATGTTTTACTGCCTCTGAAAATGCCTCTGTCTCCATGGCCGCATCTGGCTTTTTTGCTCCTAATCCGGTAGTTTTAGCATGATAAGAATCACCGTCAAGGGATGCCTCATCCACTTTACACTCCAATACTTTAACCTCCGGCAGTGTAACCGTTACCTTCTTTTTATCTACCGTCAGATCCACATCATCCAGATCCACACCCATTTTCACAATGCCACTGGATTCTACCCACAGTTCTGTGCAGGTATCCCACCACAATACCGTGTCTTCTTTCTTCAGTTTCGTTGTATTATGATAAAAACATTCCACCGCTGCCAGCTGGCACACAGCCTGCATTTTTTCTTTCGTAATGGTTTCTTTTTCTGCCGGAGCATCAGAACCACAGGCACTTAAAAAGAGAAGGCATCCTGCCAGCAGACCAATCCCCGCTATTTTTGTATATTTCACTGTCCATCACCTTCCTTTGTCTCAAATTTCAAACTATACCCAGACTGGGAATCCAGCAGCGGATCTAACATTCCCCGGATGCCCTCTTCCAGATTTTTTTCTGCCGCCTGAAGAATCCATTTATTTTCTGCCACTTCCTTCCTGGCATCTTCTATACATTCTTTATACGCCTTTTCTGATATACCGGTTTGATCATAATTATCATCCATAAACATATAATCCAGTGACTCCATTTTCACCGTAACATCTGTAACAGAAACTTTCGGAAGTGTCACAATGATCTTTTTTCCTTTGTGGTTTATCTTAATCTCATCCGCCGGCACCCCTGCCTTTACTACTGCATCATAAGACACATAATATCTCCCATCTTCTCCATTAGCCACTCCACTGTAGATCGATTCATAGGAAGAAAGTTCCCCGATGGAACGGATGCTTTCCAGCGTTGACGAAACAACCACCGTTGTCTTTTCTCCCTGAGATTGATTTTTATGTATTTTCACCACAACAAATAGCACAAGAAAAAGAACCAGTACTATTACTGCTCCTTTCAAGATCTTCTTGACTTTTTTTACCGGTGTAAGTTTAGAAAAAGCCTCTGCCTTCTTCTTGATACCCGTTCTGAGCCGGTTTCCTTTTGTATGTATTTTTTTCACCTGATACCTTCCTTTCTTTCCCCCATTATACATAATCCGACTTTTTCTTTCAAGTAAAACCCTTTTATGTACAGCAGGGAAAAATGATATTCCCCGCCCTTTTTTACCGGATCACAGATTGGAAAATATATCCGTATTTCCCCTGATAACGGATCTTTGCATATCCCAGTTTGGATACATAAAGGACCGCTACTTTACTGCCAGCCGGAACTTTCTTTATTTTTTTACTTTTTCTCAAAGATTTTTGTTTCCAGAGTTTACAGTTTTTCTTTGTTACAGCCGCCCATTCCTTTTGAAATTCTGAAAAGGATCCATATTTTTTCTTCAGCAAAGAAGGTGTGCTGCCCCACTTGCCAAGATAAAAATGCGGCGTATCCACAGGACTTTTCCAATCTCCTCCCCAGGAAAGACCCACTTTTTTAGATTTGGCGATCTTGGCAACCTTTTTCATAAACGCATCTTCGTACTCTTTTCCCCGGATATTTTGGAAAATATCCACGGCAATGCCCCATTGATGCTGACTGGAAAAAGATTTTCCTCTGGCATTGGTAACAATTTTGCCCGGCGCGCTCCGGCCCTTTGCATACAGGTCTTCCTGTTCTTTCACAGAGCGAAAACATTCGCCAATCCCCAATTGCAGCCCTTGTTTTTTACATTCTTTTTTTAACAGATATATTTTATACTGCATCCAGGGATGCAGCTGATTTATATTTCTTGCCATTTTGATCCCCCCGTTTTATTTTTCGCTGTTTGTATCTTTATCCTTCTTGCTCTGTGATGTGCAGATTCCCAGACATACGCCAAGGAATGTATCAATGGCGGTTATGGTTCCTACCACCTGCTCCACACAAGGCAGCCCCCAGATACTTGCAAGTGCAAAATATAAGGTTGCCAGTGCCGGCAGATAGATCTGCGCCAGATTTTTATAAAAGTTACACCATTTTGTTGTCATGTATACCACCTTTTCTTTCGTTCTTCTTACTATATAAATATGCCGGAAGGAAAAAAAGGTGCAAAAAAGAGAGCCTGTCATAAACAAACAAGCTCTCTGAAAATACAATATCGGTATTTATTAGAATTTACCTGCGTCAGCAGCTTCCTGAACAGCTACTGCAACCGCTACAGTCATTCCAACCATTGGGTTGTTTCCTGCACCGATCAGTCCCATCATTTCTACATGGGCTGGTACAGAAGAAGATCCAGCGAACTGTGCATCACTGTGCATACGACCCAATGTATCTGTCATACCATAAGATGCAGGACCTGCAGCCATGTTGTCTGGATGCAATGTACGGCCTGTACCACCACCGGATGCTACAGAGAAGTACTTCTTGCCCTGCTCCAGGCACTCTTTCTTGTATGTTCCTGCAACTGGGTGCTGGAAACGGGTTGGGTTAGTAGAGTTACCTGTGATAGATACATCTACGCCCTCTTTGTGCATGATAGCAACACCTTCCGGTACAGAGTTTGCACCATAGCAGTTTACTTTAGAACGAAGTCCGGTAGAATATGCCTTGCGGAATACTTCTTTTACTTCGTTTGTATATGGATCATACTCAGTCTCTACGAATGTAAATCCGTTGATACGGGAAATGATCTGAGCTGCGTCTTTACCAAGACCATTCAGGATAACGCGCAGTGGCTCTTTACGAACTTTGTTTGCTTTCTCAGCAATACCGATCGCACCTTCTGCTGCTGCAAAAGACTCATGACCTGCCAGGAATGCGAAACATTTAGTCTCTTCTTCCAACAGCATCTTTCCAAGGTTACCATGTCCCAAACCTACCTTACGGGTATCAGCTACAGAACCTGGAATACAGAAAGACTGAAGTCCTTCTCCAATAGCAGCCGCTGCATCAGCAGCACGGCGGCATCCTTTTTTAATTGCAATGGCTGCACCTACAATATAAGCCCAGCATGCATTTTCAAAACAAATTGGCTGGATTCCCTTGATCTGATTATAAACATCAAGTCCAGCATCCTTTGTGATCTTTTCTGCTTCTTCTAATGAAGAAATGCCATAACTGTTCAAAACAGCGTTGATCTGGTCAATTCTTCTTTCATATGATTCAAATAATGCCATGATTTGTTTGCCTCCTTTTAATTATTTTGCAACTTCTTCATCGGTTCTAGGATCGATAAGCTTAACAGCGTCTTCTACACGACCGTACTGTCCGGATGCTTTCTCCCAGGCAGTGTTAGGATCGTCACCTTTTTTGATGAAGTCAGTCATCTTACCAAGGTTCACAAACTTATAACCAATAATCAGGTCTTCGTCATCCAAAGCAATAGCAGTTACATAACCTTCTGCCATCTCCAGGTAACGAGGTCCCTTCTTCAATGTACCGTACATTGTACCAACCTGAGAACGAAGTCCTTTACCAAGATCCTCAAGTCCGGCTCCGATTGCCAGTCCGTCTTCGGAAAAAGCACTCTGGGAACGGCCATAAACAATCTGCAGGAACAACTCTCTCATTGCTGTATTAATCGCATCACATACAAGGTCTGTATTCAATGCTTCCATAACAGTCAGTCCCGGAAGAATCTCAGATGCCATTGCTGCGGAATGAGTCATTCCGGAACATCCTACTGTCTCTACCAGTGCTTCCTGGATAATACCTTCTTTTACATTCAGGGAAAGCTTACAGCAACCCTGCTGAGGCGCACACCAACCAATACCATGTGTGAAACCTGAAATATCTTTGACTTCTTTTGCCTGAACCCATTTTGCTTCTTCAGGAATTGGTGCAGCACCATGATGAACACCCTGAGCAACTGGGCACATGTTTTCTACTTCTTGTGAATAAATCATGTTATGACTCCTTTCTGTTTGCGTCAGATACTGATAAAATTTTACAATAATTTTCTTGAAATGTCAAGAAAGCCCACCGGCATACTTCCTGCAATTTACTGTTTTTCCACAATTTCTCCCTGATTTTTGTAGATACTGCCGGATGGAACATAACCTCTTACACTGCTTAATGGATAGATGTTGGTATTGGCACCGATGACAGAACCCGGATTCAGGATACTTCCGCATCCTACCTCTACCTGGTCTCCCAGGATTGCTCCCATTTTCTTAAGACCGGTCTTCACTTTTTCCTGTCCGACACGGATTTCTACCAGAGTCTTATCAGACTTTACATTAGATGTAATGGATCCGGCACCCATATGTGATTTGAATCCAAGGATGGAATCCCCTACATAGTTGTAATGAGGAACCTGAACATTGTTAAAAAGCACTACATTTTTTAACTCCGTGGAGTTTCCCACTACTGCATTTTTCCCCACAATGGCATTGCCGCGGATAAAAGCACAATGGCGGACTTCCGCTTCTTCATCAATAATAGCCGGACCGGTAATGCTTGCTGTCTCTGCCACTTTGGCCGATTTTGCGATCCAGATGTTTTCACCTTTTTTTTCAAATTTTTCTTTCGGAAGTGTCTCTCCCAGTTTCAGGATAAAATCATGGATCAAAGGCAGCACTTCATAGGCATTTTCTTTTCCTTCAAAAAGTTCTCCGGCAATGGTATTGTTCAGATCAAATAAACTGCTTACAGATATCTCTTTCATTTTATAACCTCCATAAAAACTTTACTTTTTTGTTTTTGATTTTTTTGTCTTATAAAAAGGAGCAGCCACCCGGTAAAAGGAGTCCAGGCGTCCTCTGTGGTCACTACTTTTGGCACTGGATACAAGCTGTTCTATAAACCGGTCCAGTTTTACCATATACTCTTCTTCTGTAATATTTCCCTCTGCCACACCGGTCAGACCCTTTTCCCAGCTGGCCGTCAATTTTGGCGACAACATCTGGGGCATCGAGTAACGGACGATTCCAAAAACCAGTTCGCCTTTTAAGGCCGGCGTAATGATCTGGGTCTTTTTGTTCAGGTTCAGATAGCCGATATTAAATAATTTTTTTAAGATTTCTGCCCTGGTAGCACTGGTGCCGATACCACTTCCCTTGATCTGGGCCCGCAGTTCTTCATCCTCGATCAACTGTCCTGCATTTTCCATTGCCAGCACCATGGAACCGGAATTGTACCGCTTAGGCGGTGATGTCTCCCCCTCCTTGATATGGCAGGCTTGCAGCTGCACCGGGGTATCCTTCTTCAAAAGCCCCAGCACCTCTTTCAGATCAAATGTTTCTTCCTGGTCTTCTTTGGCATCCATGTCTATCTCTGCCACATTTTTCTTCTTGGTAAACGAATATTGCGTTACAGGCAGAAACCCTTCTTCCACAAGCACTTTGGTAGACGTAAAAAAATGTTCTTCCCCGCTTTTTACAGTCACATTCAGTTTCTGATACACTGCCGGCGGATAAAAAATACTCAGGAAACGCCGCACGATCACCTCATACATCTTACTTTGCAGTTCTCCCAGGCTTCGCAAGGCTCCCAGTCCCTGTCCGGTTGGAATAATAGCATAATGGTCTGTGATCTGCTTGTCATTGACATACCTGGTTTTTTCCAGTCCTTTATATGTCTGGTTCTCCGATATGTATGGGAGAAATTCCCTGGCCTGCTCATATCCCTGCAGACCACCAAGATTTTTTCCAATCTCTTTGGCAACGGCACTGGACAGCACCCTGGCATCTGTTCTTGGATAAGTCACCAGTTTTTTTTCATACAACTCCTGCACAATGGCAAGGGTCTCATCGGGACTGATCTTAAACAATTTAGAAGACAAGTTCTGGATTTCAGCCAGATTAAACAAAAGAGGCGGATTTTTCTTTTCCTTCTTCTTCTCCACTTTTTCAATCACAGAAGCCACCGGCTCCGGCTGTAAAAGAGAGTCCATGAGTTTTTGTGCATCCTCTTTTTTCTTGAATCCATTTTCCTTATAAAGAGCAGGTGACTCATAGTAAGCAGAACCTTCTACTGCCTTCCACTCTCCCTGAAACCCTTTGCCCTCCAGGGAAAAATCCCCGATCACACGGTAAAATGGAGTCTTTTTGAAATTGCGGATCTCCCATTCCCGTTTTACCACCATGCCAAGAACACAGGTCATGACACGGCCAACTGAAACAGAAGTCCATTTTTTATCCTGAAAGTTATTATTGAGCCAGTAACCATACTTTAAAGACAACACCCTGGAAAAATTGATTCCCATCAGATAATCTTCTTTTGCCCGCAGATATGCGGAATGGCTCAGGTTGTCGTATTCAGCAATCGGCTTTGCCTCCCGGACCCCTCTCAGGATTTCCTCTTCTGTCTGGGAGTCGATCCACACCCTCAGTTTTTTCTTTGTATCCGGCACCTTCGCCATCTGATCCACCAGACGGTAAATATATTCTCCTTCCCGTCCGGAGTCAGTGCATACATAGATCGTATCCACATCTTCCCGGTTCAAAAGTCCGGCTACAATATTAAACTGATCCTTTACACTGGGAATCACTTCATACAGAAATTTTTCCGGCAAAAATGGAAGGGTATTCATATCCCATTTTTTCAGTGCTTCATCGTACACTTCCGGATAACTCATGGTAACCAGATGACCTACACACCAGGTTACGATAGTGTCCTCTGATTCCAGATAACCATTTCCTCTTTTTGCGTCTACCTTGAGAATCTTTGCGAATTCTCTGGCCACACTTGGTTTCTCCGCGATAAACAATCGTTTTGCCATAACTTCTCCTCACCGTTTTTATTTGGAAAATTCCGTCTTTACAAACCACAAGTCTGAGCATTTCTGCCCAGACTTATAGAAGAAATATTTAAAAATCAGTACAATGGATAACGGTCTGTCAGTTCTTTGACGATTGCCTTTGCCTTATCAATATTTGCCTCATGATCATCTATGATCATGGCAATAGCCTCAGCGATCCGGTCCATATCTTCTGCATTCATGCCTCTCGTAGTAACAGCGGCTGTTCCCAGTCTTACACCACTTGTAACAAACGGTGACTGTGGATCATTCGGGATCGTATTTTTATTGGCAGTGATATTCGCTTCATCTAACCATGCCTCAACTTCTTTTCCTGTTAATCCTTTGTCCACCAGATCTACTAACATCAAGTGGTTGTCTGTTCCTCCGGACACAATATTTACTCCTCGGCTCATCAGACCTTTGGACAGTGCCTGGGCATTTTCAATGATGTGCTTTCCATATTCCTTAAAAGATGGATCCAGTGCTTCTTTGAAGCAGACAGCCTTGGCTGCGATCACATGCATCAACGGGCCTCCCTGTGTTCCCGGGAAAATAGCCTTATTTAATTTATGCTCTTTGGCAAACTCTTCAGAGGAAAGAATCATACCACCTCTTGGTCCACGAAGTGTTTTGTGGGTTGTTGTAGTTGTTACATGAGCATAAGGGATTGGGCTTTCATGATAACCGGAAGCTACCAGACCGGCAATATGTGCCATATCTACCATTAAGAATGCTCCTACCTCATCTGCGATCTCACGGAATCTCTTAAAGTCGATCTTGCGGCAGTAAGCACTAGCTCCGGCAATGATCATTTTCGGTTTGCACTCTTTAGCAATCCGCTCTACTTCATCGTAATCAATAAAACCTTTATCATTTACACCATAAGGAACGATGTGATAATAAGTTCCGGAAATGTTGGCCGGGCTTCCATGTGATAAATGTCCGCCGTGATCCAGGTTCATTCCCATAACGGTCTCGCCCGGTTTTACCAGTGCGAAAAAGACTGCCATATTAGCCTGGGCTCCGGAATGAGGCTGAACATTTACATAGGTACAGCCAAACAGTTTTTTGGCCCTTTCTCTTGCCAGTTCCTCTACCATATCTACAAACTGGCATCCGCCGTAATAGCGTTTGCCCGGATATCCTTCCGCGTATTTATTGGTAAGAGTGCTTCCCATAGCAGCCATAACTGCCTTACTTACAAAGTTCTCGGAAGCGATCAGCTCAATATGATCGTTCTGTCTTCCCGTCTCCAGTTCCATAGCTTTTGCAAGCTCCGGATCTGCTTTTACTACTTCTTCAAACGAATACATCCGTCTACCTCCAATTCTTTTTTATTATGCCTCATCAATTGCTTTTCCAATATCATGGCGCATGTATTTATTGTCAAATGTAATCCACTCTGTGGCCTTATATGCATTGGCTCTGGCTTCTTTCAGATCAGCTCCCTTGGCTGTCACACCCAGAACACGGCCTCCGTTTGTCACAATATCATTTCCCTCTTTACGGGTTCCTGCATGGAATACATAATAGCCATCTTTGTCCGCGAATGTCTCCAGACCATGGATCACTTTTCCTTTTTCATAGTGTTCCGGATATCCATCGGAAGCCAGAACAACACAAACTGCGGCATTATCCTCAAACTGAAGATCCACCTGATCCAAATTACCGTCAATACAGGCATTCATAACATCTACAATATCATTTTTCATTCGTGGAAGAACTACCTGTGCTTCCGGGTCACCAAATCTTGCATTATATTCCAATACTTTTGGTCCGTCTTCTGTCAGCATCAGTCCTACAAACAAGATTCCTGTAAAGTCTCTGCCTTCTGCCTTCATGGCATCCATTGTCTTCTGGTATACATTTTCCTCACAGAACTTCTGTACTTCCTCATCATAGAAAGGACTTGGTGAAAAAGTACCCATGCCGCCGGTGTTCAGTCCCTGATCACCGTCTTTGGCTCTCTTATGATCCTGTGCGCTTGTCATAGGCTTAATATGTGTGCCATCGCAATAACAGAGAACAGACACTTCTCTTCCCGTCATAAACTCTTCAATAACAATCTCATTACCGGCGTCTCCGAACTGCTTGTCTAACATCAAAGTCTTAACGCCTGTCTTCGCCTCTTCCAGTGTATTACAGATCAACACACCTTTTCCCAAAGCCAGACCGTCCGCCTTCAATACGATTGGCATCTTGGCTGTTTCCAGATATTCCAGTGCCTTCTGTGGGTCTGTAAAGGTTTCATAGGCAGCGGTAGGAATCCCATATTTTTTCATAAGATCTTTGGAAAACGCTTTGGATCCTTCAATGATGGCTGCATTTTTTCTTGGACCAAAGACACGAAGTCCCTGCTCTTCAAATACGTCCACAATGCCGCCCACCAGTGGATCATCCATACCGATGATGGTAAGATCGATCTCTTTTTCTTTGGCAAAAGCAGCCAGCTTGTCAAATTCCATGGCTGTTATATCCACACACTCAGCAATCTGTCCAATACCGGCGTTGCCCGGTGCACAGTAGATCTTATCAACTTTTGAACTTTTAGCAACACTATATGCGATAGCATGCTCACGGCCACCGCTTCCAACTATAAGAACTTTCACAATATATCCTCCTTATTTTTTCTTTGTCCGTACAAGGTGATCTATGATTTCTATTTTATCATTAGCGATCAGATCAATCGCCTGTGGCAGGATCTTCCATTCTGCCTGCTCCATCACTCTCTTTTGAAGTGTCTCTGGTGTATCATCTTCTTTCACTTCTACTGCTTTCTGTAAAATGATAGGGCCACTGTCGGTTCCCTCATCTACAAAGTGGACCGTCGCTCCTGTCACCTTGTTTCCTCTTGCCAGCACACTTTCATGAACTTTCAGACCATAATATCCGGCTCCGCAATGAGATGGAATCAATGATGGATGGATATTGATCATCCGTCCATAGTATGCTTTTACAAAATTCTCCGGAAGGATTACTAAAAATCCAGCCAGTACAACCAGATCGATCCCTGCCTCTGTCAGAGTATGTGTCAGTGCCTGTCCATATGCCTCTCTGGATTCATACTCCTTTGGTACAAGAACCTTGGATTCAATTTTTTTAGCGGCTGCTCTCTCCAATGCATAAGCATCCCTTTTATTAGAAATTACCAATGCAATTTCTGCATTGGTAATCTCTCCCCGGTCTACACTATCTAAAATTGCCTGAAGATTTGTTCCGCCTCCGGATACCAAAACCGCAACTTTTAGCATAATGTAATTCCTTTCTCTCCATCTTTGATTTCACCTAAAACATATGGTGTCTCTCCGGCTGCTTTGATAGCCTCTACTGTCTTGTCTACATCTTCTTTGGCCACTGCTGTGATCATACCCACACCCATGTTGTAAGTATTAAACATGGAATGCTCATCCACATTGCCATCACATGCCAGCATCTTGAAGATTGGTGGGATTACAAAACTGTTCTTGTCGATGACCGCATGTGTTCCCTCTTTCAACATACGAGGAATGTTCTCATAAAATCCGCCACCTGTAATATGGCTGCACGCCTTAATGCGGACTCCGGCCTCTTTGATACTGCGGAGTGCCTTTACATAAATCTTTGTTGGTGTCAGCAAAGTCTCTCCCAGTGTAAGATCACTTTCCAGACACTCATACTTCTGATTCAGAGTCTCTGCATTCATAGAAAATGCGCTGCGGACCAATGAATATCCATTGCTGTGGATTCCGGAAGATGCCATTCCTACCAGAACATCCCCTGCTTTCAGATCCTTTCCGGTGATCATATCTTTTTTATCCACGATACCGACTGAAAATCCAGCCAGATCGTACTCATCAATTGGATAAAAGCCAGGCATTTCCGCAGTTTCTCCACCGATCAGCGCACAGTCACTCTGACGGCATCCTTCTGCCACTCCGCTTACGATCTGTGCAATTTTCTCCGGCTCATTCTTGCCACAGGCAATGTAATCCAGGAAAAATAAAGGTTCTCCTCCTGCACAAGCAATGTCATTTACACACATGGCCACTGCGTCCACTCCGATGGTGTCATGCTTATCCAGAATAAAAGCCAGTTTCAGTTTCGTTCCGACTCCGTCCGTTCCGGAAACCAGAGTAGGTTCCTCCATTCCCATAAATTTCTTCATGGAAAATGCTCCGGAAAAGCCTCCTATATCTGTAAGAACTTCTGGTCTCATAGTAGAAGCAATATGCTCCTTCATCAATGAAACTGCCTTGTATCCGGCTTCAATGTCAACTCCTGCTTTTTTGTAATCCATTTGATTAACCTCCTATATGTAGTGCGTCACTCCGACCATTGTACCATTTTTTGTATACATGGTCAATGAAGTCTACGCAATTTTAAATCTTAGTTTTTTCGTTCCTTTGTAGTATCCTTTTCCCCGGATCAAAAGAACTGCTTTTCCTTTGGCTGTATTATTGCTGTAGCGGATTGTATAATCCTTCTTGTTCCGCAACGTCCTGCCTCCGATTTTTACCTTTACAGACGGACGGATCCGTTTTCCTGTATAGGCATAAGATTTCTTTACCCCTGTGATGGATGCCTTTTTCAAAGATCGTTTTGTAATCTTAAAGTTCAGCTTCATCACGCCGGCATAATTTCCCTTAGCTGTAATGACCACCTGGGCTTTCCCCGGTTTTTTATTGCTTTTATAAGAAATGGTATAATCGGAACCTTTCTTTAAAACAGTAGAATTTAATATAAGTTTTACCGCCGGTTTCACGCCACCTGTCCGGTAAGCATAAGACTTCTTTAATCCGCTTAAAGATGCCGCATCAATGGAGCAGCTGTAAATCACAAACTGCTTGGTAAGACTTCCTTTGTAATTACCGATTCCCTGAATCTTAACCATGGCTTTTCCTGCATTTTTATTACCTGAAAATGTCAGTTTATAATCAATTCCTTCCTGCAGTCTAACTTTGTTCAGTACAACCTGCAATGCCGGTTTATATGCCTGACCTGAGTATACATAAGATGACAATCCTGTCACCGATGCCTTTGCCACCGATGTTTCCAGACTCTTATATGTATTTTCTGCCTGAGTCAGAATCTGGTAATTGTTTACCAGAAGTTTCTGGTTGCTGCTGAGAGCATCATAACTCCTTCTGGCTGCCTGAATCTGATCATAAGAATTTACTGTGATGGTTCCTAACTTAGCAATCTTGTCTGTCACTCCGGCTGCTTCATTGGCATTCAGTGCTGCCAGCTGTTCCTCCGCCATCTGCAATGTCACATATTTGCTGTTTCCCACATATGTTTTAGCCTTGTCTGAAAGATTTTCATAGGCCAGACGAACCTTCTGTATATACGCTTCATCTTCTGCTGTAAAACCACTGCGGATCCCGTCGATCATCGTCCGCACCTCATTGGCCTGAGTCGTGTCTTCACAGATTTTAACAAAATCTTCGTAGTTATAAACCTGCTCTTTCAAAGAATCATCCATAGCGTTATAAGCTGTTCTGGCTGCATTCATCTGTATCAGGAAAGAACACATCATAGCTGCATCCTGATCCATGATCTTCCGGAAACTTTTTACCATTTCCAGTACAGATGATTCCTGATCCAGAATATCCTGATTGGTGATCAGGTCTGCCACGCCGCTAATATCCTGATATTTGTTTACAAAAAACTGATATGCCTTGTAAGCATCTTCATAGCGTTTGGAAAAATCGGAATAATCTTCCTCTCCCTGAAGTACTCCCACTGCCTGGATCTGATCAATCACGCTCTGGCAGTCTGTGGTAACTTTTACCGCATTCTGAAGCCTGTCTGTGTAGCTTGCCGGCACCATGTTCTGCTCGCTTTCACTCATCTTTCCAAACTTTTCATAAGCCCGCATCAAAGCCGCCAGATCCTGTGTACTGGTGATTGTTTCCGGCAGAAGATCCATTTCTTCTTCAAAAGAAGAAACCTTCTCTGTCCGCTCCAGCAATGTCTTGATGGCTGCACTGTTAAAGAAATCATAGATTGAGATCTCGTAATCCTCTTCTGCCTTCTGAACTGCTTTCGACAAAGTCTTTACCCTGGCTGCAACTTCTTCTGACAGCACATCAAAATCTCCAATGGCCAGATATGCCTCTTCCACTGCATAATACGCCCCTGCCTTCTCGTATTTCGGGTAATTAGGCACCAGTGTCTTTTTCACGATCGTAGGAAGACAGTTTGAAAAAACATCCTTGCTCTTACAGTTGGAAAACTTTCCTTCGTACAATTTCACAACATCCTGTGCATCTGTATATTCCTGTACAAACACATCATAATCATCTCTTGTGGCTGTCAGTCCCAGCATATGGATCTCATCCATGGCTGCCGATGCCCGGTCTGCATATTCCATCAAGTCCTTTAACTGGTTGAAATAATTGGTTTTCTCCAGATCATACAGACTACGGACTTCATCCGACGCTCCGTCAAAATCCTCCAATACCTTTGCAAATTTTTCTCTGGTCATAGGTTCTGACAACAGATCCTCTACTTCCTTCATAATAGCAGCTGCCTGCACACTTGCATCCTCTGTGGCAGCCTGCTGCTCATCCCCGGTATCTGCATAAACTGAAACAGCCGGTACCTGACAGACCAGAGTCAGTGCCAGAGCCAAACTTAAAAACTTTTTCCTCATAGAATCCTCCAATCCCAAAACCTGTCAGTCTTGAAACAGTATTAATCTTCATATATTTATATTTTACCTTGTCATAATAAAAATAGCAATAAAAAATTCCTTTTCTTCCTAGTGATTATCTGTTACAATAGCAGAATAGAATTAAACGAGGAGGAACCGTTATGCGCATAGCGCATAATTAAAAATCGGTTCCGACGACCTGCCGCCGGGCATAAGCACGGGGGCAACACAGATTAAACGAGGAGGATTTACCATGACAGAGAAAAAAGGATCTTTATTAACCTACCGTCCGGACATTAAAGTTGTAGACGCAACGATCCGGGATGGCGGTCTTGTAAACGATTTCCGGTTCACAGAAGAGTTTATTAAAGACTTGTATGCAGCCAATGTAGCTGCCGGCGTTGATTATATGGAGTTTGGCTATAAAGCTTCCAAAGATATTTTTAAGCCGGAAGACTTCGGCCCATGGAAATTCTGTGAAGAAGATGATATAAGACGGATCGTAGGAGATAACAATACGGATATGAAACTCTCCGTCATGGCTGATGTTGGACGCTGTAACTACAAACGGGATATTTTAAATCGTTCTGAAAGTGTGATCGATATGGTCCGGATCGCCACTTATATCCACACAATCCCGGCAGCCATCGAAATGATTGAGTACTGCCACAACTTAGGCTATGAAACAACCGTAAATATTATGGCTATCTCTACTGCCAAAGAGTCCGAGATTACAGAAGCTCTTTCATTGCTGAGCCAGTGTCCGGTAGATGTGATCTACATTGTAGACAGTTACGGTTCTATGTACATGGAACAGGTAGATGATCTGGCTGATAAATATTTGAAAATGGCTGAGGATCATGGCAAATCCGTAGGTATGCATGCCCATAACAATCAGCAGTTAGCCTTTGCCAATACCATCGCTGCGCTGACCCGGGGTGTCAGTTATCTGGATTCTACCATTGGTGGTATGGGCCGTGGTGCCGGCAACTGTTCCAGCGAACAGTTATTAGGCTTTTTGAAAAACCCTAAATATGATCTGATCCCGATTCTTCAGTTCCTGGAAAAACATATTATTCCACTGAAAAAATCCGGCGTTGTCTGGGGTTATAACATTCCGTACCTCCTTACCGGTCAGACCAATCAGCATCCTCGCAGTGCGATTGCCGCAACAAAGGAAAAAAGAACAGATTTCCTGAACTTTTTGCTGGAACTAAACGATAAAGACTGATTCTTAGATTATATTATAAAAAAAGATCAACCACAGAAGTTTTCTGTGGTTGATCTTTTTTTATTTCGCGTCCGACACGGTTTTATCTACATAATTTTTTACTTTTGTAAGATTATCAATAATGCCATCAATCTCCTGAAGAGCAAGTTTTGCATCTTCTTCCTTTGCCTGGGCAAGCTTTCCTTTTACCTCTGTAGCCATATCGGTCAGCTGTTTTTTCATATCTGTAAACTCTTTGTCCGCTTCCAGATGGTTCGCTTCTACTACTTTTTCAATGTCTGCGTACAATTCCAGTGCCTTATCTGTCTGGCTTTCCACCTTGGCCTTTGTTTCCGCCGTAATGGCGTCACTTTTGCCGCATCCATTCAGAAACAACATACTGATACACATCATGCAGATCACTTTTTTTAATTTACCTGACATACCAATTCCTCACTTTCCCATCCTGTTTTACTTTTCCACCTGCCAGAGAGTTCCCTCTCTTGTATCTTTTAACACGATTCCTTTAGCTGCCAGCTCATCCCGGATCTCATCAGCTCTGGCAAAATTCTTTTCTTTTTTTGCCGCCTTTCTCTCCTGGATCATCTTTTCTACATAAGCTGCCAGTTCTTCATCCACTGCTTCTTCTTTTTTCTCCATGGCCTCTGTCAGTCCAAGAGAAAGGACCTCGTCAAATCTGGCTGCCAGTTTCCGCTTGGTGGCCGGTGAAAAATCTTCCTTCAGCATATCATACAAAACAGTAATAGCGGAAGAAGTATTGATATCGTTTCCCATAGCTTCTGCAAATTTTACATCATACTCAGTATACGCATTCTCGTCCACTTCGCCTTCATCTTTCAAAGATGCTACCTTCTGGATCAGTTTGTTATAAGAGTTTGCAACATTTTTCAAAATATCCTCTGAAAATTCCAATGGTTTGCGGTAATGAGACAGCAGGCAGAACATACGATACACCATTGGATCGTAGCCTTCTTCCATAAGAGAAGATACCGTAAGGAAACCTCCCTTGGACTTGCTCATCTTACCCTGCTTTGTCACAAGATGGTTTACATGGAACCAGTAATTACACCATTTGTGTCCCAGATAGGATTCACTCTGGGCAATCTCATTGGTGTGATGTGGGAATATATTGTCCACACCGCCGCAGTGGATATCCAGTTTTTCACCAAGATGTTTCATGCTGATGCAGGAACATTCAATGTGCCAGCCCGGATAGCCAACGCCCCATGGACTGTCCCATTTTAATTCCTGATTGTCAAATTTGGATTTGGTAAACCACAGGACAAAATCTGTCTTATTTTTCTTATTGGTATCTTCTTCTACATCGTCCCGGACACCAACCTGAAGATCCTCTTCATTCTGGGCAGAAAGCACATAATAATTGTCCAGTTTAGAAGTATCAAAATACACATTTTCTCCGGCAATATACGCGTAACCTTTTTCCAGCAAGGTCTCAATCATGTGAATAAATTCCGGAATGCAGTTAGTAGCCGGCTCCACTACATCCGGCTTTTTGATCTTCAGACGGCTGCAGTCTTCCATAAACGCATCTGTATAAAACTTGGCAATATCCATAACAGACTTGTGTTCTCTCTTGGCTCCGGCGAGCATCTTGTCCTCTCCGGTATCGCCATCACTGGAGAGATGACCAACATCCGTGATGTTCATAACTCGCTTCACATCATAACCAACATAGCGCAGATGCTTTTCAAGGACATCTTCCATAATGTAACTTCTCAGATTTCCAATGTGTGCATAATGATAAACTGTGGGGCCGCATGTGTACATGGCGACTTTTCCTTCTTCATTGGGCACAAATTCTTCTACCTTTTTTGTCAATGTGTTGTACAAAAATGTCTTTGTATTCAGCATCTTTTATTCCTCTTTCTATCATTCTTATTATTTTTCTTGCATGATTATCTTTCTATCCATTATAAAAACCACGGTTGTCTGTGTCAAGTCTCACTTCACTTTTAAGCCGTGTCAGTTCTTTCCCCTCTAATTTGACATCTTCCGCAAATTAGAGTAGAATGACCTGGTATACAAGAAAATAATATAAGAAAAGATAAAAGGAGATTTTGAAAATGGCTATGCATTATAAAAAAGAGATTATCTCCCCTGAAGTGTTACAGGAGTTATACCCTCTTACCCCAGAGCAAAAAAAGCAAAAACAGATTCGCGACCAGCAGATCAAAGAGATCATCACCGGTGAATCCGATAAATTTCTTGTTATCATTGGACCATGTTCTGCCGATCACGAAGATTCTGTGTGTGAATATATAACCCGTCTTGCTAAAGTTCAGGAACGGATCCAGGAAAAAGTACTTATCGTTCCAAGAATTTATACAAACAAGCCTCGTACCACCGGCGAAGGTTACAAAGGCATCGTGCATCAGCCGGATCCGGAAAAAGGGGAAGATTTTATGGAAGGCCTGATCGCCATGCGTAAAATGCACATCCGTTCTATTTCCGAAACCGGTTTCTTTGCAGCGGACGAAATGCTTTATCCTGAAAACTGGCCATACATCAGCGATATTTTATCTTATGTTGCTGTTGGTGCCCGCTCGGTAGAAGACCAGCAGCACCGTATGACTGTCAGCGGCATGGATGTACCGGTAGGTATGAAAAACCCTACCAGCGGAGATTTTTCCGTTATGTTAAATTCCTGCATCGCCGCTCAGTCACCTCATACATTCCTGTATCGTGGTTATGAGGTATCCACTGACGGAAACCCTCTGGCCCACACCATCCTTCGTGGCGCCGTAAACAAACACGGCAACGCCATTCCTAATTACCACTATGAGGATCTGGAACTGCTTCTTGAGAAGTACTCCAAACTAAACCTGAAAAACCCGGCTTGTATCGTAGATGCCAACCATTCCAACTCCGGAAAAAAATATGCAGAACAGCCTCGCATCGTCAGTTCGGTTCTTCACAGCCGCAGTGTCAATTCAGAAATTGCCAACCTGGTAAAAGGAGTTATGGTAGAGAGTTATCTTTTACCTGGTTCCCAGAAAGTAAACCAGCATGAATATGGCAAGTCCATTACTGATCCATGCCTTGGCTGGGATGAAACAGAAAAACTTCTGGATAAAATCGCCGAATCTCTTTAATCACACAAGAGTTTCTGCATCATCGGCAAATTAAAATAAACTTCTAATAAACAAGCAGCAATAAACGCAAAAAGCAGTATGATAAAAAGAAGCATTTTGTGTTTTTGCTGCCTTTTTTTCTCTATGAGTCCAAAAGAATAAAGGTAAATCAGGGAAAACAATATACAGTGTGGAAACAGACTTGCCAGATAGCAAAGTACTCCCATCCATCCCCGGTTCATAACAAAAAACAAAAACAAAAAGCCATTACGGATTCCCGTAAAAACAAGGAAAAGCCGTATGTACCAGCGGACTGCCGTGCGGTTCACCGACAAGATCCAGAGGATCACAAAAAATTTACCATGGTTCCACAGCGAGTGGTATAGTTCTGCCATGATTCCTTTCTCTTGCTGCCATTTTGTCATGGATGAACCTATCTCGTTATACACATCCCGGAAAGATTGGCGGAAAAAAAGATAAAACATTGCTCCTGCCAGAAAAGAAAGCCCCACCCCATACAACAACTTCTTTATTTTCACAAAAAAACCTTCCCTCATAAAATCTTTTTACATCCTATGAGACAAGGTTTTTAATCATTCCATTTATTTACTTTTCAGTGCTTTATACGCCATAACGGCAGCAATGGTTTTGCCGTCTGTGATTTCTCTTCGAAAGATCATATCCGTCAATTCATCTACCGTATATCTCTCAATCTGAACAAACTCATTTTCATCCAGATGCTGATGGGAAGGGATCAACTCCTCCGTATAAAAAATCCGGATCAGTTCGCTGGTATAGGCCGCCGCCGAGTGATAGTCGATTAAAGGAAAAATATGCTCCGATCTAAATCCTATCTCCTCTTCCAGTTCCCTGGAAGCGCAGGTGATAAACTCTTCCTCCACACTGTCTCTTCCTCCCGCCGGAATTTCCAGCAAAAGATCATCGATAGCCCCTCTGTACTGACGGACCATAATAATTTTCCCATCAGAATCCACCGGCAGGATAGCCGCTGCTCCCTTATGCTCTATAATATCCCATTGCGCCTTATTGCCATTGGGAACCTGAAGATCATAAGCATAAAAATCAACAATATGACCATGGTATTTTAATGTTTTACCAAGAATTTTAAACTTCTCAAGCATACAAAAACTCCTGTTATTTCAAATCATTTAAGAACTTCTCAATCCGGTCAATTCCCTTTTTGATCTGCTCCTTGGAAATAGCATACGATAAACGGATATAGCCCGGGAATCCAAAGTCCGTACATGGAACTACAGCTACACTGTAATCTTCCAGCAGGATAGCTGCCAGTCTGGATACATCTCCTACTTTTTCCCCTTTGTATTCCATTCCAAATGTATCTTCTACTTTAACAAAAGTATAAAAAGCACCTTTGGGTTCAATCACGGAAATGTGCGGAAGATCTTTTAATCGGCCATAAATATAGTCTCTACGCTGTGCAAATTCTTTGATCATTTCTTTTACTTTGTCCTGTGGTCCGGTCAATGCCTCCAGGGCTGCTTTCTGAGCGATGGAGTTAGGATTCGAGGTCTGATGGCTCTGAACACTGCTCATAAGCTTTGTGATCTCTTTGCTGGCACCGGTATAACCGATTCTCCATCCAGTCATGGCATAACTCTTGGAAAGTCCACTACATGTAATGGTATGGTCGTAGATCTCCTTGCCCAGAGATGCAATGCTGACATGCTCATCTTCTCCATAGATCAGATATTCATACATCTCATCTGCCACAACATAAATATCCTTCTCCACAATGACCTTCGCCAATGCTTCCAGTTCTTCTCTTGTATATATCATACCAGTAGGATTGTTAGGGGAGTTTAAAACAAATGCCTTTGTTTTATCTGTACAGGCCTCTGCCAACTGCTGTGCCGTAATCTTAAAATCATTCTCCGGTGTAGTGGTAACGATGACCGGAACACCACCTGCCAGTTTTACAATCTCCGGATAACTCAGCCAGAACGGTGCCGGGATCACAACCTCATCTCCCTCATTAATAATGGCTGTAAAAATGTTAGTCAAAGAATGCTTTCCGCCGTTGCTGATAACGATCTGATCTACACCATAATCCACTTTGTTAAACGTCTTGAATTTTTCACTGACTGCTTTTTTCAGATCTTCAATACCGGACGCCGGCGTATATTTTGTAAATCCATTGCGGATTGCCTCACATGCCACATCATTAATATTGTCTGGTGTGTTAAAATCCGGTTCTCCTGCACCAAAACCCACCAGGTCAACTCCCTGTGCCTTCAGTGCCTTCGCCTTTGCTGTAATAGCAAGAGTAGACGACGGTTTTACCTCACTTGCTTTCTTTGATAATGTTAACGCCATTTTTTCTCATCCTCCTGTTTAATCACTTAAGTATAGCGTCGATCACCTTAATCGACGCCATTCAATCTTCATTTTATAACATTTTAATGTATATTGCAAGTTTCTAATTTTTGAAACTGTGAATTGGTGCCGGGATACGACCTGTTCTTGTAATAAAATCATCACATGAGAATGGATTTACCGGCATAACCGGAGCATGTCCCAAAAGGCCGCCAAACTCAGCGTTATCTCCTACTTTTTTACCGCATACCGGAATCACACGAACTGCTGTTGTCTTCTGGTTGACCATACCGATCGCCATTTCATCTGCAATAATTCCTGAAATCGTAGTTGCTTTTGTATCCCCCGGGATTGCGATCATATCCAGTCCAACAGAACATACACAAGTCATGGCTTCCAGTTTTTCCAGTGTCAGGGCCCCTTCATTTACTGCATCGATCATTCCCTGATCTTCACTGACCGGAATAAAGGCACCACTCAGTCCTCCTACATAGGAAGAAGCCATCACACCGCCTTTTTTCACCTGATCATTCAACATTGCTAACGCAGCTGTGGTTCCCGGTGCGCCGGCGCGCTCCAATCCCAGTGACTCAAAAATCTCTGCAATACTGTCCCCCACTGCCGGTGTCGGCGCCAGCGAAAGGTCGATGATACCAAATGGAACGCCCAGTCTCTTGGACGCCTCATGAGCTACCAGCTGTCCTACACGTGTAATCTTAAAGGCCGTCTTTTTGATTGTTTCACATACGGTGCCAAAATCTTTTCCTTTTACCTGGTCTAACGCAGTCTTAACAACACCCGGACCGCTGACACCTACATTGATGATGGCATCTCCTTCTGTCACACCGTGGAACGCCCCCGCCATAAATGGATTATCATCCGGTGCATTACAGAACACTACCAGTTTGGCACATCCAATAGAATCTGCTTCTTTCGTCAGTTCTGCTGTTTCTTTGATCACCTGTCCCATAAGAAGGACTGCATCCATGTCCAGACCTGTCTTAGTAGAACCAACATTGACAGAACTACAGATAAAATCGGTAGTTGACAAAGCCTTTGGAATAGACAGAATCAAATTTTTATCTGCCTCTGTCATTTTTTTAGAAACAAGAGCTGTGTATCCACCGATAAAATTGACACCTACTTTTTTTGCCGCCCGGTCTAATGCCTGTGCAATTTTTACAAAATCATCCGGTGTTTTGCAGGCAGAACCGCCTACCAGCGCAATCGGTGTAACAGAAATTCTCTTGTTCACAATCGGAATACCAAATTCGGTACTGATCTCTTCTCCTGTTGCCACCAGGTCTTTCGCCATTGTGGTAATTTTATTATAAACATTTTCACAAACCTTATCCAGATCCGAATCAATACAATCCAAAAGGCTGATACCCATAGTAATAGTACGAACATCCAGATTCTCTTTGTCGATCATTTTATTTGTTTCAATTACTTCGTTGATGTTAATCATGTTTTATTGTCCTCCATAAAGTCTGTTCACGCTATTACAGTCTGTGCATTTTGTCAAAAATTTCCTCTCTCTGAGCACGGATGACACAATTGATATCCTCTCCCATGGCTTCCAGCTGTGCTGCAATGTCTGTAAACTTCTTATCATTTGACTGGAAGTCAACGATCATCATCATGTTAAAAAAGCCATCTACGATGGTCTGTGAAATATCCAGAATGTTAATGTCATTCTCTGCAAGATAGGTACAAACCTTTGCAATAATACCTACACTGTCTTTTCCTACTACTGTAATAATTGTCTTTTTCATGGTGCCTCCTAGATTTTAATTTATTTTCAACAGTTCCGTGGGTTCATCCCTGCTTGCCACCATCAGACGGGTGTCAAGAGTCCCCCATGTCTCTGTCTTTTCCAGTTCATCCAAAACCGTCCTGTAAGCCAGTTGCGGAAAGTTATTTTCTCTGCTGAGATGTCCTAATACCAGATGTTTCAGATCCTTATGTAAAATCTCCTTGATCAGATCTGCACAGGATGTATTGGACAGGTGCCCTTTATTGCCTAATATCCTCATTTTCAGCGAGTAAGGATAAGGTCCTACCTGCAGCATATTGATATCGTGATTTGCTTCGATCAACACAGAATCACACTGACCCAGCACCCGGATAATGGTATCATCAAAGCAGCCCATATCAGTAGCCACCGCCGCTCTTTTTCCCTGTTTCTCCACTGTATAACACACCGGATCCACTGCATCGTGGGAAATAGAAAAAGGACGTACTAACATTTCTCCGGCTTCGATCTCCTCTTCCGGCCGGATACTGTGGAACAGTTCCGGGGAAATATTATTCATATTGGTCTTTTCCCAGATAGCAGAAACTGTGTCTGCCGTAGCATAAACAGGAATTGGATTTTTTCGCAGAACAGGCCCCAGGCCACTGATGTGGTCGCTGTGTTCATGTGTGATAAAAATCGCCTTTATATCATCCAGCGACAAACCTTTACGCTCCAGTCCCGTTACGATTCTTTTGCGGCTGATTCCTGCATCGATCAAAATACCGCCATCTTCTTCGCCCAGGTAGATGCAGTTTCCACTGCTTCCACTGGCAATGCTGTATAATTGCATAGCGCACCTCTACTACATTTTATCAGTAATCTGGTCACTGTCAATAGTAATCTGATCTCGACCATTCTTCTTAGAATGATACATTGCCCAGTCGGCTCTTGTCAAGAGCTCGGATGGATTCGAACATGTTTCCGGATAACATGCCACACCGGCACTGGTTCTTACATCCACACGGGATTCTCCATATATAACCGGTTTACTCTTGATCTGCTGATGTACCTGCTGCACGATCTCATATGCTTCTTCCAGTGATTTGCCAAGAAATGCTATGACAAATTCCTCGCCGCCATACCGTCCGGCGATTCCGCCATGGCTGATGGCACCTTTATTTAACAATGCCGCCACATAACGAATCACTTCATCTCCGCACTGATGGCCATATGTGTCATTTATCATCTTAAACTTATCAATATCAAACAGTGCCAGAGTTACCGGAAGTTTTTTCACCATAGCTTCTGACAGATATTCATTCAGACACTCGTTCAGATGTCTCCGGTTGTAAATACGGGTCAGGCCGTCCCGGATAGCCATATCATTCATTTTTTCATACAACTTTGCATTAGAAATACCAATACTTAACTGGCTGGCAATACTTTCATAAAATGCACGGCCATCCATAAAGGCATTTTCTTTGTTTTTGGCCACGATCAAAGTTCCCAGTCTCTCTTCCTGCTGGTTTACCGGCAGAATGATCACAGATGGGAAATCAAATTCTACCCGACTGTCGTGGAACAGTTTTACCGTATCTGTCTCTACATTCTGCATATAGGTTTTACTCAGAGATAAAACATCCTGCATATCCATCTCTTTTACACTCCGGATCAGATTTTGCCTGTACTCATCTCCCATGGTGGTGGATACCGCCACAAAGCGACCTTTCGGTTCCTCACCAGGCACCAGAAGACTGTTGTCTTCTTCCATAATGATCATAACCAGGTCCAGATCCAGTCTCAGATGCAGGATATTGGCCACTTTATTAAGCAGTTCGTCCCGCTTTGGTGATGCGGCAATGCTGGAAGAAATTTCATTCTGAACAGACATTTCATCATGAGAACGGTTGATCCTTTTATTGGCAGCCTGCAGCTTAATCTTCTGATTGCCTAATTTTTCATTGATCTTCTCAATCTTTTCCTGCTGCTGCTGAAGTGCTTCATTAGCTTCATTCAGGTCATCCAGAGCACGGTTCTGAGCAAACATTCTTTTTTCGTAATAGCCCCAGGAATAGGCTAATACTTCTCCCATGGCGATCAACACAAACAATCCGCCAAAGGAAATAGAAATCCCTCTGAGAAAATTGGTCCCCGTAATTTCTCTGGCATATAGACGGCTGATATACTGCACCATGGAAACCAGACTGAATCCCAGTGCATAAATAACATAACAAATTCCTCTTCGTCCCAGATAATCAAAGGATGTGAAGCAGAAAAACATCATAAATTCCGCCATAAATGCAATCAGGATCAGATAAAAAACAAGCTGGTCCATCTGAGTCGGCTTAATAAAATAAGCAACCCCCGCCATTACTACTCTGGTTCCGTAATAAAAACATCCCAGGTGATAGGCTGTCTTTTCCCCTAGGTTTTCCTTATGGAAAATCATTTCCATCTGAATGAATACAATGCAAAAAACATCTACTCCAATGTACTTTATAAATTCAATCAGGTAAAACCGGTCTCCCGCACAAATGTCATAAATTCCTGCAGAAGCATACAAAATCAAAAAAACATACAGAGCCATGTGGGCCATTTTCATAAATGAACTGCTTCTCATCCGGTTTATCAAGTTCTCTTTCATCGTTTTGTTCCTCCATCCCTCTGATTCCTATTTCTCCCAGTAAAGTTCAATCTCATCCCCTTCTTGAAGAGGCTGTGTGAACTCCTGATCCTCTCCATTGATCTTTGTAATCAGCTTTGTTCCCCCTGCTTTTGTCAGATCAAACGGATACGCATCAAACACATCCACAAAGATTGGTTTTTGCTTTAACGGAAGAGTTACCTTCGTTCCATTTACCTTTACATGAACCGGTTCGAAAGACGCTGTTTCATGGATGATCCTTCTCTTTTCAGTATTTCCCTGAATGATCTCTCCATCGCTTCCTAACTTATCCGTGTCAAAGGGAAGGTCTCTTGCCCAGTCCGGCAAAGGTTTCATTGGCTGCAGCAGCGGATCTTCTTCCATCTGCTCCTGCTGTTTTTCTTCCGGTGTCTTTTCTTCCACCTCCTGTTTCGCCGCCGGTTTTTCAGGTATTTTTTCAATTACATCACCATCCGACACTTTGGCTGTCATTCCCGCTTCTCTGCCATTTAAAAGTACCTTCTCCGGCTTTTCTATATCCGCATACTCAAATACTTTTCCTACCGAAAAATACTCAAATATATGAATTTCATCTCCATTCTGAACTACATAAGACAGATCCTCCGGCCGTCCGTTTACCTCCACCGGACATGGGCAGATCCAGTCTCTTCCATACATCACTATATGCATTTCTTTTTTACATTCTTCCAGGCTCTGAAGACGGATCACTGCTTTTTCACCCTTAGTAGAAGGTCGGATCGTAACCTCATCATTCTCTTTCACAATCTCGTTAAGGCTGGCCTCTCTTCCATTGCACTTGATCTCAGCCACCTCTCCCGTCTTTCCTTTGGCCTCCTTGATTTCTCCATTAACCGTATAACGGATGGTATCACCTCTTACCGGGAACAGATGATCTTTGGAAAAACCGGAACTGATACATGCATCCAGTATCGTAGCCTTTCCGTTGTCATACAGTTTTACCCGCTGCTGGTTTACCTGGACATGGATAAAATTATTGTTCTGCTCATAATAACTCATGCAGATACCAATCGGTGTCACCAAAGTAGAATCCTTATGTATTCCTTCCTGGGCAAAATGTACATTGCCCAGGACCTCTGCTCCCCGGACCGCTACCCGGTTTTCAGGAAGGGAGAGGGCTCTGGCAAGGCAGTCCGTAAATCCATCATGCTTGCCACCGCCTCCTACTACAAAGACAGCACTGACGGTTTTGTTACCATTCAGCTCAATGATGCTTTCACCGACCTTTTGTGCAATCTTTTCCATGGTTTCCTTTACAATAGAGGCAATTTCTTCTTTGGACACCTTTAGTTTTTCACCAAATATATTTTTATAAGATAAAACTTTTCTCTTCTCATACTGGCGTTTCAAAGACTCTGCCGTCTCAAAATCAATCAGCAGGCTCTGGGCAATGGCCTCTGTGATCTCATCTCCTGCCAGAGGGATCATGCCAAATGCGATAATACTGCCATCTTTCACAATAGAAATATCCGAGGTACCGGCTCCTACATCCACTAAAGCAATGTTAAGCAGTCTGAACTTCTCCGGGATCGCCACTTGAATGGCCGCTATCGGCTCCAGCGTCAGACTTGACACATGCAGCCCTGCGCCCTCTACTGCCGCATACAATCCATCTACCACCTCTTCCGGCAAAAATGTAGCGATCAGATCTACTCCGATATTGCTGGCCGTATGCAGTTCCACCATCTCCATGGGATATTCATTCAGATAATACTTCACAGCCGAATATCCCACACAGAAAAAGTTCTTGTCCTCTCTGCTGATTTCCTGACGGATCTCCTCATATGCCTTTTCCACTGCCAGCATATCCAGTGATTTGATGTGTTCTTTCGTCACTTTGGTATCTGATGGAAAATCATACACCGCATGCACCTGCTTTGTCTTCAGAACCCTGCCTGCAGCAGCAATACACACATCTTTCAATTCCTCTCCAATGCGTTCCTCCAACCGATGCTTTACTTCTGCAATTGTCTTTGCCACCGTATGTATATCATGAATCTGTCCGTCGATCACTGCTCTGGTAGTATGTTCTATAGACTCCTGGGCAATAACAACAAAACGGTCCGCTCCCATTCTGTATCCTACGGTGCCTACAATACTTCTGGTACCAATATCTAATCCAAATACATAACCTTCATTTTTGTTTGTCATAATCTTTGCCTTCTCATTCCTCACTGTAAAAATCTCATGGGTAAAATTTCTCTAAATAATATATAATTATAACATAATCCAGCCTAGATTGGTAGCAGTTCTTTTATCTGTTCCCAAAGTTTATCCGGATCTTCATCATTAAATAAAACATGACTGCATTTTTGCTTCAATTCTTCATAAGACATCTGCTTTTGCATAATAGAAAGAGACTTTTCTCTGGAGTATCCACGACTTTTTAAAAGTCTGTCTATACGGATCTCCGGATCTGTAAAAATGCCCCAGACCTCATCGCAGTATGCATCACAGCCGCTTTCAAACATCAACGCTGTTTCCACTACCACAAGAGGTTCCGCCTGCCACATACGGATCCGTTCTTTTATTTCTTTTTTTACGCTGGGATGCACAATCTCATTTACCTGTCTTCTCTTTTCATCATCTCCATAAATAATCTGTGCCATCTTTTCCCTCTTTATATGCCCTGTTTCGTCCAAAATGCTGCTGCCCAGGAGAGCGACGATCTGCTCATAGCACTCTGTCCCCGGTTCCATGACTTCATGGCCCAGATTGTCTGCCAAGATCACTTTTGCTCCCTTTTTCTTTTCCAGCATAGACAAAAGCGTGGATTTCCCACATCCTACACCGCCGGTAATTCCCAGTACCATAAGTTCCTCCTTTATTTTGCCTCGTACCAGCTGTTTCCCTGTTTCACATCTGCAATCAGCGGCACCGCCAGATCACAGGCATGGACCATTTCCTCCTGAAGGATTTTCTTCACCTGTTCGATCTCTTCCGGATGGGTTTCAATCAGCAGTTCATCATGAATCTGCAGGATCAGCCGGGAACGGCATCCCTCTTTGATCAGTCTGTCGTGCACATGATTCATGGCGATTTTGATAATATCTGCCGCTGTTCCCTGGATCGGCGAGTTCATAGCGATCCTTTCACCAAACTGACGCTGCATGAAGTTTTTGCTTTTCAGTTCCGGAATTGGTCTTCTTCTTCCAAACAAAGAAGAAACATAGCCCTTTGTTTTTCCCATTTCAACCAAAGAATCCATATACTCTTTTACCCGGTCATACATGGCAAAATAATCTTTTATATACTGCTCTGCCTCTTTTTTCGATATATTCAGATCTCTTGAAAGTCCAAAACCACTAATGCCGTAAATAATACCAAAATTCACTGCCTTTGCATTTCTTCTCTGCAGATCCGTCACCTCTTCAAATGGTGTATGGAATACAAGGGATGCTGTCGTACGATGTATATCCGCATTTTCCCTGTACGCCTCAATAAGGTGTTTATCCTGGGACATATGGGCCAATACGCGCAGTTCGATCTGTGAATAATCCGCATCCAGAAAAACATATCCCTCCTGTGGCACAAATACCTTTCGGATCTCCCTTCCCAATTCCATGCGGATGGGGATATTCTGAAGATTTGGCTCCGTACTGCTTAAGCGGCCGGTAGCCGTAATGGTCTGGTTAAAGGTGGTATGGATCCTTCCATCCTCTTCATTGATGAACACCGCCAGCCCATCTGCATAAGTAGATTTTAACTTGGCTAACTGCCGGTATTCCAGTATCATCTCCACGATTGGATCTTCAAAACGGAGTTTTTCCAGTACTTCCGCCGAAGTTGAATACCCCGTCTTTGTTTTCTTCCCATAAGGCATATGCATCTTTTCAAACAGGATCACGCCTAACTGTTTCGGTGAATTGATGTTAAATTCTTCTCCTGCTCTCTCATAGATATCCTGCTCCAGCGATGTCAGGCGTTCTCCCAGTCTGTCTCCGTATTCTTTCAGAGCCTTCTGTTCTACCAATATGCCTGCTTTTTCCATATCTTTCAGTGTAAATACAAGAGGCATTTCAATCTTTTCAAAAAGATCCCAGGATTTGATCCGTTTTAACTCTTTCCTGAGAGGCGCATAGGCCCTTGCATTGACTAGAGCACAATAGCATAGGTATTTAACACATTCTTCCTTTTTCTCATCAAAAGCTGTTTCAAAAGCCATCTTGCCAAACATCTGGCTGTACGGATAAAAGGATATATCCCCATAGTTTTCTGCCAGATCTTCCTCCATAAATCCTTTCTGGATCGGTTCGATCAGGTAGGCTGCCACTGCCGTATCAAAACAGTTTTCCCTGGAAGAAACAGTAAGGCAGTCCAGCTGGCCTTTCCAGTCATTGGCACTGATCACATATTTCCCGGAAAGTTCTTTGACCTTTTCAAGGATTTCCTGTTCCGGCAGTTTTTCCCCGGTTTCCAGGCAGTAAACATTCTCTCCATCCAGACATACTGCCAGAGCCAGCAATCTCTTTGGTTCTTCCATAAACAAAGTAAGCTGGCCTGCACCGTCCATAGACATATTGGTATTTTTGCGAAACACACTGCGAAGTCCCACAACCGTCCCGGACGGAACTTTCTCAAACAACTGCTCCATTTCCTGCCGGGTCGTTATCGTGTGGAATTTTTCCTCCACTCCCTGATTTCCTGCCGCATCAGCGTCAAACTTTTTCAGAATGGATTTAATATCCAGCGACTGGATCAGAGAAAATGCCTTGGCATTAAAAATATCTTCCAGCCGGCACTGATCCATAGTGACACCCAGCTTGCAGTCCGTTTTGATCGTAGCCAGTGCTTTGCTGAGTTTTGCCAGTTTCACATTGGCCGCCACTGCATCATGGGCTCTTTTAGGAGTAATATCATCTACATGAGCCAGCGTATTTTCCACCGTACCATATAAAGTCAGAAGTTTTACCGCCGTCTTTTCTCCTACTCCCGGCACTCCCGGAATGTTGTCCGATGAATCTCCCATCAATCCTTTCAGATCAATAATCTGAGGCGGGGTAATGCCATACTTTTGGATCACTCCGGAAGGATCATAATTTTCCACTATGGTTTTTCCTGCCTTTGTCTTTGGAATCCGCACCGTAGTCTTATCGGTAACTAACTGCAGAAGATCTCTGTCTCCGGACACAACCGAAACGGTAAATCCTTCCTTTTCCGCCTTCTTTGCCATAGTTCCCAGAATGTCATCGGCCTCGATCCCATCCTGGAAATAGATCTTTATATTCATAGCTTCCAGTATTTCCCGGATCACCGGCACCTGCTGGCGCAGTTCCTCCGGCATAGGTTTTCTGGTCCCTTTATACTCTGCATACATTTCATGCCGGAATGTGGGTGCTTTCTGGTCAAACGCCACCAGCATATGGCTTGGTTCTTCCTCTTCTATGAACTTAAACATAATATTTAAAAATCCATACACTGCGTTGGTATGAAGTCCCTGCCGGTTTGTCAGATCCGGCACTCCATAAAAAGCTCGATTCAATATGCTGTTTCCATCCAGCAGGATCAATTTATTTTCCAATTTTACTACCTCTCTGTTCTTAATAACGAAAAAAGCGCCATATAACTGAATGAATCAGCTATACAACGCTTCTCTCTGGCATATTATGCGGATGGCGGGACTTGAACCCGCACGATGTCACCACCGCAAGATTTTGAGTCTTGTGCGTCTGCCAATTCCGCCACATCCGCTCAACAACAAGACTTATTATATGACGGAATACAATTTTTGTCAACAGTTTTTTTCTCTATTTTTTCAAAAGACTTATTTTCTTCTCCAATGCCTCTACCACGACCTCCATTACACGGATACGGGCGTATAGTTTTGAATTTCCCTCAATGATATGCCATGGTGCCTGCTCTGTGGAAGTCCGCACGATCATTTCATCCACTGCCACTTCATACTGATCCCATTTTTCCCGGTTCCGCCAGTCTTCATCCGTGATCTTCCACTGTTTTTCAGGAATTTCCTGTCTCTGTTCAAACCGGACTGCCTGTTCTTCTTTGTCAATATGCATCCAGAATTTTAAAAGGACTGCTCCATGCTCTGTCAGCTGTCTCTCCATATGATTGATCTCTGCATAAGCCCGCTTCCACTCATCCTCTCTGGCAAAACCTTCTATACGCTCTACCAGCACTCTTCCATACCAGGTCCGGTCAAAGATTGTTATTTTGCCATCCTCTGGAAACTTGTTCCAGAAACGCCACAGGTAATGGTGGGATTTTTCCAGATCATTAGGTGCACTTACCGGTACCACTTCATAACCTCTCGGATCCATAGCCTGGGTCAGACGCTTGATGGCACCACCTTTGCCACCGGCATCCCATCCTTCAAAAGCCAGCACCACCGGGACTTTCAGCCGGTAACATTCATTTTGCAGAACAGCCAGTTTCTTTTGCAGTTTTTTCTTTTTACTCTTATATTCTTCCGGCGTAAGACTCTTTGTAAGATCCACTCCCTGCAGTATAGAATTACGCATAGGATCTGCCCCTTCTTCCGCCTCTTTAAACACCTTCTGGCTTTTTTCAAGAAGCGCCATCTCCATTCTGTCCACCAGTTCCTTCATGATCTTGCACACAGCAAACCGTCTGTCCATAGACTCCACAATGATCCACGGTGCATTGGCTCTGTCCGTATCATGGAGGATTGTATCATAGGCCTGCAGTATTTCTTTATATTGGTCCTTTTCTTTCCATGCCCTGTCCGACACTTTCCAGGCTGTTTCTTTGTTTTCCCGGATCTTTTCCAATCGGTTTTTTTGTTCTTTTTCGGATATGAGCAAAAAAAACTTGCACAAAACCATACCATCTTCCGTCAGCATTTTCTCTACTGCATTCACCTGATCCTCTGCCGCCTGACCGCTTCTTATGCCCTGATACCAGCTGCTGTCAAAAATATGGATCCGTCCTCTGGCCGGAATTTTTGTTAAAAAGCGGTGAAAATACGGATATTTTTTATCTGCTTTTTTCTCATTTCCCATGGCAAATACCTGAAAGCCTCTGGGATCCAGACACCGGATCAGCCGGTTAATCATCGTTCCTTTTCCGGCTGCCTCTAACCCTTCCATAAAGATCATCACCGGAATATTTTGTTCCCTGCACTTTCGCTGCAGCTGCGCCAGCCGTGCCGCCTGCCCCAGCCGTATTTCCAGATGTGATACCGTTTCGTTATACTCTTTTTCATTCATTTTTTTAGAAAGATCGATTTGTTCTAACATTACATTCACCCTCTCTTGTGTTTACTTTTTGCTATTTCCCCATTTTCTATTCACTGCAGGTAAGCATCTAACACTCTTTTGGCAACCGGTACGGCATAAGCACTTCCTGTACCGACAGCCTCTACTACCACACTGACTACCAGTTTTTTGCCATTTTTCTCACCATATCCTACAAACCAGGCATGGGAGTCGGTAGAACCATTGTGAAACTCGGCTGAACCGGTCTTTCCGCCTGCTTCATAACCCCGTCCCGAGAGAGCTGTGGCCGTTCCGCTTGTGACCGTTTTTCGCATGAGTTTTTTCAATGCTTTCGCTTCCTTTTTTGTGATGGGCTCAGCTGCCTGTTTCGGAGCATTTTCTGACACAATATTCCCCTTTGTATCTTCTACCCGGTCTACCAGGTATGGTTTCATAAGTTTTCCGTCATTCAGGGCCGCCGCCACCAGGAAACTGTTCTGGAGAGGTGTCACCAGTGTATTGCCCTGTCCAATGGATACCTGCATGATGTCCCCTGCTCCCGTAGAAGAATCCACCGTAAAACGGGAAGACTTCTGCTCGATTTTTTCAATGGGCATACTCTTGTTATAGTATAAAGATTCGCATAATTTTTTCCATTTAGACACATTCAGTCCGCTTCCTATATTACAAAAAGCAGCATTACAAGACTCTGCAAAAGCCATGGAAAGATCCACCCTGCCGTGGACTTCTCCCTCATAACATTTGATCTTTGTGTCTCCTGATCCAATACTTCCCTGGCACCGATAGGAGTACTTCTCATAATCCGAATTTTCTCTCATAAATTCCAGTGCCGTATACAGTTTAAAAGTGGACCCAGGCGGGTACAGTCCCTGAGTAGCCCGGTTATAAAGAACTGAGTCGTCCGATGAACTCTGAGTCAGTTTCTTCCATCTGGCGTCTGTCAGATTGTTTGGATCATAAGATGGCTGGCTAAGCATAACAAGGATTTTGCCGGTTTCCGGATCCATGGCCACAACCGCTCCTTTTTTTGATCCCAGTTCTTCCTGTGCCGCCCTTGTAAGTTTCAGGTTCAGGGTAGTCACTACATTGTCTCCCGGATTTTTCTTACCCTGGAGTTCATTTAACATCCCTTTCAACGGATTGATACTGCTTGTCAGCATCGTATACCCTTCTGTGGATTCCAGTCCTGTCGCACCGTGAGTTGTATGTCCTATCACATGGGCAAATAGTTCCCCATAAGGATAAACTCTTGTCTCTTCTCCATTTTTTGAGGTCTTGGTATAAGCAAGTCTCTGGCCTCCGGATGCCAGGATGCTTCCCTTGGTAACTCGCTTTGCCAAAAGTTCCTGTCTTTTATTCTGCGGATTGTTCAACACCTTGTCCGAATCATGTACCACAAAATAAACGATATAACCTGCCATGATCAAAAATAAGATCATGAAAAGATAGGTTACCACCGCCATTTCCCGGTTCATCTTTTTAGTCATTTTCCCGCTCTCTTCTTTCAACCATATCACCTGCCTCTCTTTCATTCAACACATACATTCCCTGTATAATGCTAAAAATTACAATCGTAGTAATAATTGAACTTCCTCCATAACTGATCAGTGGCAGTGTAACACCGGTAGATGGGATAAATTTACTGGCTCCTCCCACACACAGAAATGTCTGGAAAATAAATACAACACTCAATCCAAAGGCTGTCAATTTATAAAACATCTTTTTCATCTTCATGGCAATATTTACAAACATAATATAACTAGAAACATACACAAGGATCAGACATACGGAAAAGATCACTCCCAACTCTTCCGAAATGGCAGAAAAAATAAAATCACTTTCTACTACCGGTACACTCTCCGGCAGTCCCTGTCCCAGTCCCATGCCAAACAATCCTCCGGTTCCTATGGCAAACAAACTCCGGCAGATCTGGTATCCCTCGTTGTTAATATGCTGCCATGGCTCCTTCCAGGCAGTCACTCGGGTCTGCACATGCGAGAAAAGTTTGTAAGCAACCACCGCAGCCACCGCCCCGGCTCCCAATCCTGCCGCCAGATATCCCACCTGCATCGTAGCCGAATACAGCATAACAAGATAGGTGATAAAATAAATCAAGGCTGCACCCAGATCCTTTTCTGCCACCAGAATCAGCACATGAACTGCCGCTATGGCACTGATGACTACAATATGTTTAAAATCCCTGAATTTTGATAACGCACCGGCAATGAAAAAGACATATATGATCTTCACAAACTCCGAAGGCTGGATATCAATTCCTCCCAGAGAGATCCAGTTTTTAGCACCATATTTTTCCACACCGATGACAAACACCAGCATCAGAAATAAAATTCCGGCCAGGGCATACTGCCAGCTCAGTTTTTCCCATATGGTAAAACGCTCAATAAACAACGGCACAAGAAGGCACACAGCCATGGCCGCCGCCGCCATAACAAGCTGCCGGATAGCATACTCATATTTAAGCCGTCCCAGCATAACAAGTCCGATCATCATGCAGATCATCATATTGTTCAGGACCAGTTTGGACAGCCCCCTGTAAAACACCTGATAGATCTTTACAAAAAAAACATAGAAGGCCAACTCCAGTCCCAGCAGCACCAGATAGCGCAATTCTTTTGTTTCCATGATCAGGATGCTGCCACACAGCAGCAGGATCAAAACCGTGATCGTCCTCTGGGCATGCCATAGGGCATTTTTTCCCTCCTCCGTCTTTCTGGAAAAAGCCCGGAAGCTGAATAGGGTATAAAAAGCAAATAATATGATCAGCACATAACGGGACAATTCAGCAATTATAAGTTCCATCTTCGGATCACCTCCTTCACCTCATTTCCCTGCTCGAAGGTAAAATCAAGATTTACAAAATCATCTCTTTTTTCACTCCACACCGGGTCTTTTGTATAAATAGATACATATCCATAAGTTCTGTGGGTATCTGCCACAAAGGAATCCCTTTTAGGTGTGATCAGTTTTCTTGTGTTCAGAGGCCCCGCCGACTTCATCACACGAATTCTCCCATATACCTGTACCATGTGGGCTTCTGCCCCCATCCGCCGGTATACTTCTTCTGCCTCTCCATTTGTTTCATACATCATCTCATCGGTGATAAGTTTTAGATCTGCAAACTCCTTTTTGGCATACAACCAGGCCGCCTGGCTGTTGATAACAAAATATTCCGGTCTGTTTTCCTTCCACACACTTCCATGGCCGCGCCAGTCTTTCTCCCAAATTTCTTTTCCCTGTCCTCTGAGTATAGGTGGAAAGGAAATCATATATGGCACTCCTTCCAAAAGAGATGCCGCTTTTTCCCAGTCCGCCACTGGCAATACTTCCAACTTCACATGGTAATATGCCAAACCTTCCTTTTCCTGCTTCATGGCCGCCTGCAGCTGTTCCAGACTGGAAACACTGATAACTGTTTTTGTCTGCTTTGGTATATCCTTTGTTTTTCCCGGGATTTTCTCACCGGTCACTCTCCTCACCGCTGCCTTCTGCTCCCAGGCTTCCAGTGTTTCACGCCGGATTTTTTTTAACATTCCAAGAGGGATAAAGCCCTCTTCCATATCGACCGAAAGTTCTGACAGATCATACTCCGTGGCACCCATGGCACCTAACTTGTCCCGCACCTCTTTTTCAGACACCGGGCGCTTTTGGGCTTCTTGCCACACATCCCCACGACAGGCGGCGCAGACGCCTCTTCCTTCCAGCGCAAAACTAATATTTTCTCCTCTTACTGCCTTAAAAGTTCCCTTAAGGGTTATCTTTGAAGAAACATTCTCCTCATATTTCTGTATTTTATCCAGCAACCGGTTATTCTTTGTACGGAAAAGAGACTGGCCCTTTTTCACACCGCATCCGGGAAGGATACGGGTGACCGCCGTTTCTCCCTTTTCATAAGAACTGCCGCTGGTAAACTCATAGACTTTTTCTCCTTTTTCATTACGAAACTCCAGCACATCCTGAGGATGGATTGTTTCATCCACCAAAAACTGAGCCTGATGGGAATCTGCCCTGATGACAGAGGCCACTCTCACTCCATAGTGGCCGGTACGGTTTGTATCCATTATGGCTCTATTGTCGGTTTCAAACAGATAACTCTTTGAAAAACCACCCCGGTTGTACAGATCCTGACTGTTGCGATAATCCTGCCACAAAATACTTTGGCGGTCTCTCCTGAGGTCATCAAATTTTTCTATTCCCTGTTCCTGGTATAAATCTACATATCTGCGGTACAGATGTGACATATAGGCACTGTATTCCCAGCGTTTCATGCGTCCCTCGATTTTAAAAGAATCAATGCCCGCTTCAACCAGTTCAGGTATATAAAGCAAAGTGCAGATGTCTTTTGTATTCAAATAGTTTTTCCTGCCCTTATCTCCCTCAAAGGCCAGCCTGCAAGGCTGGGCGCACATGCCACGGTTTCCGCTGCGGCCCCCGATCACTTCACTCATAAGGCACTGTCCGGAGTAACAATAACACAAAGCACCATGTACAAATACCTCCATCTCCAGATCTGTCTGTTTCCTCGCCTGTTTAATTTCCTCAATTGACAGTTCCCTGGCCGGCACATATCTGGTAACCCCAAGATTTTTGTACAGATTTGCTTCTTCCCCTGAAAAAAGAGTCATCTGGGTGCTGGCATGCAGATCCATCTCCGGAAAATTCCGGTGCAGAAAGGACATCACACCCGGATCCTGCACAATGCAGGCATCCAGACCGGCTTCATACAAAGGCGCTATCATCTCATACAGCTGCCCCTGTATTTCCTGATCTGTCAAAAGCGTATTCACTGTCAGATATATTTTTTTATCTCTCAGATGGGCATAAACCAATGCCTCTTCTAATTCTTCCACCGATGGATTTTTAGCAAAGGCTCTGGCTCCAAACCGGCTCGTTCCTACATACACAGCGTCCGCTCCTGCGTTTAATGCCGCATAAATTCCTTCTTTTGAACCTGCCGGTCCCAGAATCTCAATCTTTCTCATAACCGTCTTTCCTCACTCCATAATGGAAAATAAGGACTGCATAATGCAGTCCTATCTCTTCGTTTTCAATCTTGTTTCCAATTCTATATTTTTCTTTTTGGCTTCTTCCAAAGCTTTCTCAAGCTCTGCCACTTTCTTATCATGTTCCTTAGCAGCATCCTGCAGTTCGATCATCTCATGTTTCATCTCCAGGATCATGCGGTCTTTCAATTCCCGTTCACTGTGGTATATGGCCGCCTTATCCTCCGCTTTAAAATAATCATCGGCAATATTGATCGCCAGCAAAACATTCCTAAGTTCCAGATCCATACTGCGGTAATTGTCAATCTTTTTAAACTCACCAAACTTCTGATTGATATAAGAAGCTACTTTCTGCAGATACTCATCACTCTCAAATCCACAGATCGTATATCTTCTGCCATCAATCAAAACTTCCACATCATTTCTGTTATTCATGGCACTCTCCAATTCAAAACCTTATTTGTTACAGTATACAGGAAAAGTCAGGATTCGTCAAACTTTTGTCTCATCCTGCAGCCTTTTATCCTCACGGCTTTTCCGCTTCCACAGGAATACCAAAATGAGCATAGGCCCGGTCCGTAGCTACCCGTCCTCTCGGTGTCCGGAGGATCAGGCCATTCTGGATCAGATATGGTTCATATACATCTTCAATGGTCCCCCGGTCCTCTCCTACCGCCGCTGCCAGAGTATCCAGTCCCACCGGACCACCGTGGAATTTTTCAATCATAGTAAGGAGGATTCCCCGGTCTGTATTATCCAGCCCCAGTTTGTCCACCTCCAGAAGATCCAGGGCAAAATTTGCCACTTTCAAAGAAACCACACCGTCATATTTCACCTGAGCAAAATCTCTAACTCTCTTTAACAGGCGATTGGCCAGTCTTGGCGTTCCTCTGGACCTTCTGGCAATCTCATACGCCCCCTGTTCATCTATATCTATGTTAAAGATTTTGGCAGATCGTCGGACGATCTCTGCCAGTTCATCCACTTCATAAAACTCAAGGCGGTTTACTACACCAAAACGGTCTCTCAGCGGTGCTGACAGCATACCGGCTCTGGTAGTGGCACCTACCAGCGTAAATTTAGGCAGATCCATCCGGATGCTTTTAGCCGCCGCACCTTTTCCAATCACCACATCGATCACATAGTCTTCCATGGCCGGATAAAGTACTTCTTCTACCTGGCGGTTCAATCGGTGGATTTCATCTACAAACAAGAGATCTCCATCCTGCAGATTATTCAGGATAGCCGCCATTTCCCCCGGCTTTTCAATCGCAGGCCCCGATGTGATCTTGAGATTTACATCCATTTCATTGGCAATGATCCCGGCCAGCGTGGTTTTTCCAAGTCCCGGAGGACCATACAATAAAACATGATCCAATGCTTCTTTTCTTGCCTTGGCCGCCTCAATATAAATTTCAAGATTTTCTTTTACCTTTCTCTGCCCAATATAATCTGCCAGAAATTTGGGACGAAGACTGTTTTCAATCTTATAATCTTCTTCTATTAACTCTGTTGAGATTGTTCGTTTTTCCATATCTGCCTCACATATTTTTCAAACTCAGTTTCAGCACTTCTTCCACCTGCATATCCGGTGTAATCTCCACTTTTCTCACCGCCTGTGCCGCTTCTGTGGAAGAATATCCCAGTGCTACCAGTGCTTCCACAGCCTCTTTTCCAGCCATGGATACACCTGTTTTTTCCTCCTGTTTTTGCGTTACCGACAAACTCTGCTGGATCATTTCCTGCCAGTCACACTTATCCTTTAATTCCAGGATTAATTTACCGGCTGTTTTAGCTCCAATCCCCGGCGCTTTGGCAATAGCCTTAGCATCGTCTGCCAAAATAGCAAAACGTAATTCATCGCTGGTCATCACCGACAAGATTCCCAATGCGCCTTTGGGACCGATCCCATTGACTTTTATAAGCATTTTAAACATGGTAAGATCTTCCTTCGAAAGGAAACCAAACAGTTTCAGGTCATCCTCTCTTACATGCATATAAGTATATATCTTTACATCGTTTCCTGTGGACGGCATTTCATCCAACACCGTAGCCGGAACCAGAATTTCATATCCTATCCCCTGGTTTTCAACTACCAGACTATCCTCCCGTTTTTCTTCCAGAATCCCTTTTATAAATGAAATCATTTTCTTCCTCCTATACAAGAGTATCAAACAAATGTAACACCGACTGAGTCATTTTTCTTCTCAACGGCCGTCTCTCCCACTGGCCATATGTGATCTCTCTGCTCTGGGCAAATGTATTTTCAAAGTCAGCCAGCACTTTTTTCTTAAACTCATCATCATATACCCAGACACCATTTTCGTAGTGAAGGTAAAAACTTCGATAATCCATATTAATAGTACCTACAACGGCACAGTGTTCATTCAACACCACCTTGGAATGGATAAATCCAGGCAGATACTCATAAATCCTGACACCATTTTTCAAAAGGATGCCATAATTATACTCTGTCATATATTTAATATGTTTTTTATCCGGAATATACGGTGTAATGATCCGGACATCCACCCCCCGGGCCGATGCTTCCAGCAATGCTCCTACCATAGCCTCTTCCAGGATCAGGTACGGCGTCATGATATACAGGATATTTCCTGCATACTGTACCATCTGGCGGTACACATCTCCCACAAATGACCTTGGTCCAAGAGCCGGGCCATCCCTCAATACATGACAGTACATATCGGAAGTAATGTTATGTTTATGAAACTCTTTATACCACTCAAAGTCGATTTTTTCATCACTGCAAACACACCACAGTTCCAAAAAAGTTACCGTCATAGGCCAGACACTGTCACCCTCCAGGCGGATACCGGCATCCTTCCATACACCGAATCTCTCTACCAGATTAGCGTACTCATCTGCTATATTAAATCCACCTGTGTAGGCAACTTGTCCATCGATAACAACGATTTTCTGATGATCTCTGAAGTTCATAAACAGTTTGCTGGCATATTTATGGATGGGATTGAAAATTTCCACCTGGAATCCTTCTTTTCTCAGATTCGGTGCAAAATCTTTTCCCGTACGCAGTAATGCGCCAAAATCATCATATAAAAACTTTACACAAACACCTTCATCAATCTTTCTTTTCAATATTTCATATAATTTATCCCACAGGGCACCTTCCGCCACAATAAAGAACTCAATAAAGATAAAATGCTTCGCCTTCTCCAGATCTTCAAACAGATCTTCCAGTGCATCTTCCCCCATCTCATAGTAGGATGCCTTGTTATTTTTCTGCAGATAAGAGCCTTCTGAAACCATATATCTTGACATACGGGTGCTGACCGGATGTTTCTTCCTGAATTCTGCTTCTACTTCCTCTCGTCTCACAAGATTAGTATCCACTTCTTTGATCTTTTCTTTGATCTTCTGGTTTAACTTATTCCTCTTACCGATCTTTCCCCACAGAGCAAACATAATATTACCTGATATAGGGAGCACTACCGTGATACAAAGCCATGCATATTTATAAGTCATACTGCGGGTATCATTGGTCAGTGCCAGAATGGTTGCCACGCCGCACACTTCAATGGCAAGATAAAATAAAGAAGAATATTGGCGTAAGAAAAATGGCAGTACCAACAAAATCACAACCTGAAATAAAACCAACATTGCTACAATGCAGGCTCTTAAAAATCCACTTAAACTATTTTGGATCCGTCCCTTCAATCCATTTAAATATCTTCTGTTTTTTTTCATTTTAGCCATACTGTTATCCCTCCTGCCAGAGTTGTATAATTAAGTATTGTAACACATTTTTTGTATTTGCAACATACATTTTTTCGGTTATAATAAACAAAAAAACAAAAGGAGTTCTTGTCAATGCTTCATTTACATAAAATACTGGACTGTCCTGTCACTTCCTGGGGATCCTGTCTTTCCCTTTTACCAAAAGATCCTTCCCAGGTATGTTTTTTTGACATTGAGACTACCGGGCTTTCCGCCAAAATCTCTCAGTGCTATCTCATCGGTGCCGCCGCTTTGGAACAAAATACCCTTATACTTCATCAATGGTTTGCCGATGATTACAACAGCGAAAAGGAAATTCTTCTTTCCTTTCGCTCGTATATAGAAGAGCATCCTTATCTTATACATTTTAATGGCTCTTCTTTTGATCTGCCTTACCTGAAACACCGCTGTCGGGCAAATGGCATAGAAGATTTTCTCAGTCCTTTGCCGAATCTGGATCTATGTACCACCGCCCGTTCTATGAAACAGGTACTTTCTCTGGAAAACTGTCGTCTGAAGACAATAGAAACCAAACTCGGTTTTTTGCGCAGAGATAGCTTCAGCGGGAAGGACTGCATTCAGTTATACACAACCTATATGCAAGGCAAAATTCTCAGACAAGAGGGCTGTGAAGAGCACCGGGATCTACTGCTCCTTCATAATGAAGATGATCTAAAAGGAACCGTACTTTCTTCCCTTCTTCTTTCCTTTACTGCTAATCGCCTGGATAATCTGCACCTGGAACAGGACAAAGACCGCTTTCTCTTTACCGGCCAGGTTTCCTGCCCCTATCCTCTTCCCTGCATTTTAACAGGGGACTACGGTACTTTGATCATGAAAGAACACCTCCTGCAGTTATCCCTTCCTTTTGCAACAGATACACTGAAACACTTTTTCCCTGATTATAAAAATTATTATTATCTGCCGGAAGAAGATATGGCAATTCATAAAAGCGTAGCTTCCTATGTAGATAAAGACCACCGAAAAAAGGCCACAAAAGAAACCTGCTATATTTCCCAAAAAGACTGTTTTGTTCCATTGGCCAAAGACCTTGTTCCAGATGGTTTCCCTTTATTCCGGACATCACTCAAAGACCGCCGCAACTATCTTCTGGTCAGAGATGCCAAACAATACTTTTCTTCCCATTCCCAGGAAATCATTTCTTTCTATTTAGAAGAAGCCCTGCATCAAAAATAATCTTTTGCGGCAGATAAAAAAACGCTTATAAAGGGGAAATCCCTCTATAAGCGTCTTTTATGTTCTGCATGATCTCTCATGCTAACGATCATAATAATTAATCAGCAGTAGAGATAATCTCTTTTTTATTGTAGCTTCCACAGCTCTTGCAAACTCTATGTGGAACCATAAGCGCACCACACTTACTGCACTTAACCAATGTAGGAGCAGTCATCTTCCAGTTTGCTCTTCTCTTATCTCTTCTTGCTTTTGAAGATTTATTCTTAGGACAGATACTCATGTCAATTACACCTCCTCGTAAATACTCAAAACACTTTTACAAGTATACAAGAGTATCAACAATTTGTCAACAACTTTTTTCTTGAATTATTTATCTTAAATTATTTTACCAATGCAACAGTCTCTCTGGCAATAGCCAATTCCTCGTTCGTAGGGATAACAGCTACTTTCACCTTAGAATCCGGTGTTGAGATGGTACACTCTTTGCCACGGCTCTTGTTTGCTTCCTGATCCAGTGTAATACCAAGGTATCCAAAACGATCTACGATCTGCTGGCGGACAACTGCATCATTCTCACCAAGACCTGCTGTGAACACGATAGCGTCAACGCCGTCCATGGCTGCTACATAAGCACCGATATATTTTGCTGTACGATAACTGAATACTTTTACGGCCAGCGCTGCTTTTTCATTACCTTCATTTGTTGCTTTATCCAAGTCACGGAAATCGCTGGAAATTCCACCGGAAAGACCATACACTCCTGATTTTTTATTGAGGATGGTCATAACATCTTCTAATGTAATATCCAATTTGTGAGCCAAAAATTCAACGATAGTAGGATCGATATCTCCACATCTTGTACCCATTACAAGACCTTCCATAGGAGTCATTCCCATACTGGTATCTACTACTTTGCCATTCTTAACAGCAGAGACGCTGGCACCATTTCCCAGGTGGCACACGATCACCTTGGAGTTTTCCGGATCCAGACCAAAGTACTCAACAGCTCTCTTAGATACAAAACTATGGCTGGTTCCGTGGAAACCATAACGACGTACTTTAAATTTTTCATAATATTCATATGGAAGACCATACATATAAGCTTCCGGCTGCATCGTCTGATGGAAAGCAGTATCAAATACAGCTACATTTGGTACACCCGGCATCAGATTCTGACATGCACGAACACCGATCAGGTTGGCAGGATTGTGAAGTGGAGCCAATGGATTGCACTCTTCTACTCCTGCGATCACCTCTTCATCTATCACAACGGAAGAAGTAAACTTTTCACCACCATGTACAACACGGTGACCCACTGCGTCAATCTCACTTAAATCTTTGATCACGCCATAATCAGCATCAGTCAACTCGTCCAACACCATCTGAACAGCCACTTCATGATTTGGCATATCCTTTTCGATCACAACTTTTTCTTTGCCGGCCGGTGTGTGATTCAATCTGCCATCAATGCCGATTCGTTCACACAAACCTACTGCTAATGCTTCTTCTGTGTCTGAGTCAATAAGCTGGTATTTCAAAGATGAACTACCACAATTAATAACTAATACTTTCATTTTTTTCTCCTTCTCGGTGTCTCTCACACCTTCAACTTTTATCTGCTATTTTGGTAACTGGCGGCTGTTAATCTGCAGTCGGAAATACCGTTATTATTATACTCCCGCCTCCTCAAAAAAACAAGGGTGATTTTTAAATTACCCAATCCCAGAATTCTCCGTCATCCGGTTTATGATTTTTGTCCACACTGTACTGGAGTTCCGGATTTTTTGCATTTACTTTCATACCTGCTGAAATAGAGGATGTAATAAAGGCATTTCCTCCGATCGTTACATCATCTCCAATAATGGTATCTCCCCCCAGCACGGAAGTATTGGAATAAATCGTCACATTGTTTCCAATGGTAGGGTGTCTTTTATTTCCTTTTAACATCTGGCCTCTCTTTGTAGATAAAGCTCCCAGAGTCACTCCCTGATAAATCTTCACATGATCCCCGATGGTAGTGGTTTCTCCCACTACTATACCGGTTCCGTGATCGATAAAGAAGAATTTTCCGATGGTTGCTCCCGGATGAATGTCAATTCCTGTTAAGTTATGGGCGTATTCCGTCATAATACGGGGAATGATCGGCACTCCCAGCAAAACCAGTTCGTGGGCGATACGGTAAATAGAAATGGCAAACAAGCCCGGATAGGAAAATATAATCTCATCCGTGTTATATGCTGCCGGGTCTCCATCGTAGGCCGCCTGCACATCTGTCAGCAGATATTCCCTTATCTTCGGAATCCTTGCAAGAAATTCCATTACGATCTTTTCTGCCTTGGCATCTGCCATAGATTTTGGACACTCTTCACATATTTCCGCACTGCCAAGAACTCTGGCAATCTGTTTCTTCAGGTGATATTGAATATATTCAATACGCTCTCCTACAATATATTCAATATAATCTCCCTTTACGCAGTTCGAATCAAAATAACCCGGAAACAAAATCTTGCGAAGTTCCCCCACCACCTGTATCAAAACTTCTTTATTTACATAGTTGCCCTTATCAATACGGACTGTAATATCGTCCTTTTTATAACTGTCTAAAATGCTGCGAATCAATCCTTCTGGTTTGTCACTCATTTTCTGCACTTCCTCTCCAACTTGATTGTCACTTACCATCCTATGCCGCTTACTTTCTTTTGCTAATGTTCAAACAATATCATATCTCAACTTTACTGTCAAACTCATCCAAAAACCACCATGCATCTTCTCTGCTGCTTAATAACGCCACTTCCTGAGGCAGTGCAAAAGAAAATACCACCCGGTCTTTTTCCTTTCTCTCCAATATCAATTCACAGCCCATGCACTCCAGTATTTTAGCCGTGATCATCACACTAATGCCCCATTGCTTCGCATCTTCCGGCAGATCTTTCGCCACTGCTTCTACCTCACAATATAGTTTGTAATTTTGACGGCTCTCTGACATGCCGGTCATACTGACCTTTATCCCCTGATACTGCGGCAGCTGAATGATCCGGTTCAAAAGATAAATAAGAACCTGTGTCAGTCTTACATCATCTCCATGAAGCCATTCGGGAATATGTTGATCTATTTTGTATTCCACTGTTTCTTCACCAAAAACCATCTGCAGCAACTCCATTACCGTCTTTGGTTGATAATCCTTTGTGTGTAATGGCAGCGTTCCACTCTGCGCCTTGGAATAATCTGTAATGCTGTTGAGGATTGAAAGAAGTCTCCGTCCGGTTCCTGACATTTCCTCAGAACTGTTTGTCTGTTCCCGGCATCCGCCTTCAGATGATGACCCGGCCTGCTCCAGCAGATCATACAAAGGCTGCCGTATTTCTTCTGACAGGATCGTCAAAAACTCCTGTTTTCCCTGAGCTTCCTCTTTGGCCTCCCTGCACTTAGACTCCAGAATCCGGTTTAGATCCTCCTGACACATCTCCTGTTCTTCCATATATAATTTCACCCGCCGGTTCGTCTGGATCCTCATATCTGTGATCCACAAAGAAAACGCAAGACATCCTGCTCCAACCAAAGTACTTTTGTCATAGGAAATTCCTGCCGCTCCTGCCTTTTCAACCAGGATCAGGGTCAAAAAAGTAATGACCGTAAGGGCTTCATTAACTCTGAAAAGTTTCAGATCCAGAAACAGATACATTACCATACACTGTACAAACAAACTATACACCGCAAAATCCAGACTGCCAAACACATAACATCCATATAGGATCACCGGGATACAGCTGCCACTTTGTATATACCGGTAGGGTGCTTTTTCAGCCCGTCCTCCTGACAGCCATATATAATTTGCAAAAAACAATGCAGCCAACAAGACCACAGCCACAGTATGTATCCACCCTTGCATGCTTTTCTCCAGTGTTCCTGCCACTGCCACCACACAGATCAGACCGGTCCCGGCCAGCAAAAGTGCGGTCCTTCCATTTAGCAAATTCTGCCTTCGGCCATTCATACTCTCACTCCTTTCGGCACAACCAGGTGCAATCCCTGTTGTCGTATCTCTATTTCCCACTGATCAAAATCTCCGATCAGACATCCGTCCTGATTCAGCATTAGCGGTTTGCCATCTGTACGACGTATCTTCGCTTTCCTGAATGTTCCAAGATGAAACCCTCTTGTATTTTCTTTTAGTTTTCCCCTTTTTAGCCGGTTCATATGTTTCAAAAACGGCATAACAGCCCGGTCCATTACGACACAGAAATTCCCGCTGCCATCTGTCACACTGGTGCTTCCTGCCACCTTAAATCCACCACCGATAGAAATTCCATTACAAAATATAATCTCCCGGCATTTCCCGGAATAAACTACACCATCAATCTGGATTTCCAGCGGGATCCACCGGCTCTTACAAATCGTCTCCAAAAACGCCAGCATATAAGGAATCCTTTTTCCAAATAAATAGATCAGCCTGTATTTATTCAGTTGTTTCAAGAGAGTAGTGTCCAGTCCGTTGGAGATTGAATTCAATGCAACACCGTGGTTCGTCCGGATGTAATCCACCGATACAACCTCTCCATGGATCAGTTCATACAGATCTTCAAATCGCTTTCCTTCTTTTCCAAAAGATTTCACAAAATCATTGTACATTCCTTTTGAATAAAAGGCGATTTCTTCTTTTTCCAGGGATTCAAACCCATTCAATATATTCCGCATGGTTCCCGACCCGCCGCAGCAGTAAAACCTTAATTTATCGCTTCCAAACAACTCTCTGGCCCGCTGTATCACTTCCCTTTCCTGTCCCGCTTTTTTCAAGGTAAAAATATAGTATTCCAGTCCTTCCGTCCTGGCCAGTTCCTGACGGAGACAGCTTACAAACTGCCGGTTGCCTGCACAAGAATTTACAAGGAAAATATGAACCTTGTCATTCTTAAACACCCGAACCCGCCTATGAGCTCCATAATAAAACAGTCCGATCGTACCAGGTCCGCAGTGGGCTGCCAGCGCCGGATCCAGCACACGGATCAGCACCTCTTTAGCCTCTGTCTCCTCCTTAATCCTGGCCGCCACATATTCTGCCTCTTCTCTGCAGTCACCGTGGCTGATATAAACCGGATAGCGGTTTAGGTCCATGGCATATTTTTTTAGCTGGTCTACCAGATAATCCAGGGACTGCTTCCTCCCCCTGATCCTTTGCTCTACCGCAGCTTTTCCTTCATCATCCAGCGTCAATACCACCTTGGAATTCATATTTTTTTGTCTCGATATACCGGATTCATTGGATGCAAACGGCTGTAAAAACTCCGTTGTATCCACAGCAATCTCATGGCACATATGCAGTCTGTGGGAAAGCAGCCACTGGTACACTTCTTCCAGGCTTTTTCCCTCCTGTCTCAGTTCCACGGCACATCTTACCAAAAGACCTTCTCCCAGTGCAACCCCCAGAGAATCAACCGACTTTAACTTTCTGTCCGGAAACTCTTTCTGTACCCGGTGCACTGCCTTCTCCACATTTTCATATGTATTCGACATAGCCGACGACATTCCGATATATAAAACATCTTTTCCCTGTTTTGTCAATTCGTATATTTTATCGTAAGCCTCTTTTTCCTCCACACAAAAAGTCTCTATTTTTTCCTTTTTCCGCAGAGATTCATAAACCTCATCTAATGCCCTATCGACTCCCTCTTCATAGGATCGGTACTCCTTTTTGTCGCGAGAAAAACGCAGCGTAAGAATATGAATATGGTATATATCTAACAGTGATTTTTGCAGATTCGCAGAAGAATCTGTTATGATTTCAAAGTTCTCCATTGTTTTTCTCCTTTGCTCGTTCATACGAAAAATTTTAACACAAAACACTTCTATTTGTCTATTCTGTGGACATAAAATAAAAAAAAGCGGTTTTTTATGGCATATTTATCCCTTTTTATTCTCTTTTTTCTTTTTTTGTCTCCCCAGACAGCGGTGGAAGGAAGCTGTTACGGCATTACCCTTTGGAGCACTCAGCTTCTCCCCTCCCTTCTTCCCTGTTTTATCCTGACAAAACTGATCCGTCAGGCCTGCCCTTCTTTGGCAAACAAACCCTGTTACCTGCTTATGGGAACCCTGTGCGGCTATCCAGTTGGTGCTTCGTTAGTGGCTTCCCAGTACACCCAGGGGATCCTTTCACAAAAAAAAGCCTATTTCTATCTTGGTTTTACCAATATGGCCAGTCCAAGTTTCATCATTCTTTTTTGTGGCACAGTTTCTTTGAATCTATCCGGCATGGACTCCCTTTTCTTATTTTTACTTCTGACAATCGCTTCTTTTTTAGGAAGCCTTATATTTTATCTCCTTTTTCCACTAAAAGACAAGGCACCAGCTGCTCCCTGCTCCCAAAAAGCCATAACTTCCCAGTCTTTGAACGATATCATTTTAGATAGCTTTAATACTCTCTTTCTTATTGCCGGTTATGTATGTCTTTGCTGTATTCTATGTTATGCATTACTGCAAAGTCTTCCTGTAAATCCGGCGGTCAAATCTGTTCTTTCCGGTTTCATCGAGCTTACCTGCGGCATCGCCTCCCTGCCCGATGCAGGTATCAGTATGGAATTAAAAAAAGTCCTGTCTCTTCTGCTGGCAGGCTTTGGCGGGCTTTCCGCCCTGGCCCAGACCTACAGCATCCTGAAAGAAACCGAACTTTCTATTATTCCTTATTTTGTCATCAAACTTCTAAACGGCATTACCGCTGCTTTCTTCGGGTATATCTTATTCTGTATCCTTTAAAAAGGCATCTTCCGGAATATGATCAAAATCCCCCTCATTCTGAACCGGCTGCTCCGGTGTCTGACCGACCGGCTCTGCTCCGTAAGACTGTGGCTCCAGCTGGCTCATTAACTCTTCCCGGTTATTTCTCATTACCTGGATAGAATTTTTCAGAGCACTGAGAAGCATGCGCTGTTTGTTTTCCGTCTCATGAAGTGCTTCTTCTACATGACCAGACGCCTCTACCAAAAGATCATTGGTATACAAAAGAGCTGCCTTTCTCATCTGCTCGCTCTCTTCCTGGGCTGCATTCACAAGTCTCTGAGCCTCATCAGTGGCCTGCTGCATAATTGCTTCTGCTCTCTCATAAGCAGTCTGCACGATCTCGTTCTGATCAAGTAACTGTGCGGTTCGCTGCTCTGCCTGAGACAACATACTCTCTGCCTGCTGCTGTGCCGCACTAAGAATTCCATCTCGGTTTGTAATGATCTTCTGATATCTCTTTATTTCTTCCGGCGTACACATACGCAATTCATCCAGAAGATCAAACAATTCTCCCTTCTCTACCATTACCTTGTTTGGATACAGTTTGGTAGGTTTGCAGCTTTCTACATAATCATAAATTTCATCAATGGCTTTTTCAATTCTTGATGGGTTCATACCGTTCCTCCATTTTCATATAGTCATTCTTTTACCTGCAAAAACACATGCTGATTCGTCTTATACTTTTTCACTTTCAGTAGTTCGTACCGGCTCTCATCTATGTAATCCGGTTCTGTATCAAGAGATGTCTCAAGGATCACCTTGGTTCCTTTTTTCACAATAGAAGAGTCTGCCAGAATGGACAGGATCTTCGGTTCAAATCCCTTTTTATACGGTGGATCTGCGTACACAAGATCAAACACCTGTCCCATTTTTTCCAGTTTAGACACACCATAAGTAACTTCCACCGGCAGTACCACTGCCCGGTCTTTTAACTTTGTCTTTTCCAGATTTTTCCGGATACACTCCAGTGCTTCTTTGCCAAACTCCACCAGTACAGCCTGCTTTGCTCCGCGACTCAATGCTTCAATGCCGATTCCACCGCTTCCACTAAACAGATCCAGAAACTGGCACCCCGGTATATCATCCTGCAGCATATTAAACAAGGTCTCTTTAATACGGTCTGTAGTGGGTCTTGTATTCTTTCCTTCCGGTGCCACAAGCGGGATTCTTCTGGCACTTCCTGCTATTACTCGCATAATGAATCCTCCTTTTCATACTATAACATACTCCCTGTAAAATTACAATGTAACTTGCCCCAAATAATCCTCTATCCTTTTTTTCAGTCTTTTATTCTTCTGATACAAAAGTGTGATCTCATCCTTCGTAAGGCAGGCAGCCTCCTTTGCCGCCTGCTCCAACAGCGTACTGTCCTCAAAAATATCCGCCAGTTTAAATAACTGCTGGCCGCTCTGCCTCACTCCAAACAAGTCCCCTTGTCCCCGCAGTTTTAAATCCTCCCTGGCTATATAAAATCCATCGTTGGATCCCGCCAGAATATCTAATCGCTGTCTGCTTTCTTTTGAGTCCTTTCCTGTCATCAAAATACAGTAAGACTGGGCACTTCCCCTTCCCACTCTGCCTCGAAGCTGATGAAGCTGTGCCAATCCAAAACGCTCTGCATTTTCTATGAGGATCACCGTAGCATTGGGTACATCAATCCCCACTTCGATAACAGTGGTGGACACAAGAATCTGTATCTGCCCTGCGGCAAACCGTTCCATAATATCATCCTTCACAGCTGGTTTCATTTTTCCATGAAGGCCTTCCACCACCACTCCCGGTGGAAAGATTCCTTTTAACCGTTCTGTATAGATCAGAACATTCTGCAGGTCTCCCTCTTCCCCTTCTTCTACCATGGGGCAGATCACATAGACCTGATGTTCCTTTTCTATCTCATCCTGCATAAATTTATAAGCAGTTCTTCTGTATTCAGTATTTACAACACAGTTTTTTACAGGCAGACGGCTGGCCGGCGGCTTCTCCATCACAGAAAGATCCATATCTCCATACAGGATCAACGCAAGCGTCCGGGGAATCGGTGTGGCACTCATAGCCAGCACATGGGGTTCTCTTCCCTTTTGGAATAAAGTTTCTCTTTGTTTTACACCAAAACGATGCTGTTCATCTGTAATAACGAGTCCCAGATTACAAAATTCCACATCATCCTGTATCACCGCATGAGTTCCCACTACCACCATAGCCGTTTTATCCCTTATTTGTTTTTTTACTTCTCTCTTCTCAGCTGTTTTCTGGGCCCCGGACAAAAGAACAACCGGAATATCCAGAGGCTCAAGCAGTTTTTTTAGTTCCCTATAATGCTGGTTAGCCAGCACTTCCGTGGGCACCATAAACGCTCCCTGACAGTCGTTTTCTGCCGCCATGCACAAAGCCATAACTGCCACAACCGTTTTCCCCGATCCAACATCTCCCTGTACCAGGCGGTTCATGCAATATCCGCTTTTCATATCCTGACACAGTTCAGCCCATACTTTTTTCTGGGAGGATGTCAGTTCGTAGGGCAGGGATTTTCTGAGCGAATCCGTCTTATGGTCCTTCATCATAACAAACTTGCTTTCCTGTTTTTTATTTTGCTTCATATAGGACAATGCCAGCGCATATAAAAACAGTTCGTCAAAGGCCAGTCTTTTTCTGGCTTCTTTCTGAAAAGTCCAGTCAACAGGAAAATGAATATTTCGCAACGCTCTTTTGTACCCCATTAACCCCTGTCTTTTCCGGATGTCTGCCGGAAGAAATTCCTGGATTCCCTCTGTGCCGGTTATGACCGCCGTCTGCGCCTTCACAAACGCATTATTAGTAATGCCGCTCGTAAGAGGATAAACCGGCGTTAGTGTTCCCACTTTACGGTAAAATTCCTCTCTCGTAACGACAGACGGCTGTTCCAGGCCCAGTCCCTGATACTTTTTAACCACTTTTCCCCGCAGGATATAACGAGTTCCCATCTTTAACTGATTCCGGAGAAAAGGCATATTATACCAGGTAATGTTCACCACGCCGGTAGCATCCTGCAGCTGAACTGTCAGAATTTTCAGTTTTCCGTGGACCTTCATCTGAGGTCTGGCTGTTAAAGTTCCCTCTATGGCTGAAATTTCTCCCTCTTCCAACTGTGAAACAGGTACAATATCTTTCCACTCATCATATCTTCTGGGATAATGCTCTAACATGTCCCCAACTGAAACAATGCCTAATTTACTTAGGCATTGTTCCGCTTTTTCTCCTATTCCTTTTATCGTTCTGACCGAATCCGACCATTCCATGATACATCTTCCTTTTACTGAGGTTCTGCTGTTGGCTCCGGCGTTACGGTTGGCTCTGGCGTTGCTGTCGCTTCACTGTATTTGCCACTGTCAATCTTGCTGTTATCTGATCCGTCCGTCGGCACTACCGGTGTCTCTGCTTTCACAGGAAGTGCTTCTGCCCGGGCCACCGCCTCTTCAAATTTCGTCTTCATGCTGTCATACTCTGAATAGCCTTCTACTTTCTTCAGTGCCTTCTTACCATCCACTATCAACAGTTTCGTAGCACTGGTGTAATAGTTTCTCT
>HF998298.1:60594-61876 GCA_000433735.1 Clostridium sp. CAG:167
CAGGGTATCGGTATACCACTGCAGTTTCTTGATACGGTTTTTCTTTACCTCATCAGCCGCTTTATTGACTGCATCTTCCGCATCCAGTTTCTTCTGCTTTTCTGTTTTATCCCTCTGGGTTTCATTGTATTCTTTAATGGCATCCTGCCATTTGCCCAAAGCTTCTTCCTGCAGTGATTTGTACTTCGATGCAGCTCTTTCTTTGTAAGATGACTGCTCGTATTCATCTGGGATCTGCGCGATCACAGCCAATACATCATTGTACTTCGTCTCAAAGTTAATAGCATCCTGCGCACTCTTAATGGTGTATTTTTCAAACTCGGCTACTGCTTTTTCAGCTGCTTTCTTAGCACTTTCCAGCTTGTAGTCTTTTTCCCATTGTTTTTTGCGGTCCGCATTCTGCTGTGAGTAATAATCATATCCAGCCGGTCTCTGTCTGTAATATGGCTTGTCCGCCGAATATGATATATTTTTACTACTGTCGGTATATTCTCCGCCAGCCATTCTTCTGAGTTCAATGGTAGCAGGAATGTCAAAATTCTTTTTCTTCTTGTTCTTGTGAACACTGTCCATAAAACCAGACCATATTTTCAGCGGATACGTACCACCGTACATACCCGGCATTCTTCTCGGTGTGTCATAACCTATCCACACAGAAGTCGTATAATATGCACTGAATCCACAGAACCAGGCATCCTTATTACTGTTGGTCGTTCCTGTTTTACCGGCATAGATCTGATTACTGTTGTAAGCTCTGTGTCCGGTTCCAAATTCTTCTGTAATCGGCCCCTGTAAAAGATCCTGCATGATAAAGGCAGTATCCGAAGAGAACACCTGTGTCTGGGAATCATCCAGTTCCGGTGCTGTATAAATATTCCCTTTCGTTTCATGATCCACCTTCACAAGACAGGTACGGGAACTCATCTGTCCGTTATTGGCAATAGTCGCATATCCACGGCACATGTTGTTTATCGTCACACCATTGGTAAATCCACCCAGTGATATAGCAGGTGCCGTATTATCCGCATAAGAAAGGGAACTAAACTTCATCTTATCCAGATAACTAAGAGCCGTCTCAGATCCCATTTTCTTAAAGGTCTGGAAGGCAATGGTATTGATACTGCGGGTCAGTGCTTCACGGATAGTCATACTGCCCCGGTATCCTCCCCCACTATTGGATGGGCTGTAACTCTTCTTATCATAGTCATCCCAGTATACTTTCTGGTCCGTCATAACCGTAGATCCATTAATGACACCATTATCAATGGCCGGACCATAATCT
>HF998299.1 GCA_000433735.1 Clostridium sp. CAG:167
AAATCACACTTTCGCGCTAATTACTCCCTCATGGAATATTAAATTACTTGATAAATAGTATCAAATAGAGGGTGCGTGTGTCAACTGTAAATTGAAAATTATTATTTACTTCTTATAAGCATCTATTGAAAATGGCAAATGCTTTTCTTAATACAATCTTTATATCCATACGAATGTTCTAACACCATCTTTTGTTCTGAAATAGCATAATGAATCTAAAAAAAGGATATGAGGATAAGCTCTATGGCAGATTTTATACATAAAAAGAACAGATTTACTTCATTTCAGATTATAATTGGGGGATTTATAGCAGTAATCTTGATAGGAGCGTTGCTTTTAATGCTACCGGTATCGTCAAAAGCAGGGATAATAACTCCGTTTAACGAGGCGTTGTTTACCTCCACTTCAGCTGTATGTGTAACAGGACTTGTGGTGCAGGATACGGCAACTTATTGGTCGTGGTTTGGGCAGGGAATTATACTGGTCCTCATTCAGATAGGAGGACTTGGTGTTATTACGATTGCGGTATCATTTGCACTTTTGTCTGGAAGAAAAATATCCTTAATGCAACGGAGTGTTATGCAGGAAGCAATCTCCGCACCGAAGGTTGGAGGAATTGTCAGATTAACGGGATTTGTATTAAAGGGTACATTCTTGGTGGAGTTTACAGCATCAATCATAATGATGCCGGTTTTTGTAAAAGATTTTGGGGTAAAAGGTATATGGATGGCAATTTTTCATTCGATTTCAGCCTTTTGTAATGCAGGCTTTGATTTGATGGGAACAGAGAATGCAAAGTATGCGTCCCTCACCTCTTATATTTCACATCCATTGATAAATATTACAATTATGCTGCTCATTATAATTGGCGGCATCGGATTTCTTACATGGGAAGACATTCTAAAAAACAAGTACCGGATAAAAAGTTACCGTATGCAGACCAAAGTAATACTTACTACTTCCTTGCTTTTAATTCTGTTTCCGGCATTCTTCTTTTTCTTCCGGGACTTTGCAGATATGCCAATGCAGGAAAGAATATTTAGTTCGCTGTTTCAGGCAGTGACTCCGAGAACTGCAGGTTTCAATACTGCTGACCTTACCATGATGACAAAAGACGGACTGGGAATTGTAATTGTCTTGATGCTGGTGGGAGGTTCACCGGGTTCTACGGCTGGTGGTATGAAAACAACAACTCTGGCGGTACTTATTGCAAATACATTGGCATGTTTCAGACGAAAAGAAGATGCACAGATGTTTGGAAGGAGAATAGAAACCAGTACAATAAAAAATGCAGCCACTATTTTTATGATGTACATTGTCCTTTTCTTTGGAGGTGCGATAGTGATTAGTACTGTGGAAGATCTGTCATTTTCCACCTGTTTATTTGAAACAGCTTCAGCGATAGGAACAGTGGGATTAACATTAGGAATTACACCGGAACTGGGGGTTATTTCACAGACAATACTTATGATATTGATGTTTCTTGGACGAGTGGGAGGTTTAACACTTATTTATGCTGCTCTTTCAGGCAGCGGTAAAAAAATATCAAAACTACCGCAGGAAAAAATGACGGTAGGATAGGAGGAAGAAAAAATGAAATCAATATTACTTGTTGGACTTGGAAAGTTCGGAAAACACATTGCATTACAACTGCATCAATTAGGACATCAGGTTATGGGAGTGGATCATAATGAGGACAGAATAAATGATACCATAGACATTATGACCAATGCACAGATTGGGGACAGTACCAATGAAGAATTTTTACGTTCACTTGGAGTAGACAACTACGATGTATGCATCGTAACCATCGGAAATGATTTTCAGTCTTCTCTGGAAACCACCTGTTCGTTAAAAGAACTGGGAGCCAAATTTGTTGTTTCTCGGGCAGAGCGGGACGGACAGGCAAAATTCCTGCTCCGAAATGGTGCAGACGAGGTAGTATATCCGGAAAAGCAGATTGCAAAATGGGCTGCCATCCGTTATACATCAAATCACATTCTGGATTACATTGAGCTGGATGAGGCCCATTCCATATTTGAGGTTACGATTCCAAAGGAATGGTTAGGTATGAGCATTGGACAAATTGATATTCGTAAAAAATATAACATCAATATCATAGCAGTAAAGGATAACGGGCAGACAAATTTATCCGTAACGCCGGATACCCTTCTGACTGCTGACAAGACAATGCTGGTTCTTGGCGAGGATAAGGCATTGCAGAAATGTTTCCATATCTAATGAAAAAGAAAGGCGGTGAACATAATGGGTGTATGGAGCAGTATTATATTAATTCTGGCAATGTCAGGTGTATTTGGATTCCATCTGATGACAAAGCTGGATAAATTTTTAGATGTGAACCGAAAGGCAATCGAGAAAGAAAATGAAAGCTGTGAGCCATCCTGTGTTATGCTTGCCAACTCACTGACAGATGAGGAGATTTTGGAAGAAATTCGTAGGTTTCGCAAACATCATGAAGACATAAATGTGTTGCTATATGACAGTCCCCACACGGAATTAATGAACAGTATGACATACCGGACTTTACAAAAGTGATAGAAAACAATCTGAAATGTGGTATAATTTACTCCATCAAGGTGGTATAATGTACTCCATCAAGAAAGAAAGTGATGATTCAGATGAAAAAGGGACAAATACATAGCGATATAAATGGTGCAGAACATATCATGGTCTGTTTATCTGCATCACCATCTAATGTGAAAATAATTAAGACTGCGGCTAAAATGGCATCTGCCTTTGGCGGCAGTTTTACTGCGCTTTATGTAAAGTCTGCAAATACAGACAAGATGAATGAGTTTGATAAAAAACGTTTACAGAGTAATATTCAGCTGGCAGAACAGCTGGGAGCTGAAATTGCAATCACACATGGAGAGGATGTGTCTTTCCTGATAGCAGAATATGCCAGAATATCGGGTGTGACACAGATTATTATCGGGCGAAGCAATATCAAGCGTCACCATTTTTGGAGCAAACCCACCCTGACAGAGAAGCTGACGGAAATTGCACCTAACTTAGATATACACATTATACCGGATGGAAGCTTAGGAACAACCTATAAAAATAGAGAAGCTTCTGTATTGTACAGATTGGCAATATCCCATCCAAAGGATATTTTCACAATGCTGCTTCTTCTTACAGGTGTCACTTTGTTAGGGCAGGTATTCTATCATTTTGGTTTTACGGAGGCTACTATTATCGCCATTTATATTTGGGGGGTATTGCTGATTTCTTTATTTACCAGAGGATATGCCTGTGGCATTGTCGGTTCCTTAATGAGTGTTACACTGTTTAATTTCTTTTTTACAAAGCCGCGTCTGACACTACATGCTTATGATTCAAGATATATCGTGACATTTGGGATCATGATGGCAGTTTCCATTATGACAGGAACATTAGCATCAAAGGTAAAGCTCCATGCAAAGATGTCAGCCCAGAACGCATTTCGGACAAAGGTGCTGCTTGATACGAATCAGCTTTTACAAAAGGCAAAAAGCGATGAAGATATTATTAACATTACGGCAACACAGTTGATGAAATTATTAAACCGCTCGGTTGTGGTATATACCGTCAAAGAAGAAAAACTGTCTAAAGGGCTTCTGTTTCCGGTGAAACCAGAGGCAAATAGTGGAGAACTGTTTTCTGATTTAGAGTATAATGCGGCACATTGGGTTTATCAAAACCGGCACAGAGGCGGAGCTACAACGGATGCGTATACAAATGCGAAGTGCTTATATCTTGCCATACTCATTTATGATAAGGTCTATGGTGTGATAGGTATTCACGTTGAAAAGAAACTGGATTCCTTTGAAAACGGTATGCTGTTATCTATCATAGGGGAGTGTGCTCTGGCAATGGACAATAACCGCAATGCGAAGGAGAAGGAAATGGCAGCTGTGCTTGCCAAGAACGAACAGCTGCGGGCGAATCTGCTACGTGCCATTTCCCATGACCTGCGTACACCGCTTACGGCAATTTGCGGGAATGCGGAGAATGTACTTACAAACTATGAAACACTGGATGCTGACATGAGAGAGCAGATATTTAAGGAAATTTTTGATGATTCCCAGTGGCTCATTGGTATTGTGGAAAATCTTCTTTCCGTTACAAGAATAGAAGAAGGAAGAATGAATTTTAATATGTCCATACAGCTTATGGATGAGGTTATCAGTGAAGCACTGGCACATATCAGACAGAAACGTAACAGGCATGATATTAAGGTTTATTGTGAGGATGAATTACTGCTTGCGAAGATGGATGCTAAACTGATTGTGCAGGTAATAATCAATCTGGTAGATAATGCAATAAAATATACACCTTATGGTACCTCCATCCGCATAGTGGCAAAAAAGGAATCAAAGGCTGTAGCGGTCAGTGTGATTGATAATGGTCCGGGGATTCCAAAGGAAATAAAGCCCCGTGTTTTTGATATGTTTTATACAGGAGAGAACAAGGTCGCAGACAGCCGCCGAAGTCTTGGTCTTGGTCTTGCCCTTTGCAAGTCCATAATCAATGCGCACGGCGGAGAGATAACATTGACAGACAATCAGCCGCAGGGCTGTAATTTTACATTTATGTTACCATTGGAAGAGGTGAGAATTGATGAATAAACTTCAAATATTGGTGGTAGAAGATGATAAATCCGTCAGGAATTTAATGTCTACCACTTTAAAGGCACATGATTATAAATATATAGTGGCGAAAAACGGAGAAGAAGCCATTCTTCAGGCATCCACTTATAATCCGGACATTGCATTGCTTGATTTGGGACTTCCGGATATGGATGGGATTGAGGTGATTAAGAAAATCAGGACATGGTCTAATATGCCGATAATCGTCATAAGTGCAAGAAGTGAAGATGCAGACAAGATAGAAGCACTTGACAATGGAGCAGATGATTATCTGACAAAGCCTTTTTCTGTGGAGGAGCTTCTTGCAAGACTTCGTGTAACAGCCAGAAGACTTGCCATGATGCAGGCAAATAATGCGAATGAATCCGTATTTAAGAATGGTAAATTAAGGATAGATTATGCAGCAGGAAGTGCATATATGGATGAGGAAGAACTGCATCTGACACCCATTGAGTATAAATTGTTATGCCTGTTATCACAAAATGTAGGAAAAGTTCTGACACATACCTTTATTACACAAAAAATCTGGGGCAGGAGCTGGGATGATGATGTGGCATCCTTAAGAGTGTTTATGTCAACACTCAGAAAGAAGATAGAAACAGGTCCAGAGTCACCGCAGTATATCCAGACGCATATAGGAGTAGGTTATCGTATGCTGAAGGTCGAATAAGTAGTTTAGGTTGTAAATTCAGATCTCCGTTATGGATCCATCCTTCTGATAAGACCATAAAATAAGGCAGCCTCACATAGCTGAGTCTGCCTTACTTTCTTTATT
>HF998300.1:0-997 GCA_000433735.1 Clostridium sp. CAG:167
CTTTTACCACAACAAAGGCATGCTCATCCACCATCTTGATCTCCCGCCTCAGATGTGCACACTCATACTTGGACAATATTACGATTACCATATAAGTTCGTTCCTCCGTGTAGCCGCCCCGGGCCTCCCACCAGGTTGCATCACGGTGAAATTTCTGAACGATATAATCAATGATCTCTGTGGGTTCCTTTTTCGTAAAAATAACAACTTCTGAATTGATATTCTGGGTGTGAGTCCGGTCCGTCATCAACATGCTTACCACCGAATAGATAAGGCTGTACACAAAGGTCTGCACACCAAAAAGCAGAGCACATATCCCATATATAACCGTATTCACTGCCAGGGATACTTTTCCCACGCTGATTCCCTTGTACCGCCTGGTCAGACACATTCCCACAATATCCATGCCGCCGCTGGAACCGCCGGACTGCAGTGATATACCGATGCCGGCTCCCGCAAAAATCCCACCGATTATACTGGCCGCCAGTGCATCCTGGATCAGGGGCGTGGACGGGATAGGGATCAAACTCAAAAACAGCGTCTGGCTGAACACGCATACCAGTGTCCGGAAGAAAAACGGCCTCCCTATACAGATAAATGCCAATGCAAATAATGGAATGTTTAACACCAGGTTGATCACGCCGGCAATATCCGTAGTGCCCGAAAACCAGTGCAGATACCGTACCAACACGGTCCGGATAAGCTGACTGATTCCCAGCACGCCTCCGTTATAAAGATCTGCCGGTACAATAAACAGATTGATCCCCACTGAAAATATGAGCATCCCCACGATTGCCCGTACATTGCGCTCCCAAAATTCTCTCCTTTTGTTCATCCAGATTCCTCCCGTAAAAAGCAATATAACTGTGCCTGTGTCATGCTTTTATTATAACGGATAGAACGCACTTATTCAATCATCAGTTGTCGTGCCAGTCTTACCTGGTTGTGTATCTGAAGGCAGTTCATTGATTGATGCAATCGAAATGGCCACAAATGC
>HF998300.1:1027-2392 GCA_000433735.1 Clostridium sp. CAG:167
TTTATAAATCTTTTGATTTTTTTACAAGGTTCTGTCCGGATCACTGGTAATACTTGGCCTGCGCCTTCCACATTTCGTAGTATTTGCCGTCCGTATCCTGTAAAAGCTGTTCGTGGCTTCCCATCTGTATCAGCCGCCCCTCATGAAATACTGCGATCTTTTTGCAAAAGCGGCAGGATGACAGGCGGTGGGAAATATATATGGCTGTTTTTTTGTCCACGATTTTATCAAAGTTGCGGTAGATTTCATATTCTGCCATGGGATCCAGCGCAGCCGTCGGCTCATCTAACAGTACAAAAGGCGACTCTTTGTAAATGGCTCTGGCAATGGCTGTTTTCTGCAGTTCTCCGCCCGAAAACTCTACTCCATTTTCGTCGTATTGTTTCGTAACGAAAGTCTGAAGTCCCTCCGGCAGGTTTCTTACTCGCTCCCCCAGACCTGCTTTTTCCAGACATTCCATCACGCGTTCCGGATCCGGTTCCCCGCTGGCTGCCACATTTTCTCCCAGTGTATAGGGCAGAATATGAAAATCCTGAAACACAACGGAAAACAGCTGCCTGTATTCCCTCTGGTCATATTTTTTGATATCCACACCATTTAGAAGAATTTCCCCTTCGGTCACATCATACAGGCGGCACAGCAGTTTAATCATGGTTGTTTTACCGGATCCATTCATGCCCACAACTGCCATTTTTTCTCCTATAGTCAGAGTCAGGCACAGATCCTTCAGCGCATATTCTTCACTGCCCGGATATTTAAAATACACATGCCGGAATTCAATCTGGTATTCATTATCACTGCGCTTTTCCACCGGAATCGTTCCATCGTGCATTTGTTTTTCCAGTTCCAGATAATCCAATGTGGAACACTGCTGTTTTACCTTGTAAGTTAATTCTATGGCCGATACCACACACCCCAGCACACCGTTAAACAGCCGGGTCATTCCTCCTGCAAAAGCCACCAGATTTCCTACCGTTAGTTTCCCTGCCATGGTCATCATCGTCACAAGGATGTATGCTCCCGGTTCCAGCAGCGAAAATACCGCCGTTCTCAGTACTTCATCCACGCCCCGGGTCTTTGCCATATCTTCCAACCGTTTTTGATTGGATTTAGAAAAGGCAGCCTCCAGATTCCATCGCCGCATCAGATCAAATCCCTGGTAGATCTTTATATCCTTTACATTCTGATAGTTAAACCACCCACCTGTCACATTGGACCACAAAAAATGTACGGACTCTGCCACATCTTTATCTTTCATACGCAGTTGTTTGTAGTCTTCCATTTTCTTTGTCCAGGGTATCCTCACTTTGCAAAGCAGCAGGATCAAGCCCGTCATAACGAGAAATACCAGTGTCATCCATCCGG
>HF998300.1:2413-4067 GCA_000433735.1 Clostridium sp. CAG:167
GATGGATCAGGTAACCCAGTACCGGCCAGGTCAGAACAAGGGCTGCCACTCCGCTGCATATCTGATAGAGAATATCATTGATACAAAGAATCGGTGTATTGATACCCCATCCCCAGTTTCTGTCCCGTTCCATCTGTTCCTTCAATCTGCGCACTTCTGGGCTGTCCACCCGGCAATAATCCATATAGACGACCTTTTCTTCTCTCATGGATTCATACATATTGTATATGTAATCTCTGCGCACCTCACATCGATTCCACACCGTACTGGCCACAAAATTCAAAATAAGAGCCGCTCCCAGAATCAGACTGACGGTCACAATCAGCTGGCGAAAACTTTTTCCGTCTGCCATGCCATCCAATACATACGAAGACAGATACAAAAGCATACACGGTACCAGCGCATTGATCACATGAGTAACCATCACCCAGTGAAAATAATGTCTGTCTATTTTTTGGATCACCCGGAGAACCCGTTTAATGTTGCTCCAGTTTTCTTTTATCTTATTCATCCGCTTTCTCACCGCCTTCCTCATAATACCTGCTCTGGACATTAAATAGTTCCGCATATCGTCCCTGTTTCGCCATCAATTCCTCATGGGTACCGCTCTCCAGAATTTCTCCCTGTTCCAGCAAAAGGATACGGTCAGAAAAACGGGTGCTGGCAAACCGGTGGGAAATAAACAGCGCCGTTTTGCCTTCGGTATATCTGGCATAATCTTCGTAGATCTCACTCTCTGCAATGGGATCAAGGGCTGCTGTGGGCTCATCTAAAACCAGTACCGGTGCATCTTTGTAAAGTGCTCTGGCAAGCATCAGCCGCTGCTTTTGTCCCCCGGAAAAATCCACACCTTTCGTACTTACATACCTTGTTACAAACCGGTCCAAGGTTATCTTCTTTTCTTCCAGTACATTTTTCATCCCCGCTTTTTCCAGTGCTTCCCACACTTTCTTCTAATCCAGTTTTTCCAGACGCTGCAAGGCAATGTTTTCCCCCAGATAAACCGGCATCATAAAATGCTCCTGAAACACCACGGAAAATAATCGATAGATTTCTTTTTTTGCAAATTGCCCGGCAGGAATCCCATTGTACAAAATCTGGCCCTCATCCGGCTCATAAATTCCTGTCAGCAGTTTCACAATGGTACTTTTTCCGGCTCCATTGACACCTACCAGGGCCACCCTCTCTCCCGCTTCCAGTTTCATGTTAAAGTGGGACAGCACCGGATGGCGGTAAGTGCTGCCGTTCTTCATGGTTTTGTAGGAATAACTTACATTCTTAAATTCTATGGAAATGGGAAGTGCAAGTTTTTCTATGCTGTGTCCCTGTTCCATTTCCTCGTCCGGCTGTTCCAGGTAAGTCCTCACATGGTTCATGCCGTCTTTTCCCTTTCTTAACATCATCCAATTGTCCACAAGGGATTCCACAAAGGCAGAAAATCCGGTAACTGCCCCGAACAAAAGGACGAATTCACTCAAAGTAATGGCTCCCATGGTTACCTGATATACCAGGAATACATACGCCGCCATGTCTCTTATAAACGCCGTCACAAATCTTAATTTTTCCACCATGGATACCCTTTTTCGAATCCACATCTCCAGTTCTTTCATCTTCCGCACGATACCGTTGCGGCGGTTTATCAACCAGGAATTCA
>HF998301.1 GCA_000433735.1 Clostridium sp. CAG:167
GAAGTTTTGGAAAAGGATGCAGAACTTGAAAGAGTATCTCGTGAAAAAGATACTGAGCTTAAAAGAATATCCAGCGAGAAAGATGCCAGAATCAAAGAACTGGAAGCCTTATTAGCTTCTAAGCAGTAACTATTTACCAAACATTTAAAGTCCTTGACTGCATAAACTAATAAAGGGGGGAACTTGATTTTGAAAACAAAGGAAAAGTATAGAATAATTGTAATGATAGGTGCAGCGGTCATACTATTATTTGCAATTCTATATTTTGCTACTTATAAAGAAACAGACATATTAAACATATCGACTGATGAAATAAAGAGCATTTATGTAACAAATGGTTTAAATGGTGATATGGTAGATGTTCCCAGTTCGGATTTCTGTGACTTCGCAAATGCATTAAACGAGGTAAAACTCAAAAAGGGACGAAAAGTGGATAGCACCGGCTGGGACTATGGTATTAATTTATCAGATGGTAAAAATGATTACAGACTGTCTTTTGTTTCGGAGGAAAATATCGTTATCGGTTCAAAGATATATGGAACAAAAGAACAGTCAGGAGTGAAGTTGTACAACTCGTGTGAGCATTATTTTAAGAATAAAAAATAATGGTATTCTACTATTCCCCTTTTGGTATATAATTTTGTACCAAGAGGGGTTTCTTTTTTCCTTGACATTTCTCATCCTATCCCTCATAATCAGACACA